>NZ_JAMAUK010000011.1:0-157581 GCF_023714395.1 Niallia sp. MER 6 | reverse complement strand
TATTTACGCCATCATCACCATCTATATATTCCAAAACGGCACTAATTTTTTCTTCTATTGAAAATTTGGCCATAAAAAAGGCACCTCCAATTGTTAGACCTTCGTCTAACAATTGGGGTGCACTTCACTATGGAAGGCTGTTTTCTATTACCAATGAAAAATCCGCTTATACCAAGGCTGTTTTTCCACTTGTTCTTTCCCGTCATTTTTCTTCCCGCTTTGTTCTGTTGAATCATATTTAGGAAGATCATCGCAATATTGGGTTGGTACTTTCTCTTTTGTAAAGTACATAAGCCTCTTTGTTGAACAAGCCTCTGTTGCCAGCTTTCCGCTTTTTGGGTCTATATAAGCAGCTGCAGTGCCTTTTGTCGGTTTAAAGCCTATAATAGGTTCATCTTTCAAGGCATTTTCCATAAAGTTCACCCAAACCTTTTTAGCATATGTTTTATCTGCAGACAGAGTAATAGACTCTCCTTGGTCATAACCTGTCCAGACTGCAGATACAAGCTGTGGGGTGTATCCGATCATCCAGCTGTCTGATTCGGTCGATCCTGACTTGCCTGCATAAATCCTTGTTATGTCATTTACGATTGTGCTCCCTGTCACGCTTGCATAGCCATTTAGATTTTTATCAAACATGCCTGTCATCATGGAATTCATGATAAACGCTAAATCAGTGTCTAACACTTGTTCATTTTCTTGTTTTTGCTTATAAAGCACTTGGCCGTCGGCAGTTTCAATTTTTGTGATAAATACGGGAGCTACCTTATTCCCGCCATTTGCTAGCATACTGTATGCATTAGCCATGTCCAGCACCTTTACATTCGAGGTTCCGAGCGCAAGTGAAGGAACCTTTTGCATTGGAGTGCTCAGTCCAAATCTTTCAGCAGTGTCCGCCAAGACATCCATGCCTAGAAATAAATGTGTTTTAACAGCATAAACATTATCGGATAAGGCAAGTGCCTGTGCCATTGAGATGTTTCCTTCAGCATATTGATTGTTAAAGTTATGAGGAGTATAGGAATCGCGCCCGTCATCAAATCGGAAGGTCGTTTTCTCACCGCTCATCATCGTCACAGGTGTAAAGCCATGCTCCAATGCAGCATAATAAAGGAGCGGCTTCATTGTAGAGCCAGGCTGACGTGTTGCTTGGGTAACCCTGTTAAATGGGCTTTCGCTGTAATCTCGCCCCCCGACCATTGCTTTAACATAGCCGCTGCTAGGATCCATTGCTACAAACCCAACTTGAATCTTGCTTGTATCACTTATCTGTTTTTTTATCGTATCTTCAGCGATTTTTTGCTGCTTTGTATCTAATGTTGTATATACCCGTAAGCCGCCTAACTGGATGGTGCGATCATCCATCTTCAGTTCTGACTTCAAGATGCTTTTAACAGCATCCTGGAAGTAAGGCGCAGTTTCTGTGCTGGAAATCGGAAACTCTCCTGTGAATTTGAGCTTTTCTTCAAACGCTGTCTTCTTTTGCTGCTCGTTAATATAGCCATTCTCCAGCAAGGAATTTAAGATGATTTCCTGTCTTTTTTTTGCATTATCAGGTGAAACAAGGGGAGAGTAAATACTCGGTCCTTTCGGTATACCCGCAAGCATTGCGGCCTCACCTAAAGTTAAGTCAGAAGCAGGCTTGCCGAAATAATATTGACTTGCCGCTTCAGCACCGTAAGCGCCGTGACCATAATAGATGGTGTTAATATAACCTTCCAGAATTTCTTGTTTTGTATAAAACATTTCAAGTCTGATTGTATAAAAAGCCTCTGAGAGCTTTCTTTTCCATGTTTTTTCATGCTCAAGAAACAGATTTCTGGCATACTGCTGTGTTATCGTGCTTGCACCTTGCACCTTCGCCATTGCCTTTATATCTGCAAGTACAGCGGCACCAATTCGCTTATAATCAAAGCCATGGTGATCATAGAAGCCCTTATCTTCTATCGATACGGTCGCATTGACTAAATCTGGACTTATTTCCTCAATCGGCACCCAATACCTTTTTTGTCCGCTGTTGCTTTCGCCAATGATTGTACCATCATCAGAATAGTAAATGGTCGATTGGGACACAGTTAGTGGCGGTGCTCCTAATGCTTTCGCATATATGAGGACACCTGCAAAAATAACGCTGAAAATAAACCCGGCGAGGATGGCCAGAATAATGAGCAGCCGGATATATTTGGCTGAATTTTTAAGGCGATCCTTTGCGATGAGTTCCATTTACGCCGCACCTCCGAGTGGATTTGTGATTTTTATAAATCTTGTCATATTGTGAACTCCTATAGCGAGGAATGCTCAAGTTTTTTAGATAGCACTAGTATGTGGATAAGAATGGCATTTTAAACCTTTTATAACTGTGCTAGTAAATTTTTCTTGCATTTTAGCGAATTTACTCTATACTTTTTTTCGTGTTTGTTATTTATTTGTTTGGGAAGTATATAGGAAGGAATAGTCAACTTGGCCCCTTTTCATGCTTTTTAAATGTAACAGCCTGTCTCTGTTGATTTGAGCCTTTCATAGTAAGGCAAGAGGAAATCAATGGCGAGAGCACCTTTTTCAAACCCTTATTTTGAGGTAATAAAGAATGGAGGAAGCAAAAGATGGGATTATGGTTTACAGAAAAACAAACAGATAATTTCGGAATTACGATGAAGATAAAGCAAACATTACATACAGAGCAAACAGAATTTCAAAAGCTTGATATGGTTGAAACAGAAGAATGGGGCAATATGCTCTTATTGGACGATATGGTCATGACCTCCGTCAAGGATGAGTTCGTATATCATGAAATGGTGGCACATATACCGTTATTCACACACCCGAATCCAGAGAATGTGCTAGTAGTCGGCGGTGGCGACGGGGGTGTTATTAGAGAAGTTCTAAAGCATCCTACTGTTAAAAAAGCAACCTTAGTAGATATTGACGGGAAGGTAATTGAATATAGTAAAAAGTTTTTGCCGGAAATTGCAGGTAAGCTGGAGGATCCACGAGTTGATGTTAAGGTTGGAGACGGATTTATGCATATTGCTGAAAGTGAAAATGACTATGATGTAATTATGGTCGATTCAACAGAGCCAGTTGGCCCTGCTGTTAACTTGTTCACTAAAGGCTTCTATGCAGGAATTTCAAAGGCATTAAAGGCAGATGGCTTGTTTGTAGCGCAGTCAGACAACCCATGGTTCAAGGCTGACCTCATTCGAACGGTGCAAAAGGATGTTAAAGAGATATTCCCGATTACGAGACTGTATGTTGCTAATATTCCAACATATCCAAGTGGTATGTGGGCATTCACTATTGGTTCAAAAAAGTATGACCCGCTTGAAGTGAAGGAAGACCGTTTTCATGAATTGGAAACAAAATACTATACGAAGGAGTTGCACAAAGCTGCTTTTGTGCTCCCGAAGTTCGTAAAAGACTTAACAGAATAGACGGCTCTTTTAAGGATAAAGAATCTTTGCAGAGCCTGATATAAAAAGAAGCTTAGGGAATAACCCTAAAAAGGAGTGGACAGGTTTTGCGTTTTGATGAAGCATATGCAGGTAATGTTTTTATAAAAAGTCACCCAAGTTTTGAGGAAAGCAAGGCAGTTCTTTATGGAATGCCTATGGATTGGACAGTTTCTTTCCGTCCCGGATCTCGCTTCGGTCCATCAAGAATTCGTGAGGTGTCAGTTGGGCTAGAGGAATACAGCCCTTATTTAGATCGTGACTTGGCGGATGTTAATTATTTTGATGCTGGAGATATTCCGCTGCCATTCGGTAATCCACAAAAAAGCTTAGATATGATTGAAGAATTTGTGGGAAAAGTACTGGCAGAAGACAAGTTTCCATTAGGAATGGGTGGAGAGCATCTAGTATCATGGGGTGTTTTCCAAGCGATGTACAGAAAATATCCGGATTTGGCAATTATCCATATGGATGCACATACAGATCTTCGCGATGAATACGAGGGAGAGCCTCTTTCTCACTCAACACCGATTAAAAAGGTTGCAAACCTGATTGGTCCAAAAAACGTTTATTCCTTTGGAATCCGTTCTGGAATGAAGGAAGAATTTGAATGGGCAAAAGAAGTGGGCATGCATATTTCTAAATTTGAAGTGCTAGAGCCACTTAAAGAAATTCTGCCAACATTGGCTGGCAGACCAGTATATGTAACGATTGATATTGATGTACTAGATCCTGCCCATGCACCAGGTACAGGAACAGTTGATGCAGGCGGAATTACTTCGAAAGAATTGCTTGCATCCATCCACGAAATCGCTCGTTCTGAAGTAAATGTCGTAGGAGCAGACCTAGTAGAAGTAGCTCCAATCTACGATCCATCAGAACAAACAGCAAATACTGCAAGTAAGCTTATCAGAGAAATGATCCTTGGTTGGGTGAAATAAGTAAGAGTATGAAGTAGCTATCCTGCTTCATAAAAGGAGATTGATTGGAGCGGATAGGTGAGACTTCTTGCTTTTATTAGCGAGGTTCGGCGCTCGACCCGTGGAAATCTTTTCTAGAGGATAATAAGTCTTCCATTTGCAAGAGGCTGTGACATAAGTATTTAATCCTAAGTTGGAACCGAACTATTTTAACCTTTTATTGGTTAAATAGTTCGGTTCTTTTATTATTGATTTAAAATGTTAGGGAAAAGGTGCAGAGGTCACCTCTAGTGAAGCGAGTGGCCGAGCGCAATGGAACGAACCCATTTTCCTGTCAACTCAAGGACCGTATGTTTCAAAGTATTTATTATTCGTCTTTATGGATCAGATAGGATGGATTGCCCCCCGCTTTTTTATACAAACCAAGATACTTTCATCTATATCCATACATCATCTTGCACTTCCCTTTTAAAAAATTTATACTTATTAAGTTATAGTTTAGAGGAAAAGGAAGTGTTGCCGTTGTCTAATACGTTAGGGCAACAAACACCTGTTAAAATACATGTGACCACCAATATCTACAATGGAAGCAACAAGGAAAGTATTGAGTGGGTTGGATTTGGACAATACTTAGAAAAAGATGGAAGCAGTTATGTGAAGTATGAAGAAGTGATCGAAGAAGGGACCATCAAGACAATCGTCAAGATTGCAGAACACGAAGGTTTAATACTTCGCAGCGGAGCCGTTAAAATGCGCCTTTCCTTTCTGTTGAATAAAAAGCGAAACGGAAGCTATGAAACCCCCTATGGAACCTTTCTGATGGTAACAGATACGAAGCGGTTGAGCTTTGAAAAGGAAGCAGAAAGTTTATCTGGGCTTATTGATATATTGTATGATTTAAATGTGAATGGCAATAACAATGGAACCTATCATATGACCATCCAACTGAAGGAGGAAAAAGAACAAGCATGAATATAGTAGACCAAATAAAAGATAAACTGAAGGATGAAATTAAAGCAAGTGTTATGAAGGCAGGTCTTGCTGAAGAGGCACAGATTCCAGAAGTAATCCTTGAATTGCCAAAAGACAAAGCGCACGGAGATTACTCTACGAATATGGCGATGCAGCTGGCGAGAGTGGCAAAAAAAGCTCCTAGAGCAATTGCAGAAGCAATTATCGAAAACTTTGATCAATCGAAAGCTTCCATTGAGAAGGTTGAGATTGCTGGTCCTGGATTTATTAATTTCTATATGAATAACAGCTATTTGGCTGATTTAATTCCGACAATCCTTGAAGCAGGCGATGCTTACGGAGAAACTAGCTTTGGAAATAAAGAAAAGGTACAAGTTGAGTTCGTATCAGCAAACCCTACTGGAGATCTTCATTTAGGACATGCCAGAGGTGCAGCTGTTGGTGACTCTTTGTGCAATATCCTTGATAAAGCAGGCTATGATGTTTCTAGAGAATATTACATCAATGACGCTGGTAACCAAATCAATAACTTAGCGCTTTCTGTTGAAGCACGTTATTTCCAAGCTTTAGGCTTAGAAAAGGAAATGCCTGCAGACGGTTATCATGGAGAAGATATCGTTGAAATTGGAAAGAAGCTTGCCGCTGAGTTTGGCGATAAATATGTAAATGCTGATGAAAAGGAACGTTTTGAATTCTTCCGTTCATACGGACTTAAGTACGAAATGGGCAAACTGAAACAGGATCTGGAAGATTTCCGTGTTCCGTTTGATGTTTGGTATTCGGAAACTTCCCTATATGAGAACGGAAAAATCGATGTAGCATTAAACTCTCTAAGAGAAAATGGCTATATCTTTGAAGAGGATGGAGCAACTTGGCTTCGTTCTATGGATTTCGGTGATGATAAAAACCGCGTGCTTATTAAAAACGACGGTTCCTACACATACTTGACTCCAGATATTGCTTACCATAAAGATAAGCTGGAAAGAGGCTTTACTAAGCTTATCAATGTTTGGGGTGCTGATCACCACGGCTATATTCCACGTATGAAAGCAGCTATCCAAGCATTAGGCTATGATAAGGATGCTTTGGAAGTGGAAATCATCCAGCTGGTTCATCTTTACAAAAACGGCGAAAAGATGAAAATGAGCAAGCGTACAGGAAAAGCTGTTACAATGAGAGACTTAGTGGAAGAGGTAGGTTTGGACGCAACACGTTACTTCTTTGCGATGAGAAGTGCTGATACACATCTTGATTTTGACCTTGATTTGGCTGTTTCTCAATCTAACGACAACCCTGTTTACTATGCTCAATATGCGCACGCACGTATTGCCAGCATCTTAAGACAAGGGAAAGAACAGGGCATTGAACTGGACAATAACCTTGATGTTTCCTACATTTCGGCAGAAAAAGAATTTGACCTATTAAAGAAACTAGGAGAATTCCCGCAAGCAGTGACAGAAGCTGCTGCAAAAAGAATGCCGCACCGCATCACAAATTATATCTTTGATTTAGCATCAACATTCCATAGCTTCTATAATGCTGAAAAAGTATTAGATGCAGATAATATGGAAAGAACAAAAGCGAGATTGGCATTAATTCAATCTACAAAAATCACACTTAAAAACGCACTGCGCCTTATCGGTGTCTCTGCGCCAGAGAAAATGTAATAAAAAAAGGATGGAATTGCTTCCATCCTTTTTTCTTTAATTCATCACCCATTTATCCTTCAAAAACATTATTCTTCCGATAAAGAAAACAACTACTAATACAATAAGATTGCTGGCAATTGTGATAAAGAAATGCTCATAGTTAGTAATGCCGAAAATCAGCTCTTTTAACAGGGCATAAATATTCATAACCGGTATGGCGAAATGCTTGAACTCTAATTCATTGATGCCGATATTTGACATTAACATTAATGGCAAAATGGTAACCATCATAATTGGCGCACTATAGCTTTGTGATTCCTTAATAGATTTGCCGACGATGCTAGTCAGCATAAGCAGGGAAGCGACAAACATCGAATAAACAATGGTGAGCACGAGTGACAAAGTAACAACTAATAGAAAGTTGTCTTTGAATTCAATTGCATTTTTTAAGTTTTCTGTCAGGAAGGCTATTTCCAAAACAACCACAAGCAATGTAACGATTCCCGTGATTGTGCCGATTGTAGAGATTGTCAGCCATTTAGCAAATACAAGTGTCGAACGACTAACAGGGGTCATCAGCAATGCCTCCATTGTTTTCTTCTCCTTTTCTCCTGAGAAGAGGTCGGCAGCAGCCGGTCCGGCACCAACACCGATTGCAACAGCTAGAATAAGCGGAATGAGCATGGCAACAAGATTAATAGTCGGATCCTCGCTGTTTAATTCCTCCTGATTAATAGAAAATGGCTTTATGGTATCAGTTTCTATGCCAAGATCACCCAATCTTTGGGAGACTATCATGCTCTCATATTGGGATAACGCAGCTTGTGTAAGGGACATGAGTGTAGAAGAGCTTTGACTGAAAGAATCTCCGATTATTGTTATTTCTGCGTTTTGTCCTTCTGATACAAGGTTAGCGAGATTATCATCTGCTACTAAGGCCGCTTGTGCATCTCCGTTTTGCAATGTTTCTTTAGGGTCTTGTGATTCTACTAGTTCAATGCTGCTGTTAGCAAGCAAGCTCGTTTTTACTTCATCTGACAGAGAAGAGGCAACCGCTAGTATATAGGATTCTCCTTCGTCTTCAGATACCAACTTTTCATAAAAAAGGGTAAGCATAGTCATAATGATAATTGGTAATAATACGGTCAATAATAAGGTTCGTTTATCCCTGAAAGAGTCTTTTAATTCTTTTAAATATATATTAAGAAACATGGGTATTTCCTCCTCTGACAAGTCTGCTCATAAAGATATAGTTCAAATCACTGCTTCCTTCGGCAGTATATAAGTCTTCTAGACTTCCATGATGAACAAGCTCTCCTTTGTGCATCATTGCAACACTATCGCACAGCAGAGAGACCTCCTCCATAATATGGCTTGAGAAGATAATTGTTTTTCCATCCTGCTTCAGCTGATGGACAAGCTGGCGAAATACATTGGATGAAGTAATATCAAGGCCTGTCGTCGGTTCATCAAAGAGAATAATCTCCGGATTATGAATAAGTGTCCTCGCAATGGCCACCTTTTGACGCATCCCTTTAGAGAAGTTGCCGACTTTTCGGTCCAGATAATCTCTCATTCCGAACATCCTTGCCAATTCATCAATTCTTACCTTTGTTTCATGTTTGCTGAGACCATAAAGCCTGGCAAAGTATTCTAAGTTTTCCCTTGCGGTTAAGCGATCGTACAAACCCGTTTCACCACCAAATAAAACACCAATCTTTTGCTTTATTTCATTTGGGTTTGCCTTCGTATCAAATCCAGAGACAGTGATAGAGCCTTCTGTTGGCTGAAGCAATGTGGCGATCGACCTAAGTAAGGTTGTTTTTCCTGCGCCGTTTTCCCCCAGCAAGCCGACAGTTTCTCCTTTTTTTATTTGAAAGGAAACATGCTTTAAAGCTGTTACATATATCTTTTTATCCTTAAATGTTTTCGTTACTTTATTTACTGTTATCATCTAGTCACTTCCTTCTCGTTTTCTATGTCTTTATCATACAGATAAAGGAAATGAGCGTCTGTATAGATGTCGTGAAAAGTCCGTTTCCTGTCGTGAAAATGCCAGAAGATGTAAGGGAAGGATATTTACTCTTACCTCCTAATATTTCCAAGCTGGCAAACATGGTGAGTTAAAAACATGGTAAAATAAAACAATGTGGAAAATACTCAACAAGGGGATACAATGAGGATGAAAATTGGATTGGTAGACGATAGAGCAATTGATTTGGATAAGTTAGCGGGCATTGTCTCTTCTATTCCAGAAGCAGAGATCGTGTTTGCCACTACTTCTGCAGAGGAAGCATATGAACAAATCAAAAAAGAATCCATTACACTTCTGATTGCAGATATAGAGATGCCTAATCTGTCAGGGTATGAGCTTGCAGATATTATCCACTCTCATGCTCTTAATATCGCTGTTATTTTTGTAACAGCAAGCAGCGGTTATGCTGTTCACGCTTTTGAGTTGAATGTCCATGATTATATTATGAAGCCCTATTCAAAAGATAGACTTGTCCAATCTGTTAAAAGGCTGATGGAGAAAACCAGTTCAGCTGAAATAGCTGGGAGATTATATATTAAACAAAAGAATGACATACATATTATCCTGAAGAAAGAAATTATTTTCATTGAAAGATCCGGCAGGTCGACGACCATTCATACGAAGTCAGAAGCAATCAAAACATACCAGACACTTAATGAATTAGAGGGTGAATTGAGAGAGAGGGACTTTGTCAGATCACATCGTTCCTTTATTATTAACATTCACTGCATAAAAAGCTTCTCTTTGTATGCCAAGAACTCCTATACTGTTACATTTGAAGGAACGGAGGCAAAAGCCATGATTACAAAGGAAAAGGTAGAATTCATTCAAAACAATTATTTTTAAGGAGTAAAAAATAGTGAAGGCAGACCACTTATCTTGGAGTTTAATCAGCTTATTTTCCGCCATTCATCTTGGAGCATTCCTTTACGCTTTTGGATGGCATAGTGCCATTTATATATTGGTGCTCATGCTTTTAGCAGGAGGCTTCCTTCTAGTGAGGCTAGGAAATAGGCAAGGCGCATCATTCGACTGGAGACTTGAGGTCTTATTTTGGCTCGTTCAGGCTATGATTGCAGCTGCTGCAGTTATGCAGGAATCAGAATATATTCGGCTTCTGTTTTTCCTGCTGTTCTTGCTTGTTGAAGTTATCAGGGCTATTCAAGTTAGAAAACTGTCTAAATTCAGCAAAGAAATTAACAGGCTAGATGAAGAAATATTTCGCATGAATGAGACATTCAGGACTGTCAGAAGCGAGCGCCATGATTTTCTAAAACATATAGCAGCCATTCATTTCATGCTTGAAAAAGAAGAATTTAAAGAAGCAGGGGCTTACTTAGATGTGCTTGTTGACGGGTACAACGAAACAAATCTCTCCATTAAGGGGGAAAGCGGAGCAGTTGCGGCAACTTTGCACCAGTATTACATAAAGGCTCAAAAGGAAGGAATGGAAATCATTTATGATATAGAAGTTCCTATCTCCTCTATGCCGGTTCCGGATAAAGAGCTTGTAGGACTTGTCGGCAATTTGCTAGAAAACTGCGTTGAAGCATGTTTGAATTGGCAGAAGGCTAATCAGCAGCATGCCTTTATTACACTGCAATTAGTAAAAAGAAGCGGATTATATATATTAACAGTCAAAAATAAGTCATTGCCAATCCCTGCAAAAATTTTAGACAGGCTTTATCATCAGTATGGTCTGTCGACAAAAGCAGGGAATGAAAGAGGCTATGGGACAAAAATAATTGCCGATATTGTCAAAAACCATCAAGGTATTTTGGATTTTGTTTATAAGGAAGAAGAATTTACAGTAAAAATCAAGCTGCCGTCCATTCGCTGATTTAATTATGTTATGAGGTTTAAATGCGCCTTCTTTTCAAATAATAAGAGCAATAAGGAAAAGGAAGGTGTCTATGAAATTACTTCTATTAGCATTAATAACTGGATTTTTGACAGGATTTATCTTTGCCTTGCTCAAGCTGCCGATACCAGCACCAGGCGCATTGCCAGGGATTATTGGGATTGTTGGCATTTATGCAGGATTTAAAGTGTATGTAAGTTTGGAACCGTGGATTTCTAACCTTTTTTCAAAAAACTAAGCAGAAGAGGCGGCAGAAAACGACTGCCGCCTTTAATTTTTAATTCCATTCTAGTGTTGCTCCGCCAATTCTTTTAACTCCTCTTATCTTACTGAGATCCTCTACGAGCTGCAGACAGGCCTGATCTTTAAGCTTTGCTTCAATCATAAAATCAACATCCATCTGGAGCGGGCGCAAAAGCTGTAAGAGCGGTTTAACAAACTCTGCATCTACAAAATCTGCATGAGAACGGAAAGCCTTCTCTGTTTTTGGAGAAGACAGATGGATTTTCGGTGTAATCCCTCGATGCTTCCATGTTTCAAAAACTGGTAACAGCAATTTTTCCAGCGGTTTTTCACATAAGTTCGCCATATGGTGATGATAGTCAAAAACGAGTGGGATTGTTTCGTTTTGACATACTGTCAAAGTTTCCTCTGTGTTATATGTCTTGTCATCATTTTCTAATGTCATTATTTTTTTTATGTGTAACGGCAATGACTGTATATTTTCATAAAAGCGGGCCAGTGTTTTTTCTTTATCACCATATGATCCGCCAATATGAATGTTAATAACACTTCTGTCCTCTACTCCCATTGCTTCAAGCATTTTATAATGATATTCCATATCAATTACAGCGTTTTTAGTCACTTCCGGTCTTGGGGAAGTAAACAGGGTGTACTGGTTCGGATGGAAGCTGACCCTGAGTCCATGATCTTTCACAAGCTGCCCCACTTGGGCAAACTCCTTTTCAAAGGGAGTTACAAAATCCCACATCACCTCAGGATGGGTTGCTAACGGAACGATAGAGCTCGACATACGGTATAACATGATTTCATGTCCGATATTATAGTGAAGTGCTCTCATTGTATTCGTAAGGTTTGTCCTCGTAATTTCAAGCAGCTTCCTTTGCCGTTCTTCGTCAGGTAGTTCACTGTAGCGTGCATAAGTCATTGTTTTGGAGGGAGAGGCGTCCCAAAGATTAGTCGCAGTAGATACATAGCCGAATCTGAATTTCATCTTTTTCTCCTTTCCCTTATTTACCAGTGAATCACAGCAAGGGTGCAAATAATCGGGCAAGATACTCCAATAACACAGTTTTAAATTTAGGTTTCAGCAAGAATTTAAGTGTGTACTCTTCCGAAAAAGAAAGGTCCTGCCTTACAATGTTGTTCATCCTTGCTATGAAGCTGGAATCAAAAACACAGCAAATTATTTCATGGTTTAAAAAGATACTTCTCTTATCAAAGTTGGCAGTACCAATAAAGCAAATTTCGTCATCTGCTGTAATAATTTTACCATGAAAAAAACCATGTTTATAATGATAAGCCTTTGCTCCACGTTTCAATAAGGTGCGTAAATAACGGAAAGATGCCTCTTTTACTAAAGGATGATCTGGTTTTGTCGGTAAAAGTAACGTTATCGCCACATTACGGTCTTGTGCCAGGCTAAGCTCTTCCATAATCCTTTTGCTTGGAATAAAGTAAGGTGTTCCGATAAACAGTGTTTTTCTAGCATTTCGAATAAGACCGCATAAGACGTCCTCTAAATACACACCTTGTGTCGGAATGAACTGATGGCGGGAGTGTCCCTTCGGCTGTTCAGGAAAATATACAGGGTTTTGTAGGAGATTTGTTTTTGTCGCAGCAGACCAATCGAGCAAAAATTCCCGCTGCAGGTCATCGACTCCTTCTCCTGTCATTTTAAAGTGATAGTCTCTCCATGGACTCAATTTTAAGTTGCCGTGAATATAATCTTTTCCGACATTGAAGCCGCCTACATAGCCGATTTTACCATCGATAATGGTGATTTTTCGGTGATTTCTGACTTGCAGGGTATAGAATAACGGCATTTTTGGTGTATTGCAGTAGGAGAACTGCACACCAGCTTCTTTTAATTTATTCCGGATTTTTTTGCGTACTTGAAAGCTGCCGAGCCAATCGAGCAGCAGTCTTACTTCAACGCCCTCTTGCGCTTTTCGCTCGAGAATGGATAAGAACTGGTTGCTGATTGTGTCAGCCTTAACAGTGTAAAATAGTATATGTATATGATTTTCTGCCTCTTCAAGCTCGTGAAAAAGGTCTGGGAAAAGATCCTTCCCATCATTGAAAATATGAAAATCACTGTGCCTGAACGGATAATTTCTTCTCGTTACCTTCCGTTTAGTCAGTGCCTTGCCTACGATTAAATCTATATAAAGCAAGATGATTAGCAGCAGCAAAATGCAGATGATAGTCCAAAAAATTTGCATGGAAGTTCCCCCTTGGCTATGTATTGTGCCCCAATTTGCTATATTCTATAAGAGGGAAGAAAGACGTGATAAACTTCTCTTAAATTTTTAGTGAATGAAAAAGAAAAGTAAAAGCTAAATAAACCTTAGCTAGAACTAGCATATTCACTAGAAAATTGTTTATAATGGAGAATATGTATTTTTCTCTTTACTATGAAATGGAAACTGTATACAATGAAACTCCATGAGGTAATTAAGCTGGTTTACAGCTTTCAATAAAGAAATGGTATAACACCATACAATCCAATTCGGATAAAGAGCAGATAGCGAAAGGAAGTGCCAAAATGAGTGTTGATAACTATACAAAAGAACAACTAAATGAAATGTCTTTAATTGAAATCGCATACGAACTATTAAATGGCGCAAAAACGCCGTATTCTTTCCATGAAATTGTGAAGGAAGTAAGCAGACTGTTGAACTTGTCTGAAGATCAAGTCAATGATAGAATTGCCCAATTTTATACAGATATAAATATTGATGGACGCTTTTTATCATTAGGCGACAATCGTTGGGGACTGCGCACATGGTATCCAGTTGATAAGTCAGAGGAAGATGTCGTTACTGTGACGAAGCCGAAGAAGAAGAAAGCGAAAAAAGCTGCCGAAGACGATTTCGATGACTATGATGACAGCGTTGAAGAAGATTATGATGAATTCGATGATGATGATCTTCTTGATGATGATGAAGACGAAGATGTTATCGAAGAAGAGGACGATTTGCTGGATGACGATCTTGCAGAGGAAGATGATGACGAAAGCTTTGAAGACGAAGATACATATGAAATCGACGAAGATGAGCTGGACGAGGATCTGGAAGATGAGGAAGAAGACGAGGATGAAGATGAGTTTGAGGACGAGGAAGAAGATAAATAAGACCCTTGACTTTTATATGCCTTGCTTGTAAAATCATTTTTGGGCTCCTTAAAAAAGGAACGAACTGATATTTGCTTAAATAGCGCTCCCTTACTTGAAGAAGTAAGTGGAGCTTTTTTGTTTTTATAAAATGATTTTCTAGGCCCAGAACCTGCTTAAAATGCTAAGCATAGGGTGCTGAAAGGCTTTTTTATAAAAGTAGCTTTACGGCAATTTGTTTCACTCCCCTCGAAAAAAATATTCGATTATTTTTCTTTAAATAAAGACAAATATGCACAAACTTTAACTAAGGGGGATTTTAAAATGACAAAATATATTTTTGTTACAGGTGGGGTAGTTTCATCACTTGGAAAAGGAATTACTGCAGCATCATTGGGAAGGCTGCTTAAAAATCGCGGAGTGAGCGTGACGATTCAAAAATTTGATCCATATATTAACGTGGACCCAGGAACAATGAGTCCTTACCAACATGGAGAGGTTTTTGTAACAGATGACGGCGCGGAAACGGATCTTGACTTAGGACACTATGAGCGTTTCATTGACATTAATTTGACGAAATTCAACAATGTTACAACGGGAAAAATCTATTCAACTGTCCTAAGAAAAGAACGCAGAGGCGACTACTTGGGAGGAACTGTTCAAGTTATCCCGCATATTACAAATGAAATTAAAGAAAGAGTTTACCGAGCAGGCCGTGAAACGAATGCAGATGTTGTTATTACGGAAATCGGGGGAACTGTTGGTGATATCGAATCACTTCCATTCCTGGAGGCAATTCGTCAAATCAAAAATGATATTGGCAGAGAAAACGTGATGTATATTCATTGTACATTGGTGCCGTACATCAAGGCTGCCGGCGAAATGAAAACAAAGCCAACACAGCACAGTGTTAAAGAGCTTCGCAGCTTAGGTATTCAGCCAAATGTGATTGTTGTAAGAACGGAAAAGCCAATTTCTCAAGATATGAAAGATAAGATTGCTCTTTTCTGTGATATTGACACGAATTCAGTAATTGAGTGCCGTGATGCAGATACATTATATACAATTCCATTAGCTCTTCAAGAACAACACTTGGATCAAATCGTTTGCGACCATCTTCACCTTAAGTGTGAAGAAGCAGATATGACAGAATGGATTGAGCTTGTTGATGTAGTCCGCAATCTGTCTAAAACAGTTAAAATCGCTCTTGTTGGTAAGTATGTTGAGCTTCAGGATGCCTATATTTCTGTAGTTGAAGCATTAAAACATGCAGGTTATGCCTTTGATGCAGACATCGAAATTGATTGGATTAATGCAGAGCACGTAACTTCTGAAAATGTAAAAGAGCTGTTGCAGCATGCAGACGGAATCCTTGTTCCAGGAGGATTTGGTGATCGTGGAGTAGAAGGGAAAATTATCACAACACAATATGCTCGTGAAAATAAAGTACCTTTCTTTGGAATCTGCCTTGGTATGCAAGTAGCATCTATCGAGTTTGCGCGTAATGTATTAGGCTGGAATGGAGCAAACTCATCTGAGTTGGATGAAAATACGGCATATCCTGTTATCGACTTGTTGCCAGAGCAAAAGGATATCGAGGACCTTGGCGGAACGCTGCGCTTAGGCTTGTATCCATGTAAGTTGAAAGAAAATACAAAAGCATACGAAGCATATCAGGATGAGGTTATTTATGAAAGACACCGTCATCGTTATGAGTTCAATAACCAATACCGCCAAGAGATGGAAGAAGCAGGTTTCGTCTTCTCTGGAACAAGTCCAGATGGCCGTTTGGTAGAAATTATCGAGCTGAAGGATCACCCTTGGTTTGTAGCATCACAATTCCATCCGGAGTTTATCTCAAGACCAACTAGACCACAGCCTTTATTCCGTGAGTTTGTAGGTTCATCCCTGCGTTTCTCTGAAAAATAAGCAAAAAAAAGCTAACCTTTATAGGTTAGCTTTTTTTTTGCTTAGAGTTCATATTCTTTAATAAACTCATCCAGCGTAAATTTAATACCGTAATAAACAAAAATAGCCGCGATAGAAGCAGGATAACCAAAGCGGTTTCCCTCATCATCAGGGAGCAGACCCTTTGTCAATTTAAGGTCTATATGTACATCTGCTTTTGTGTGAATACCGTGTGAGTCTGATGACATTATAGTGCTCACTGATACAAATGGGATGTACTCCTTTGTGAGTTTTTCAGCAAAGGGCAGCAGTTCCTCATCATCTGAAGTTCTAGAGAAGAATAGAAACCGGTCATTAGGACTGATATTTTCTAACGAGTGGGAGCTCGTCCATTCTTCTGCTCCTTGCAGCGGTTCGGCGCTGTATAATGCTTCTGCAACTACTGCTTTCATTTCGTTTGTTGCACAAATGAAGATTTTTCCTTCCCCGCTTAATGCTTGGGCAAGTATTCTTGCACTATCCTCAATTGCTTCTTCTTCTTTTTCATGCAGTCTTTTAAATAACCCACTTAACTGTGTGGAGAACATTTTTAACAATGTGAGAAACCTCCTGTGTTTATATTTCAAGGTTATGCAATGGAATTAGATTCAATAGTATTATAAGTAATGTACAAGAAAAGGCAAAATTTATGCTTGTCAGCAGGAATTTGTCAATAAAAAGTAGAAAGTTATTTAAAGAAAAAAACTTTGTTATATAATGGATGTAATTGGGTCTATTGTCTAAAATAGTCTTTTTGCTGTGTCGATTTATCAGCAGTATGTGTGAGTGGGAAATAACGGGGAATATCTTTTCAAAAAAATAGAGAACACATAGAAGGGAAGGTCTACAATGAAAGGGAAAATATTAATCGTGGATGACCAGTTCGGCATCAGAATTTTATTGAATGAAGTATTCCAAAAAGAGGGCTATAAAACTTTTCAGGCAGCAAATGGTGTACAAGCGCTTGAGATAGTGACACAGGAGGTGCCTGATTTAGTGCTCCTCGACATGAAGATTCCTGGAATGGACGGCATCGAGATCTTAAAGCGAATGAAAAAATTGTACAAGGATATCCGTGTTATTATTATGACTGCTTACGGAGAGCTTGATATGATTCAGGAAGCAAAGGATCTTGGCGCTTTGACACATTTTGCAAAACCATTTGACATTGACGATTTGCGTGCGGCTGTTAAAGAGTATATTGTCAGCTGATAAACATATGTCTAATCTTGGCTAAAACTGCTGTATCCTGGCATTATAAGTTTAAAAATTACTATAAATACATAATAAAAAATATTAATAGAGCTGTTGCCAGCTCTATTAATATTGTGAATAAAAGCAATTTTTTTTATGACATTTAATAAAAAGTGGTTGGATTGATAGCAATTCTCTGCTTATTTTGGTATGATTACCTATGGAATTTAAAAGCAAAGTGATTCGTTTAGATTACTTTGGGTAATATATACATATTCAAATTCTCTTTGGGAAATTTAATAAAGGTTACCTAGTAATTGAACGATCATAAGAAGGAGGAAGAATATATGCCTTTAGTTTCAATGAAAGACATGTTAAACAAAGCAAAAGCAGAAGGCTATGCTGTTGGTCAATTTAACTTAAATAACCTTGAGTTCACTCAAGCTATTCTTCAAGCTGCAGAAGAAGAAAAATCTCCAGTTATCCTTGGGGTATCTGAAGGTGCTGCTCGTTACATGGGTGGTTTCACAACTGTAGTAAAAATGGTAGAAGGTTTACTTGTAGACTATAAAATCACTGTTCCAGTTGCTATCCACTTGGATCATGGTTCTAGCTTTGAAAAATGTAAAGAAGCTATCGACGCTGGATTCACTTCCGTTATGATCGATGCTTCTCACCACCCATTTGAAGAGAACGTTGAAACAACTAAAAAAGTTGTTGACTACGCTCATGCAAAAGGTGTTTCTGTAGAAGCTGAGCTTGGAACTGTTGGCGGACAAGAAGACGATGTTGTAGCAGAAGGCGTAATCTACGCTGATGCACAAGAGTGTGTGGAACTTGTTAAACGCACTGGCATCGATACTTTAGCTCCAGCACTAGGTTCTGTACACGGACCATACAAAGGTGAACCAAACCTTGGTTTCAAAGAAATGGAAGAAATCGGTAACCTAACTGGTCTTCCACTAGTATTGCATGGAGGAACTGGAATCCCAACAAAAGATATCCAAAAATCCGTGTCACTAGGAACAGCTAAAATCAACGTTAACACAGAAAACCAAATCGCTTCTGCTAAAGCAGTTCGCGAAACTCTAGCTGCTAAACCTGAAGAGTATGATCCACGTAAATACTTAGGACCAGCTCGTGACGCTATTAAAGCAACTGTTATCGGCAAAATCAAAGAATTCGGTTCTTCTAACAAAGCGTAATATAAATGGAACGATTGAAACCGTCCTTATCAGGGCGGTTTCCGTTCATTTATTGTATTTTAGCAAGTCAGTCGAATAAACAGACAAATTGTCGGTTATGATGTATAAAGAGTGATATATCCCCATTTGAAGACTGGCTGTCTGCTGCTTAAAGGAATAAATCAAGCAGTCCCCATCTGGACTAGACTAAAGCACCTTTTTGTTCAACACATCCAGTATTCTAGTTATCAAGCTTCTATTGAAAAAACACCCAGACTTAAATTTTGACTTATATTAAATTTCTTCATTCGCAAATTAGACCTGGCAATATTAATTTTGACACATTACTACTAGAGATTTATTAGCCAAATTAGGAACAGGCCTATTTGTCCATGTTAACCTACTTAGGTCATGCACCTGTCCTATTATTAGTGCATGTGCTTGCACTTTTCCTATCTTCCTCAACTTTGGTATAATAATTGAATTAGTAGTAATTCTTAATTAATTACATCCAAGTGTTGATTCAATTTTTATATTCCTGTAAACAGGGAAGTTAATGGCGAAGTTAGTACGTGTCCTAGACAAGCAGTACATGCTTTGCTTGGCTTAGAAGGGAGTTAGAAATGGAAAAACTTATGATTGCAGGTGGATCTCCATTAAAAGGGACCGTTCGCATTAGCGGAGCAAAAAATAGCGCAGTTGCATTAATACCAGCCACTATTTTAGCAGAATCTCCAGTAACCATTGAAGGGTTGCCTGACATTTCTGATGTTCACATATTAAAAGGGATTATGGAGGAGTTAGGAGGAAGCGTTTCATTTTCTGATTCCGATATGACGATTGATCCGACATCAATGATATCTATGCCGATGCCAAATGGAAAGGTCAAGAAGCTTCGTGCCTCCTATTATTTGATGGGAGCGATGCTCGGCAGATTCAAAAAAGCTGTTATTGGCCTGCCGGGAGGCTGTCACTTAGGTCCAAGGCCAATTGATCAGCATATAAAGGGCTTTGAGGCTTTAGGAGCTCAAATAACGAATGAGCAGGGAGCCATTTATCTTCGTGCTGATGAGTTAAGGGGAGCAAGAATATACTTAGATGTTGTAAGCGTTGGCGCAACTATCAATATTATGCTTGCGGCTGTTAGAGCTAAAGGCAGAACCATCATTGAAAATGCTGCAAAGGAACCTGAAATCATCGATGTTGCTACATTGCTGACAAATATGGGAGCAAAAATCAAAGGTGCAGGAACGGATGTAATCCGAATTGATGGGGTGGATCATTTGCATGGCTGCCGCCATACTATTATTCCTGACAGAATTGAAGCTGGAACTTATATTATTATCGGTGCAGCAGTTGGCGATGGAATCCTTATTGATAATGTTATCCCGCAGCACTTGGAATCTTTGATTGCAAAGCTAAGGGAAATGGGAGTGCAAATCGAGTCAAGCGGCGACCAAGTCTTTGTAAGTTCCAATCCTGATTTAAAGCCTGTTGATATTAAAACATTAGTATATCCAGGATTTCCGACCGATTTGCAGCAGCCGTTTACCTCGCTGCTGACGAAAACAAACGGTACAAGCATGGTAACTGATACAATCTACAGTGCCCGCTTTAAACATATCGATGAGTTAAGAAGAATGAATGCTACCATTAAGGTGGAAGGAAGATCAGCAATCATTAATGGACCAGTTCATCTTCAAGGAGCTCGTGTGAAGGCTAGTGATTTAAGAGCTGGAGCCGCGTTGGTAATAGCAGGACTCATGGCGGACGGTATTACCGAAGTCACTGGTGTTGAGCATATTGACAGAGGCTACGGTCAGCTTGTAGAGAAGTTGAAAGGCTTAGGGGCGTCCATATGGCGTGAAGGCATGTCCCAGGAAGAGTACGAACAGATTAAGAATGTGTGATGATAACAAGGCGGGATCAGGTTAAGATATTCTTTTGAGCATTTCTTAGATAAGACTTGCCTGATTCTGCCGTTTTGCCAACATGCTTTTTGGTTTACTAAACAGAAAGCATAAAAGATAACGATCGCAGTAGCTGTTCTAAAGGGAGAATGGCTCGTTTGTCTGCCTTCTCAAAAAGTTAAGGTGAAGATGCGGTCTATTAAAATATTGTTGCATATAAACGTTTATATTAGGTAAAATAGAGATTGCTTTTTAGTGACTGAAAAAACGCATTGCCTTTTAACTGGAAGGAATGCGATAATCAATACTATACTTCATTAACTATACTCAATTTATAGTTTTTTCTCTTCAAACATATAACGCCTCAAAAAAACGAAAACATTCCTTTCCAAATACAAATTTTCGCTAAATGGTAGGAATAACTGAAAATGAAAAAGAGTGGTGGCAAAATGGGATTGAACATATCTAGTTTGGAAAACATGAAATTAAAAGAGCTGTATGAATTGGCTCGTGAATATAAAGTTGCTTATTACAGCAAGCTGACAAAAAAAGAATTAATATTCTCTATTTTGAAAGCTAGAGCGGAACAGGAAGGATATTTCTTCATGGAAGGCGTTCTGGAGATTATCCAATCAGAAGGTTTTGGTTTCTTAAGACCAATCAACTATTCACCTAGTTCGCAGGATATATACATATCTGCTTCCCAAATCAGAAAGTTTGATTTGAGAAATGGGGATAAAGTATCTGGAAAGGTGCGACCTCCAAAGGAAAATGAACGTTATTTTGGATTGCTGCAAGTGGAAGCGGTAAACGGCGATGACCCGGCAACGGCAAAGGAAAGAGTCCATTTTCCGGCATTGACGCCATTATATCCAGACAGACAAATGAAGCTGGAAACAACACAAAAGTATACATCTACTCGTATAATGGATGTTCTGGCTCCTGTTGGTTTTGGACAGCGTGGATTGATTGTTGCGCCTCCTAAAGCAGGTAAAACAATGCTTATTAAGGAAATTGCCAACAGCATTACGACAAATCATCCGGATGCAGAGCTTATTGTCCTCTTAATTGATGAAAGACCGGAGGAAGTGACTGATATTGAACGTTCAGTCAGTGGCGATGTAGTCAGCTCCACTTTTGATGAAGTTCCAGAAAACCACATTAAAGTGGCAGAGCTCGTGTTAGAAAGAGCGATGCGCCTTGTAGAGCATAAGCGTGATGTTATCATTTTAATGGACAGCATTACAAGACTTGCAAGAGCATACAATCTTGTCATTCCTCCGAGTGGAAGAACTTTATCAGGGGGGATAGATCCTGCTGCCTTCCATCGTCCGAAACGCTTCTTCGGGGCAGCTCGTAATATTGAAGAAGGCGGTTCTTTAACCATCCTGGCTACAGCGCTGGTAGATACAGGTTCCCGTATGGATGACGTTATATATGAAGAGTTTAAGGGTACAGGTAATATGGAGCTTCATTTGGATCGCTCTCTTGCGGAAAGAAGGATTTTCCCAGCGATCGATATTCGCCGTTCTGGTACTCGCAAAGAAGAACTGTTAATACCGAAGGAACATTTGGACAAATTATGGGCCATTCGCAAGTCTATGTCAGATTCTCCCGATTTTGCGGAGCGCTTCTTAAGAAAGCTTAGACAAACGAAATCCAATGAAGAGTTTTTTGCTGTGCTGTCTGATCAAATGAAGGCAGGAACAGCTGGGAAGCGTTCTTAAATCTAGTATTAGCTGGAAAAAAATTCATAGCAGTGGATGAGGAAATGAAGTTGCAAAATGCCTATGTCCTTGCTATAATGATGACAGTGTGTTTTTAAAATAATAATGTATGGGAATAAATAATTCTATACGTTATTCTATAACTCTGCTTCGAAAGTTGCAGGGCGGAAGGAGATGAAAAGGAATGAAATCAGGAATTCATCCAACTTATAATGAAATCACGGTAAAATGCGCTTGCGGTAATGAGTTCACAACTGGATCTGTTGCAAAAGAGATGAAAGTTGAAACTTGCTCTGAGTGCCATCCGTTCTATACTGGACGTCAAAAATTCGCTGAAGCTGGCGGACGTGTTGACCGTTTCAACAAAAAATACGGTCTTAAACAGCAACAGCAATAATCAATCCGAAGAACAGGCAAGAATGCTTCATACCTTGCCTGTTCTTTCTTTATGAGATATTGTCTTCTATTTATGAAAGAGGAAGTTTAAGAATGCAAGGATCTTCACCGTTTTTTGTATTCTTAAGCGTCTTCTAGAGAAAGTTGAACGCTGCAGTCGCTTTGCTAAGAGAAGTTAGTTTATGTAAAGGACATGTTTTTGGAGGAAGGAAGGAGAGGTTTCATGTACGTGATGAAACATCATGGATGGGTAGAAGTGATTTGCGGAAGCATGTTTTCCGGTAAATCAGAGGAGCTTATCCGTCGAGTAAGAAGAGCCCAATTTGCTAAACAAAACATCGTTGTGTTTAAGCCGAAAATAGATAACCGCTACAGTGAGGAAGCTGTCGTTTCTCATAATGGTTCTACTACAATTGCTGTTCCAATCAGTGAATCCTCGGAGATTTTTGAATATGTGACACCAGATGTCGAGGTGGTTGCGATTGACGAAATCCAGTTCTTTGACCCGGAAATAGTGGCTGTTGTCCAGCATTTAGCCAACAGCGGCTATAGAGTCATCTGTGCAGGATTGGATCAGGACTTCCGTGGTGAACCATTTGGAAAGATGCCTGAACTTTTGGCAATAGCTGAGCTTGTGACAAAGCTGCAGGCAGTCTGTGCAGTATGCGGTTCACCGGCCAGCAGGACTCAGCGGCTGATTGATGGTTCACCAGCATCATATGATGATCCCATCATACTAGTAGGTGCTTCTGAATCTTATGAGCCAAGATGCCGTCATCATCACGAAGTTCCGAAATCCCCTTCGCTGAAAAAAGCAGACAGCAGCACATCCATTTAGCTAAAATCTCCCATTAGAGAAAACTCTAATGGGAGATTTTTTTATGATTTATGAAGAAACAGCTAAACCGAGTTTAGAAAGCGCCTGTTTTAGTGTGCTGAACGTGGGAATGTCATCTAAACTGATTCCTAATGCATGTATCACTTGCGCCATGTCTGGTCTGAGTCCAGAGATAGTGGACTTCATACCTGTATATTGGAGGACCTTCACTAATTTCATCAGCTCTTGCAGCACCATTGTATCAATGGTAGACACTCCGGAAACATCAATAAATAGATGTCTGATTTGCTTCTCCTGACATCTAGCAGGCACATTCTCAAGAATTGCTTTCCCTCTTGCTGTATCAATGGCCCCGATGATTGGAAGCACACCAATATGATTGATAATTGGAATAATCGGGTTGCTCAGTTCGTTGATTGTCGCTTGTTGGGATAATAGCTTTCTTTGATTGTATTCATGATACATCTCGGTGAATTCGTTGTTTAACTTATCAAATGTAAGATGGAATATCGAACTCCACTCTAGTATAGTTGCTTGTGGAACATTCCTGAGCTCTTCTATGAATCTCGTAATCATATCCCAGATGGTTTGCCTTGTCAGACTTAACGCGTGCAGGACTTCATGAACAGGCACCCCTAGTTCCACTCTGCTTTGCGCAATTTTAGTTGCCCATTTTGATAAGTTAGCAGAGAAAATGGTATCATCGTCCAAAAAAGAGCTGATAACTGTTTCAATTGTAAAGGCATGCTGAGCACGGAGAAGATTATTGACGTTATCATCAGATTGTTTGCTGTAAATAGAGCCTTCCTCACCATCTTTTATGGCGAACCATTTTTCTGTTATTACCGAAGCATTTTCCATTATATAATGGTAGACAGAACTGTTGGATAGGGACATATAGGAGCCCTCTCTTTCTATGAATATCTTCATTATAAAGCAATTTCGGTTTAATATGAGTGCATAAACGCGATGAAGCGGTTTTTTTCCTTGTTAATTTGGTTTTGACGGGGATAATAGCCTATAATATAATTAAAATGTTATGGAAAAAAATTGAGGTGAATATACGTGTTTGATCGTCTGCAAGCGGTAGAGGATCGTTATGACAGGCTTAATGAGTTATTAAGCGATCCTGAAATTGTCAATGATACAAAAAAATTGCGTGATTATTCTAAAGAGCAATCAGATATACAAGAAACGGTGGAAGTTTACCGGGAATATAAAGAAGTAAAAGCACAAAACCAAGACGCCCGTTCTATGTTAGAGGAAAAGCTTGATCCGGAAATGCGGGAAATGGTAAAAGAAGAGCTTGATGAAACAGCAGAGAAAATCGAAGAGCTAGAAGCGCGCTTAAGAATACTGCTAATACCGAAAGATCCTAATGATGATAAGAACGTTATCATGGAGGTTCGCGGAGCAGCGGGCGGAGATGAAGCAGCCTTATTTGCAGGAGACTTGTTCCGTATGTACAGCCGTTATGCAGAATCACAGGGCTGGAAGATGGAAGTAATTGATGCAAGTTCAACAGGTGTAGGCGGATATAAGGAAATCATTTTCATGATTAACGGAAAAGGCGCTTACTCAAAGCTTAAGTTTGAAAATGGAGCACACAGAGTACAGCGTGTGCCTGAAACAGAATCTGGCGGAAGAATTCATACCTCCACTGCAACTGTTGCTTGTCTGCCTGAAGCAGAAGAGGTTGAAATTGAAATCCATGAGAAGGATATACGTGTAGATACATTTGCTTCGAGTGGACCAGGCGGACAAAGTGTTAATACCACGATGTCAGCAGTAAGATTGACGCATTTGCCGACAGGAACAGTCGTATCCTGTCAGGATGAAAAGTCGCAAATCAAAAATAAAGAAAAAGCGATGAAGGTTTTACGTGCTCGTGTTTATGATAAGTTCCAGCAAGAGGCGCAAGCAGAGTATGACCAGCAGCGCAAATCAGCAGTTGGTACAGGGGACCGTTCTGAGCGCATAAGAACGTATAACTTCCCGCAAAACCGTGTAACAGACCATCGAATTGGACTAACTATTCAAAAGCTTGATCAAATTCTCCAAGGAAAAATGGAAGATATCATTGATGCCCTAATCTTTGAAGAACAATCAAGCCGTTTGGAAAGTGCATCTGATGTGTAATACAAGACAAATGAAAGTTTTTGAAGCCCTTAAATGGGCTTCTTCTTATTTGCAGGAGCACGGACGGGAGGAGAATGCCGGCGAGCTTTTACTGCGGCATGCATTAGGTGTGACTCGTTCCGAAATGTTAATGAAATTTCGGGATGATATGAGTGAAGAGTCCTTTAAGCTGTTTGAGCAAAATATCACTCTTCATGGTAAAGGGATACCAATTCAATATTTAATTGGCTATGAAGAATTTTATGGCCGTATTTTTGAAGTGAATGAAGAAGTTCTAATCCCGAGGCCTGAAACAGAAGAACTTGTATATCATATGTTGGAGCGAATCAAGGTTTTATATGGAAGTCGGGAAGTCAGTGTAGTTGATATAGGCACAGGAAGCGGAGCAATAGCTGTTACGATGAAGCTGGAAAACCCTAGACTGCAAGTGACTGCAAGCGATTTGTTTGAGGAATCATTACAGGTTGCAAAAAAGAACGCAGAGAGAAATGGTGCTGAATCAATTGATTTTGTCCATGGTGATTTGTTTGAACCGTTTATAAAAACAGGCAGGAGGTTCGATGTAGTCCTTTCTAATCCTCCATACATTCCAGATGAAGATATTGCTGAAATGTCAGAAGTAGTTGTAGAGCATGAGCCTCATCGGGCACTGTTTGCTGGAATAGATGGTTTGGATATTTATAAGAGAATTTGTGCACAGCTGCCTTCCGTTTTAAAGGATAAAGGCATAGTCGGCTTTGAGGTCGGCATGGGTCAAAGCGAGGCAGTTTCACAACTGCTGTTAAATGCCTTTCCTGCAGCTAAGGTGGATGTTGTGTATGATATTAATAAAAAGGATCGAATGGTCTTTGCAGAAGTTGGATTTTAACCGCGGTTCTTCCGCGGTTTTTTATTTTGAAAAAAATAAAAGTTGCTAGTTTAAGAATCTATTAATCTGTCCACACTGTTTGTACAAGGGGGCGAATTAATATGAAAAGAAAATCAATGGCAACAAGTTATATATTTGTACTTATCATATCAACTATTTTTAGTTTATATATACCGAAAAACGAAGTAACAGCAAACGAGCAAGTGGTGATTCCAAATGATGCTATCAGACTAAGAATCTTAGCTAACAGTGACAGTGAAGAAGATCAAGCTTTAAAACGAAAAGTTAGGGATGCAGTGAATGCTGAAATTACAAAGTGGGTAGCAGATTTAACTTCAAAGCAAGCAGCTGAACAGCTATTAAAAGCAAAGCAGCCGGAAATTCAAAAAATAGCAGAAAACGTAGTTATGGAAGAAAATTCTGATCAGGCAGTGAAAGTGAAATTCGGAAAAGTAGATTTTCCTACAAAGCTTTATGGAGAGTTCTTATATCCTGCAGGCGAGTATGAAGCAATCTTAATTACATTAGGAGCAGGTGAAGGTGCAAATTGGTGGTGTGTATTATTTCCGCCATTATGTTTCCTTGATTTCTCCAACAGTGTTGCTGTAAGTGACGGATTTGAAGAGGAGAAGAAGGAAGAGGGCAGCAAGCAGAAAGAAAAAGCAGATAAGGAAGAAGCAGATAGTAAAACAGCAAGTGCGGAGTCAGTGAAAAAAGAAGCAAAACAGGAAAATAAAAAAGAAGAAAAAGAAAACAAAGAAGACCCTGTCTATGTTGATGAATCAACAGAGAGTGATGTAGAAGTGAAGTTTTTCTTAGTAGAGCTTTGGGATAAAATTTTTGGATGAAAAGAAGCCATCTGCGCAAGTAGTATACTGCAGATGGCTTTACAATTTTAGAAATCAACGATATTTTCTCTAAGTGTTATATAATAATGGTCGGAATTGCTGATGGTAGATAGATACATATATATTAGAAAATATTCTATCATTTTTTTCGGTCCCTTTTCATATTAATAGAATTAAGAGCAGATTCATTTTATGATAAAAAGGAGACGGAGATAATGGAGCATATCGTACGTAAAGCAAATCGTGAGGATTTAGAGAGCTTGAAGGATTTTATGGGAACAACAGAAGTGAAGTTACATGATCTCGAAAGCTGGATTGACTTCTGTCTTCTAGCGAGTGATGCAGAGTCAGGCATGCTGAAGGGAACGATCGGTATTCAGCCTTTTGCAGATTCTGGATTATTAAGAGCGCTAGTGCTTAAGGAAGGATCTGCAGAGGAAATTCTATTTTTACTCCAGCAGGCGATAAAGTTGGCTAAAGAAAAAAATTTAGGTATGCTATATTGCGTAGTAAATAATAAAAATGCGAGTAATCTCTTTTATTTGCTGGGCTTTAAGGAGATTAATGTCGAAGATTTGCCTGTTGATGTCAGAGAGTCATCAACAGTTAATGCGATGAAAGTTGTGAATAACTCGAAAATTATGTATTATTCCATTAATAATGTGGATAATTAAGGAGAGTTATCCACAAAAATCATCATTTTATTCACAATTTGTGGACAAGTCAGATAAAAGATAAAAATTTTGGCGTGAATCAGTTAAAAAATTCTTGTCGAAAATTGAAGAATCACAAGCAATTTCATGTATTTAAACAAGTTTTGGCTAAAGGTGGATAAGTATGAAGACAAATATATGGTCAGTGGATAAGTATGTGGATATAGATAGTGGTTATCCACAAATACAACAGGCTGCAGACCTTTTAAACAAGAATGAAGTAGTTGCATTTCCAACAGAAACGGTTTACGGACTTGGAGGTAATGCCAAAAGCGATGAGGCGATAGCTAAAATCTTTGCTGCTAAAGGGAGGCCGTCAGATAATCCTCTCATTATTCATATCGCTAATAAAGAGCAGCTGACAGAACTAGTTTCAGAAGTGCCCGAGAAGGCTGAACAGCTCATGGAGGCTTTCTGGCCAGGAGCGCTGACAATTATTTTCCGATTGAAGGAAGGAGCCTTGTCTAAGCTTGCTACTGCAGGACTAGTTACTGTTGGAGTAAGAATGCCTGATCATCCTGTTGCACTAAGGCTGCTCGAAGAGGCTAATTTGCCAATCGCTGCACCGAGTGCTAATACTTCTGGCAAGCCGAGTCCAACTACAGCTCTTCATGTGAAGGAAGATTTAGATTCTATCATAGCAGGCATTGTCGATGGTGGTCCAACTGGTGTCGGAGTGGAGTCAACAGTAATTGACTGCACGGATGCTGTACCGACGATTTTGCGTCCAGGTGGAGTGTCACAGGAGGAAATGGAAAAAGTCATTGGAGAAGTGAAGCTTGATAAGGCGCTTGTAAATAAAGAGTCTGCCCCGAAGGCACCAGGGATGAAGTACACGCATTATGCCCCAAACGCACCGTTGTTTTTAGTGAGGGCTCCAAGAGAAAGAATTCAGGAGTTAGTAGCGGAAGAACGTCGGAATGGCAAAAAAGCAGGAGTGCTTACAACAGAAGAAAATCAAGATTTCTACCAAGCAGATTATATCTTTGTATGTGGAAAAAGAGCTGAATTATCCACAGTCGCTGCGAATTTATATGATGGGCTGAGAAGCTTTAACCATAGTAATGTTGATATTATTTTTTCTGAGATGTTTCCATATGAAGGTCTAGGACACGCAATCATGAACAGATTGATGAAAGCAGCCTCTCACCAAGTGATTGAATAACCCTGAGGGAAAATGCCAAAAGAAATTTCTGAATAGACCATAGACAAAATGCTTCTAAAAAAACTTGGACGTGCATATTCTTAACTAGCAAGTCCAAGGGGGAAGGTAATGTCTACACTAATCGGAGAAATATTTACACTTATGCTGATGGCATTTGCTTTAGGAATGGACGCATTTTCTGTTGGGCTGGGAATGGGAATGTACAGACTCCGGCTAAGGCAAATAATGAAGATAGGATTTATTATCGGAATATTTCATGTCATTATGCCGCTTGCAGGCATCCTAGCTGGAAGATTCTTATCTGATAATTTTGGAGAAATTGCCGGTATTATTGGAGGAGTGCTTCTTGTCATTTTAGGTGTGCAAATGATATGGACTGGCTTTAAAGAAGATGATGAACATAAAATCACACCAGTCGGATTCGGCCTGATTGTGTTTGCGGTCAGTGTGAGTCTGGACAGCTTTTCAGTCGGCTTAAGCTTAGGTATTTATAAAGCGAAAACATGGCT
The DNA here is from genome assembly GCF_023714395.1 of Niallia sp. MER 6. NCBI lineage: Bacteria > Bacillati > Bacillota > Bacilli > Caryophanales > Bacillaceae > Niallia > Niallia sp. MER 6. The sequence goes on along the minus strand of NZ_JAMAUK010000011.1, from coordinate 127,902 downwards.
AGTTCTGCTTGCTTTTGGCTTGAGCGCAACATTACTCACATGGCTCGGCTTGATTATTGGGAGAAAAGCACAAGGACTTTTAGGTAATTACGGTGAGGTGTTAGGCGGAGGGATATTGCTTGCTTTTGGCGTAAAGCTGCTATTACATCTTTAACTACATCGAAGTGATAAACATGCAGGCAGCTTCATTGACAGGCTGCCTTTTTGTTTTGCAAAAACAGCTAAATCTTTGGAATGAAGTGTAAAAATAATAATTCCTGTCGATAGATATAGTAGTGATTCCAAATGGTGACATAAAATTAGGCTGACAAAAAAGTCTATACTATACTTTTACTTAAAAGGAGGTAGAAAATATGGTACGTGTACTGTTTGTTTGTACAGGGAACACTTGTCGCAGCCCAATGGCAGAAGCAATCCTTAAGAATAGCAGCGTAAATATCGAAGTTAAATCTGCCGGTGTTTATGCAATAGACGGCGCAGAGGCTTCTTATCAATTGAAGGAAGTGCTTGCGGAAAAGGGAATGGAACATAATCATCGCTCCTCCATGCTGACTAGCGACTTGTTAGACTGGGCAACACATGTGTTTACGATGACGGTCGGCCATAAGAATGCAATTGTCAATCAGTTTCCCCATGCAATTGAAAAAACATTTACGTTAAAGGAATTTGTAAATGATGATAAGTATGGAGATATTGTCGATCCATTTGGAGGTTCGGTCGAGCTTTATAGAATGACATATCAGGAATTACATAGCTTGATACAGTCACTGATAAAAAAATTAGAAATGGAAAACTAGGGGAGAACAAAATGGATAAGACTGCTTCATATAGGTTCAGCTTAAGAAAGAAACTGGCATTGTTTATTACAGTATTGGCATTGATTACTTACTCAACAAGTGCGTTTTTCATCTATGTTCTGTTTCCTGTGCTTCCGGATGATTTAGGAATTAGTGCCTTTGTATTTAATCTTCTTACATTGACATTAGGAGTCTTATGGTCTGGATTTCTGGCATTTTTGGCAGCGGGTTTTATCATTAAGCCGCTTAAGCGTCTGGAGCAGAGTGCAATTAAAGCAGCACATGGAGATATAAGAGAAGAAGTGGAAATTTCAAGTTCGGATGATGAAATTCAATCACTAGGCATTGCTTATAATGATATGCTGGCTAACTTGCGGGAAATGGTTAAAAGTATTGAAGATAACTTTAACAGCACTAATGCTACAGTTAAAACAATTACAGGTAAATCACAGGAAGCTCATGAACAGACAGTGTCTATTTCAAAGGCAGTGGAAGAAATTGCAGGCGGATCTGAGGTAGCAGCCAATTCTGTTCAAGCAACAGCTGAAGCAGTGGAGCAGTCGATGAAAATTGCCCAAACAGTCCAGGAAAATGCAGATCATACACAGCAAATCTCTAATGAAATGCTTGCAAACTTAGATGAAACGAATAAAGTGGTTCATTCTCTTGTAGCTGGCCTTAAGCAGTTGGCCGAAGAAAACAGCCGTTCCTTATCATCTGTAAAAAGATTAGAAGATAATGCCGCTAAAATCGGTGATATTCTAAAGTTTGTTGGAACAATTGCCTCACAAACAAACTTACTTGCTTTAAATGCCTCCATTGAAGCGGCAAGAGCTGGGGAACACGGTAAAGGATTTGCGGTTGTAGCAGAAGAGGTAAGGGTTCTAGCGGATGAGAGCGCCAAAGCTGTTGAAGGTGTTGGTGAACTAATTGCCAATATGCAGTCAGAAGTCAAAAATGTCGTTGGCCAGATTAAACAGCAGGTCCAAAGCGCCAATGCAGAAGCACAACAAGGTGAAAAAACGAATGCTACCCTTCAAGAAATGACGGCTATTGTGAAACAAATGGCAGATTCCACTAAACATATTACAGCCCAAGTTCATCAGCAAATGGAGCAGATTGAGCATACCTCCAGACAGTCTCAAGAAGTAGCGGCAATTGCGGAGGAGACATCTGCAGGAACGCAGCAGGTAATGATTATTGCAGAAAGCCAGACGAAGATCATTAATGAAGTTGATATTCTTGCAATGGAGCTTCAGCAGCAGGCTGAGCAGCTGAAAGAAACTATCACCAGATTTAAGATTTAATCGTATTATAAGTGCTTTTTCCTGCTTACTTTTTACTTAGTTTTCTGTTTCTAAAAAGAATGTAAACAGCCTTTCTATTTGCTCTTTTTTATGTGAAAATAATAGAGGAATAAGAGGAGGTTAACAGGATGAAAGTTGCTATAGCTTCAGATCATGGCGGATTGAATATTAGAGAAGAAATCAAAAGCTTGCTTAATGAATTGCAGATAGAATATGTAGATTTTGGGTGTGATTGCACTACTTCAGTAGATTACCCGGATTATGCACTGCCAGTTGCAGAAAAGGTTGCGAGCGGAGAGTTCGATCGCGGGATTCTGATTTGCGGAACTGGTATTGGCATGAGCATTGCAGCTAATAAAGTAAAAGGTATCAGATGCGCACTTGTGCATGATGTTTACAGCGCCAGATTGACTAGGGAGCATAATGACAGCAATGTGATTGCAATGGGAGAAAGAGTAATTGGTCCGGGACTTGCCCGGGAAATAGCGAAGACTTGGCTGCTTTCTGATTTTAGCGGCAGCAGACATCAAACAAGAATCGATAAAATCGCAAACTATGAATTAGAAACATCTTCCTAAGCATAATGCTATAACGAAAGGCAGTGTTGTTTATGGGTATAGATAAGTCATTGTTAGTGGAACAGCTGCACAGCATCTTAAATGATTATCAAGAACAGGCAAATTTGACGAGCCGCCATCTGTTTGTTGTTGGCTGCAGCACAAGTGAAGTCATCGGTGAAAGAATCGGGACTGCAGGTGCTGAGGATGTCGCAAGTATTATCTTTCAAGAGTTTAAGCAATACGAGGAACAAACAGGTGTTGCATTGGCTTTTCAATGTTGTGAACATCTAAACAGAGCTTTAGTAGTTGAGCGTAAGCTGCAAGAGGAAAAAGGTTGGCCGGAAGTTACTGTTATTCCTGTACGCCAGGCAGGTGGAGCTATGGCGGCATATGCTTATCAGCATATGGCAGATCCTGTTGTCGTTGAACATATTACAGCAGACGGCGGCATTGATATCGGAGATACTTTAATAGGAATGCATATAAAGCATGTTGCAGTGCCGATAAGAGTAGCGCAAAAGCAGCTCGGTGCAGCACATGTCACTCTTGCCAAAGCAAGACCAAAGCTGATTGGCGGACAAAGAGCTGTATATGAAAAAAATAAAGAGAATGAATCTTGCTAGAAAAAAGATATCCTGAAAGAAGTCAGGATATCTTTTTTTATTATACAAATAAGCTGCTAATCTAAAAACGGCAGTGTTTTTTATATATGGTAACTGCTAAATCTTATAAAAAAAACGAATTTATATTATTTTAAGAAAATAATCAGACGGAATTGGATGTTTTCTTAGCAAAACACGAACAATAAATAAAGGTATAAAAATAATAATTCGTATTTTTTAGCTTCTTTTTAAATTTGTTACGTGTTAGAATATAAGAAGATTTTCCGTAGAATCAAAGAAATATAATATAAGTGTTACAGGGAGGATTCAAATGAAGCATTTAGCACAAAACGACCAACAAGTATACAAAGCTATTCAGCAAGAATTGGGCCGCCAACGATCAAAAATCGAGTTGATTGCATCAGAGAATTTCGTAAGTGAGGCAGTAATGGAAGCACAAGGTTCTGTCCTTACAAATAAATATGCAGAAGGCTATCCGGCAAAACGTTATTATGGCGGTTGTGAATATGTTGATATTGTTGAAGATATCGCTCGCGATCGTGCGAAAGAAATTTTTGGTGCAGAGCATGTCAATGTTCAACCCCATTCTGGAGCACAAGCAAATATGGCTGTATATTTCACTATACTTGAGCAAGGGGACACAGTGCTCGGTATGAATCTTTCCCACGGCGGACATTTAACACATGGAAGCCCAGTAAACTTTAGTGGTGTTCAATATAACTTTGTTGAATATGGTGTTGACAAGGAAACAGAACAAATCAATTATGAGGACGTGCTTGAAAAAGCTCGCGAACATAAGCCGAAGCTTATCGTAGCTGGTGCTAGTGCATACCCTCGCGCGATTGATTTCAAGAAATTCCGTGAGATTGCAGATGAAGTTGGCGCATACTTAATGGTCGACATGGCTCATATCGCCGGACTTGTTGCTGCAGGATTGCATGAAAATCCAGTTCCGTATGCAGATTTTGTTACAACAACAACACATAAAACATTAAGAGGCCCTCGCGGCGGAATGATCCTTTGTAAAGAGGAGTTCGGCAAAAAAATCGATAAGTCAATCTTCCCAGGAATCCAGGGTGGACCACTTATGCATGTCATTTCTGCTAAAGCTGTTGCTTTTGGAGAAGTATTGCAAGATGACTTTAAAGTATATGCTGAAAACATTATCGCAAATGCAAAGAGATTAGCAGAAGGATTACAAAAAGAAGGTTTGAGACTTGTATCTAATGGAACAGACAATCACCTGTTGCTAGTAGATTTACAGACTCTTGGACTGACTGGTAAAGTTGCCGAGCATGTTTTGGATGAAGTCGGCATTACGGTAAACAAAAATACAATTCCATTTGATCCTGCAAGTCCATTCGTGACAAGCGGAGTTCGTATCGGTACAGCTGCTGTGACATCCCGCGGTTTCGGTTTGGAAGATATGGACGAAATTGCTTCTATTATCGGCTTCACATTGAAAAATCATGAAGATCAAGAAAAATTAGCAGAAGCAGCTAAAAGAGTGGAAGCATTGACTAGCAAATTTGTATTGTATAAAGAACTATAAGAAACAGCAGCCAGCCTATCATAAGCATAGGCTGGCTCTTTTTTGGGTAAAAATAATGTAAGTAAAGTTAAACTTTCAGTTGATTTGAAAGCCTTTTTTCTGTAGAATTACAAGAAGTGTGTTTACGATAAAGAAGGAAACGGAGTGAAAGATGTGGCAAAAGTATACGTATTTGATCACCCACTTATTCAACATAAACTTACATACATTCGTGAGAAACAAACAGGTACAAAAGAATTCAGAGAGTTAGTAGATGAAGTGGCAACATTGATGGCTTTTGAAATCACTCGTGATATGCCTTTAGAAGAAATTGAAATTGATACTCCAGTAAGCAGAACAAAATCAAACGTACTTTCCGGTAAGAAGATAGGGATTATTCCAATCCTGCGCGCAGGTATCGGAATGGTTGACGGTATCCTGAAGCTTATCCCAGCTGCAAAAGTTGGACATATTGGGCTTTACCGTGATCCAAAGACACTTAAGCCTGTAGAATATTATGTGAAGCTTCCGTCTGATGTAGAAGAAAGAGATTTCATTGTAGTAGATCCAATGCTTGCAACAGGCGGTTCAGCGATTGAAGCAATCAACTCCTTGAAAACAAGAGGCGGAAAGAACATCAAGTTCATGTGCTTAATTGCAGCACCTGAAGGTGTAGAACTTCTAAAAGAAGCTCACCCAGATGTAGATATTTATATCGCTGCACTTGATGAGAAGCTAAACGAAAAAGGTTACATTGTTCCAGGTCTTGGAGACGCTGGTGACCGATTGTTCGGAACTAAATAAATAGCTAAAAGACTGGCCTGTATAGGTCAGTCTTTTTTTGTGCTTCGAGAACATGTAACCAAAAATGCCCACACATATTTTAATCACTTCTGCAAATTATAAAACCAACTACATCCCCTTTGCTAAGGAGAATACATATGAAGAAACTAATCCTGCTGCTATCGCTTATAATCCTCCCTTGTTCTAATCATATTATTGCAGCTGCGCTCGAGCTCCCTGATCTACCAATAGAAAGCAAACAGGAAAAAAAGGTAGCCATTGTAAAGCTAAAAGGCGGATGTTCTCAGGCGAAAGTGAACGAGCTAATGACGAAACTGAAAAGTGGCGAAAAGAGAACCGTATTTTGTGAAATTTTTTCAGGATTTTCCGTGCGCGCTACGGTAGATGATTTGTATAAGCTTGCTGACAATCATGATGTGGAGCTTGTATCACAAGTTAAAACATATACTGCAGAAAGTGAACGGCCTGCTGAGATAATTGGTGCTGATTGGATAAGAGGGGCATTAAAGGAGAGCTCTGCCTTGACTGGAAAGGGAATAAAGGTAGGAGTGATTGATACAGGCATTGATTATAATCATCCTGACTTAAAGAAAAGCTTTAAAAGAGGCTGGGATTTTGTTGATCGTGATAAGGACCCGATGGAAACAGTCGGAAACGGGTTAAGAGATACTTTGCATGGTACACATGTCGCTGGAATTATTGCCGCAAAGGGCAAGCATCAAGGAGTTGCTCCAAATGCAGAAATTTATGCGTACCGTGCGCTTGGTCCTGGAGGAGCAGGAACAACAGAGCAAATATTAAGTGCGATTGAAAAAGCGGTAAAGGATAAGGTCGATGTGCTTAACCTCTCACTTGGCAGTGAAGTGAACGGGCCGGATTTGCCGATAAGTATTGCCTTAAATAAGGCAGTTGAGAAAGGGATTGTGGCTGTTGCAGCAGCAGGGAATGCAGGGCCATCCGATTGGACAGTAGGTTCTCCGGGCACAGCTGCTAAGGCTATATCAGTTGGAGCAACAACACCTAATATGAAAATTCCTTATATAGAGGTAGACGGAGCAAGGATTATCTTAAATAAGATGGATAAAAGTAAGCAATGGAGCTTTACAAATAGTTTAGAAATAGCACAAGGGGGGCTTGGCCGCAAGAAGGAGTTAAATAACGTAAAAGGAAAGGTAGTGCTCCTGAAGCGGGGGGAGCTAACGTTTGGGGAAAAAGCTGAAAATGCATATAAGGCAGGAGCGAAGGCTGTTCTTATTATGAATGATATGGATGGTCCTCTGCTTGGAAGCTTGGAAAAAGATATACCAATTCCAGTTGCAGGCGTAACGAAACAGGAAGGCAGTATTCTCCTTGAGAAGCTTGGCAAAAATAAGTTATATGCAAAAATCAACAGTTATTGGGAAAAAGATATTCTGGCAGAGTTCAGCTCAAGAGGACCTGTCACAAGCACATGGGATATAAAGCCAGATGTTGTTGCTCCTGGGGTAGTGATTAACAGCACAGTGCCTGGAGGCTATCTGGCGCTTCAAGGCACGAGCATGGCAGCTCCTCATGTAGCCGGTGCTGCTGCTCTTCTGCTAGAAGCTCATCCTGATTGGAGTCCGGAAGATGTGAAGGCAGCTTTAATGAATACAGCACTGCCGCTCCGCAACAGAAACGGGGAACTTTACAAGGTGTATGAGCAAGGTGCTGGCAGAATCCAGGTGGATAAAGCTGTACGAGCAGAGGTGCTTGTTTTGCCGGGCAGCATGAGATTCGGGAAATTTAAGCTTGCAGACCATCTACATGAACATACTTCCTATTTAACAATAGTCAACAAAGGAAGTGAACCTCAATGGGTAACATTTAAACAGCCTGCTAAGCAAAGAGGCATGACATGGCAGTTGCCGTTGTCCTTTACATTAGCTCCCGGCAGTACCAAAAAAGTGCCGATCCGAATGATGATAGACAATAAATTATTTAAAAACAAGCTGCAGAATGGAGCGCTTGAAGTAAATGCAGGTAGGAATTCCATAACGATACCATATTTGTATGTACTTGAAGAACCGGAATATCCTCGTTTAATGGGCTTTAATATGGTAGAGGAGAATAATGGGAGCTTCAGTTATGAAGCCTATTTACCGACAGGTGCCGAAGAGTTTGGCATAGCTGCATTCGATAAGGAGTCCTTAAAGTTTGTGAAATTTCTTGATTGGAAAAAAGAGGTGAAACGAGGTCAGTTAAAGGGGAATATTAAGAAAGATTCTCTGCCAGACAGTGGTATATATGAAATTATTGCGTTTGCCAAAAAAGCAGGCAAAGAAGATGCTGTCAGCGGACAATTAACGGTTGTAGGTAACAAAGTTAATTATAGTGAAAAACGTTAAGCGAAAATAGTTTGGCAATTGTAAACATCTCCCTAATATAAAAGTAATAGGAAATTAATTGAAAGATATGTGAATAATCTCCTTTTTCGATATAAAATTTTTCGATTCATGATAGAATAAAAAAGAAAATTTTTACCGGGAAAGGAGAGAAAAAATAAAACGCTTCATATATGATAATTTAGGGGTTAAACGATAATATTTAAAGGTGAGATTTTAATCTTTTTATGTTGTTAATACTAATTGACATTTGACATAACCTTATTGTATGCTTACAAAGTAGATGATAGGGTTTTCAGGGCCTTTTCAAAAAATATTGCTTTTTTTGTGACGCAAAAAAGGCTGTTTTTGTTCCCTGTTAAAGCTGTCTGAAAGAAAGTCTGTTGTCAGGAGATTTGGCTAAATTATGTTTGAAATAAAGCAGATGCTTACAAAACAACTTAAGTACATATCTATACTGCTTTCACTTTACCTTATCGGGTGGGTTGCAACCCCTTATAAGCCTGTTTTTATGGGTCTGTTAATTGGGACAGCCTTAAGCCTTTATAATATTTGGCTTTTAGTGAGAAGGATGGCAAGATTCAGCAGAAACATAGATGAAGGAAAAAAAACGCAATCATTAGGAATGCTGCAAAGAATGGCGGCTGCGGTCCTTGGGGTTGCATTAGCCATGGAATTTCCTGAGCAGATACACCTTATCAGCGTTGTTATTGGATTAATGACGGCTTACATAGTCATTATGATAGATTACTTATTTAGTACTATTTTTAAAAATAGTATTAGAAAAGAGAGGTGAGAATTGCTTGGATCACAAAGAGAAAGTGTTTTACCTTTTCGGTTCGGAATACTTGAGAGTAGATTTATCCAGTGTCTTGATGATAGCCATAACAAGTTTGATCGTATTTATTATCGCTGTTGCTGCAACGCGCCGACTGGCCCTCAAGCCTACAGGGATGCAGAACATGATCGAATGGGTAATGGACTTCGTGAAAAACATCATCAAAAGCAACATGGATTGGAAAGATGGAGGGAAGTTCCACATGTTAGGGATGACAATCATCTTTTACGTGTTAATTTCCAACCTGCTTGGTTTGCCGTTTTCTATAGTGGTTGACGGTGTTCTTTGGTGGAAATCACCAACAGCCGATCCGATTATCACATTGACATTAGCTTCTATGATCATTGCATTGACACATTATTATGGTGTTAAGCAAAAAGGAGTTAAAGGGTATTTCAAAGGCTATGTTCAGCCGATGAAGTTCTTGCTTCCTTTAAAGATAATCGAAGAGTTTTCCAATACTTTGACGCTTGGTTTGCGTCTGTACGGAAATATTTATGCCGGGGAACTGCTATTGTCCCTATTAGTAGGTTCATTAGCGTGGACAGGATGGGCAGGCTTTATTGCTGCAATTCCTTTAACAATGGCATGGCAAGGTTTTTCTATCTTCATAGGGTTTATACAAGCCTATATCTTTACAATGTTAACTTTTGTTTACATGTCTCATAAAGTAAGTGACGAGCATTAATCTATTCCCTTATTTTTTTAAGGTGAAACTATAAAAAAATCATATTGATATATTTAGGAGGAAATTAATAATGAATCTTTTAGCAGCAGCAATCGCAATTGGTTTATCAGCATTAGGAGCAAGTATTGGTAACGGTTTGATCGTAGGACGTACAGTTGAAGGGATTGCACGCCAACCAGAAGCACGCGGTTTCCTACAAACAACAATGTTCATCGGGGTAGCATTAGTTGAGGCATTGCCGATTATCGGAGTTGTAATTGCATTCATGGTACTTAACCGTTAATAAATAGCTAAAAAATGGCGAAGACTTTTTTGAAAACTTCGCCTTTACTTTATGCAAAAAAAGTCAGTTTGAAGGTAAGCAGTTGGAAGGGAGTGAACCGTTGTGTTATTAAATAGCTTCGTATTAGGAGCTGCTGGAGCAGCTTCTCACGGTATAAATGGTGGAACAGCCATATTTCAATTAGTAATCTTTTTAATTCTTCTTGCGCTATTGAAGAAATTCGCATGGGGACCGATTATGGGAATCATGAAGCAAAGGGAAGAATTTGTAGCAAATGAAATAAACAGTGCGGAGAAAAACCGCATCGAGTCTTCTAAGCTTCTAGAAGAACAGCGGGCATTGCTGAAAGAGGCGCGCACTGAGGCAAAAGAATTGATCGACAATGCAAAGGCTCAAGGTGAGCTGCAAAGAGAAACAATCATTGCTGATGCAAGAAAAGATGCGGAAAGACTAAAGAATTCAGCATTGCTTGAAATTGAACAACAGAAGGAAAAGGCAGTTGTTGCAATTCGCGAGCAAGTTAGTTCCCTATCTGTATTAATCGCTTCTAAAGTAATCGAAAAAGAGCTGAGTGAACAGGATCAGGAGAAACTGATTAATGATTACATACAAGAGGTAGGCGAAAAACGATGATGGATACAGGAGTATCAAAGCGCTATGCTTTAGCCCTTTTCCAAATCGCGAAAGAAAATGGCAATGTGGAACAGTTGGAAGAGGAAATGCGTGTTGTAAAAGCAGTTGTGGCCAACTCACCGGATTTGCAGCAAGTTTTCAAGTCTCCTAATATCTCATTGGAGCAAAAGAAAGAGATAGTAAAAAATGCGTTCAGTTCAGCAAGTGTTCATGTGCAAAACATGTTGATGCTTTTAATGGACAGACATCGCGAAGATTATATCGTCAGCATCTGTAATTACTTTTTGGAATTTGTTAATGATGCAAAAGGAATTGCAGAAGCGAAAGTCTACTCTGTAAGACAACTTACAGATAGTGAAAAATCGGCTATCTCTGCGGCATTTGCTGCCAAAGTAGGGAAACTGTCGCTAAATATTGAAAATATTGTTGATTCCAACCTTTTGGGCGGAATTAAAGTTCGCATAGGTAACAAAATATTCGACGGCAGCTTACAAGGCAAGCTTGCACGTCTGCAACGTACATTATTAGGATAAGATTTCAAGATAGGGGTGAAACGCATGAGCATCAAAGCGGAAGAAATCAGTGCTCTTATAAAAAGGCAAATTGAAAATTACCAATCAGAAGTTCAAGTGAGTGAAGTAGGTACGGTTATCAGTATTGGTGATGGAATCGCTCGCGTTCATGGATTGGACAACTGTATGGCAGGGGAACTTGTTGAGTTCTCTAACGGAGTTATGGGTCTTGCCCAAAACTTAGAAGAAAGCAATGTCGGGATCATCATCCTTGGTCCTTACACAGACATTCGCGAAGGTGACGAAGTGCGTCGTACAGGCAGAATCATGGAAGTACCTGTAGGCGAAGAATTGATTGGACGTGTTGTTAACTCATTAGGTCAGCCTGTGGATGGAATGGGTCCGATTAACTCAAGCAAAACTAGACCGATTGAGTTCTTGGCACCTGGTGTTATGGACCGTAAATCAGTTAGTGAGCCGCTTCAAACAGGTATCAAGGCAATTGATGCACTTGTGCCAATCGGCCGCGGACAGCGTGAGCTTATCATCGGTGACCGCCAAACAGGTAAAACATCTGTAGCAATCGATACAATTCTTAACCAAAAAGACCAAGATATGATCTGTATCTATGTAGCAATCGGACAAAAGGAATCTACTGTTCGTAATGCGGTTGAAACACTTCGCAAACACGGTGCATTGGATTATTCCATCGTCGTGACTGCATCTGCTTCCCAGCCGGCTCCATTGCTTTACCTAGCTCCATATGCAGGTGTAGCTATGGGTGAGGAATTCATGTATAACGGCAAGCACGTTTTAATCGTATATGATGATCTTTCTAAACAAGCATCAGCATACCGTGAATTATCCTTGCTGCTTCGTCGTCCTCCAGGCCGTGAAGCATATCCAGGGGATGTATTCTACTTGCATTCTCGTTTACTTGAGCGTGCAGCGAAGCTGAGCGACGCTAAAGGCGGCGGTTCTATTACTGCATTGCCGTTCATTGAGACACAAGCAGGAGACGTATCTGCATATATTCCAACAAACGTAATCTCTATTACAGATGGTCAAATATTCTTGCAGTCTGACTTGTTCTTCTCAGGAGTACGTCCTGCAATCAACGCAGGGTTGTCTGTTTCCCGTGTAGGTGGTTCTGCACAAATTAAAGCGATGAAAAAAGTTGCAGGTACGCTTCGTCTTGACTTAGCGTCATTCCGTGAGCTTGAGTCATTCGCACAGTTCGGATCAGACCTTGATAAAGCAACACAAGATAAGTTGAACCGCGGTGCCCGTACAGTTGAGGTACTGAAGCAAGACTTGAACAAACCATTAAAAGTAGAAAAGCAAGTAGCGATCCTTTATGCATTGACGCGCGGATTCCTTGATGATATTCCAGTACATGATATCAGAAGATTTGAAGATGAGTTATTGAACTGGATGGATCATAACCGTAAAGAATTGCTGGATCACATTGTGTCAACGAAAGAGCTTCCTTCTGACGACGATATGGCAGCTGCGATTAACGACTTCAAAAAGACGTTCGCTGCAACTGAGTAATAAAAGGAAAATCTGATGAATGGTGGTGAAAACGTTTGGCATCATTACGCGATATAAAGTCACGTATTAATTCAACGAAAAAGACAAGCCAAATCACAAAAGCGATGCAAATGGTATCTGCTGCTAAGATGAATAAAGCAGAAGCAAATGCAAAGTCTTTTGTTCCATATATGGAAAAGATAGAAGAAGTGACACAGTCAGTAGCGGCAGGGAGCAAAGGCAGCTCCCACCCAATGCTGGTTGCCCGTCCGGTTAAAAAGACAGGTTATATTATTATCACATCAGACCGCGGACTTGCGGGTGCATATAACAGTAATGTTTTAAGAAAGCTGAACCAGATTGTACAAGCTAAGCATCAATCAAAAGATGAGTATGCAGTTATTGCAATCGGTAAAGTCGGCAGAGATTTCCTTGTGAAGCAAGGGACAAATGTCATTTTGGACATTGTCGGAATTGCGGACCAGCCGGACTTCTTGGACATTAAGGATATTACGAACAAGTCTGTCGGCATGTTTAGTGATGGAACATTTGATGAAGTACACATCATTTACAGCCATTATGTGAGTGCAATCCAGCAGGATGTAATGGAGAAGAAAATTCTCCCTCTTACAGATATCGGGAATAACTCTGCTGCACTTACTTCCTATGAATTTGAGCCTTCTGCAGAAGAGATTTTGGATGTATTGCTGCCGCAATATGCAGAAAGCCTAATTTACGGTGCATTGCTTGACAGTAAAGCGAGTGAACACTCTGCTAGGATGACAGCAATGAAGAACTCTACTGATAATGCGAAAGAAATTATCAATGATTTGAGTCTAGTTTATAACCGAGCTCGCCAGGCTGCTATTACGCAAGAGATTACGGAAATCGTCGGCGGTGCAGCTGCGCTGGAATAGGATTTAAGCAATAGAATTGCGACTTTGCAATTCTATGAAAAGAAGTATTGGAGGGAAAAACATGAGCTTAGGACAAGTTCTTCAGGTAATGGGTCCTGTAGTCGACGTTAAGTTCGATGGTGGCCATTTGCCTGATATAAATAATGCTTTGAAAGTGGTTCGTATTTCAGGAGAAAATGCTTCTGACAACGCTGAAGTAACCCTTGAAGTTGCCCTGCATTTAGGTGACAATACGGTCCGTACAATCGCGATGTCTTCTACTGATGGAATCACTAGAGGAACTCAAGTAACAGATACAGGTAAGTCTATTTCTGTACCAGTTGGTGATGTTACTTTAGGACGTGTATTTAACGTATTGGGAGAAACAATCGACCTTGATCCAGAAATTTCAGCTGATGCTAGAAGAGACTCTATTCATAGAGAAGCTCCGAAGTTCGAGCAGCTTTCTACACAAGTTGAAATACTAGAAACAGGTATTAAAGTAGTAGACTTGCTTGCACCTTATATTAAAGGTGGAAAGATCGGTCTATTCGGAGGAGCAGGTGTTGGTAAAACGGTTCTTATCCAAGAACTTATCAACAACATCGCTCAAGAGCACGGCGGTATTTCTGTATTTGCCGGTGTTGGAGAGCGTACGCGTGAAGGAAATGACCTATACCACGAAATGACAGATTCCGGCGTTATTAAGAAAACAGCAATGGTATTCGGACAAATGAACGAGCCGCCAGGTGCTCGTATGCGTGTTGCCTTGACTGGTTTGACAATGGCTGAATATTTCCGTGATGAGCAAGGACAAGACGTTCTGTTCTTCATCGATAACATCTTCCGTTTCACACAAGCAGGTTCTGAAGTTTCTGCCTTGCTTGGACGTATGCCTTCAGCAGTAGGTTACCAGCCGACTCTAGCAACAGAAATGGGTAAATTACAAGAGCGTATCACTTCTACAAACGTAGGATCAGTAACATCTATCCAAGCGATTTATGTACCAGCAGATGACTACACAGACCCAGCGCCTGCAACAACATTTGCTCACTTGGATGCAACAACAAACCTTGAGCGTAAATTGACAGAGATGGGTATTTACCCAGCGGTGGATCCATTGGCATCTACATCACGCGCTTTGTCGCCTGAAATCGTAGGAGAAGAGCACTACAATGTTGCTCGTCAAGTACAATCAACTTTACAGCGCTACAGAGAGCTTCAAGATATCATCAGCATCCTTGGTATGGATGAGTTGAATGATGAAGATAAAATGGTCGTACATCGCGCAAGAAGAATTCAATTCTTCCTGTCACAAAATTTCCACGTAGCAGAACAGTTCACAGGACAGAAGGGTTCTTATGTTCCTGTTAAAGAAACTGTTAAAGGCTTCAAGGATATCCTTGATGGTAAATACGATCACCTTCCAGAAGATGCATTCCGCCTAGTCGGAAGAATCGAAGAAGCAATCGAAAATGCTAAAAAAATGGGTGTTGAAGTATAATTCTAGTCAGGAGGGGTAGAAATGAAGACGATTAAAGTCCATGTAGTAACTCCTGATGGCCCGGTGCATGATTCAGACGTTGAGACGGTTATCGCAAAAGCAGAAAGCGGAGAACTTGGAATAATGGCAGGCCATGTTCCAATGGTTGCTCCCCTTAAAATAGGTGTCATACACTTGAAAAATGGAAAGACTTCTGAGTATTTGGCAGTCAATGGCGGAATCTTAGAGGTTCGGCCAGATAAAGTAACGGTGCTTGCTCAATCTGCGGAAACTGCGGAAGATATCGATTATGATCGTGCTTTACGAGCTAAGGAGCGTGCAGAGCAAAGATTGCATGCGCAGAGTAGTGAACATATAGATTTTAAACGCGCAGAGCTTGCTCTCAAACGTGCAATGAACCGTATTTCTATAATCGAAAAAAGATATTAAAACCAAATGCCTCCTTTGCAAAAATGCAAATTGGGGGCATTTTTTTCGTTCGTGAAAGGGCTTTAAAAGAACAAAAAAGGTCTAGAAGAAACGAAAATGAAATAAAAATGAAATGAAAATGAAAAAATATGAAACCTTTTAGGTAGTTAGTTCGTCAAATAGAAGTTAGCAAGGAAACTTAAGAGTGGAGGTTCGGCCGTGATAGAAGATTTTGGCCAACAGGCGTTGCTCAGCATTGTAACAAATGTGGTATTTATTGCCCTGGCTTGGTGGGCATTGCAGTCCTTGAACATTGAAAAGTTCATCCGTGCAAACAAAGTAGTTCAAGCAAGAGTTTTATATGTGTTATTATCGATAATAATGGGATCACTAGTCAGTGACTTCTTCCTTAATTATCTGCTTTGGTCACAACAGTTGCCACTAATTATGCAATAAGATGCATTGGAAGAAACAATTACCAACTAAATAGGTCTTCATACATGTTTTCTTTTGTTCACTTTTTCAGTACAATTCAACTTGCGTGTTGAATAAAATTAGTTTGTACGCTGATATAGAATATATTCATGTCAAAAAGTGACGACAATTCGTGAGTATTTCATTCCCCTACTATGGAAACAATGCTAGTAAGGGGGAGGAATATAAGATGAATAAAAAAAGAACAGTAATTTATATCGTGTTAACAATACTAGTTGGTTTGGCAGCAGTCACTTTTGGGAATAACCCAATTATCGCGAAAAAACAGCTAGACCTATTTATCATAAATGGAATTTTACAAGAGGAACAGAACATTAATGTAACTGAATGGTCTCTGCATGCAAGAGAAAAATTGGAAAATGTGAAAAGCTTATCAGATGCAAAAGCCGTTCAGGCTGAATTGCAGGAAAAATTTCCTGATGCAAAATGGACGGAAACAGAAAACAGCAGCAGCTGGCAGGCTAAAGCTTTACTTTCAGCTGACAGCAGCAAAGAAGAGAGTATAACGGTCACTGCTTCATTAACAACCCAAACTGCTCAATCATATGTTATATATGAAGTGAAAGGGAAGGAGTTAAGTGACCAGTTCAGCAAAATGCTGAAAAAGGATATAGAAGAAAAAGTTTCAGCTATATTTCGTGGAAAACCAACAATTTTCTCTTGTATAAAAGGCGAATTCAATGATAAGATTAGTAAGAGTCTGCCTTATTATGTAAACCATTTATTGGATGCTTTTCAAGCGAAACAAATAGAGGCGTTAGAGGAAGATGATTTTGTATCAGCTTCAGCCATAACGTCTATCTTTGATGAGAAAATTCAGGAAAATGACAAGGCAATGAACTTGCAATTGGGAATCAGGACACAAGGAATGGGCGGTAAGACTACCTTTGTAGTTGGCACACCCATCATAACGATTGAATATTAATATAGAGACATTGGACGCGGAGGGGAATACACTTTGGATAAAATCATCGTCCGCGGCGGAAAAAGGTTAAATGGAACGGTTAAAGTAGAAGGCGCAAAGAATGCCGTTTTGCCTGTAATCGCCGCTACATTATTAGCAAGTGATGGAAAAAGCATAATTAAGTCAGTTCCAACTCTTTCAGATGTATTTACAATAAACGAGGTATTGCGTTTTCTTAATGCTGACGTAACTTTTGCCAACAACGAAGTAACAGTAGATGCATCAAAAGAGTTGAGTGTGGAAGCGCCATTTGAATATGTGCGCAAAATGAGAGCTTCTGTTTTGGTAATGGGTTCATTATTGGCTAGAAATGGCCATGCAAGAGTAGCATTGCCAGGAGGCTGCGCAATTGGCTCTAGACCGATTGATCAGCATCTTAAAGGCTTTGAAGCAATGGGTGCAAAAGTACAGGTAGGAAATGGTTTTATTGAGGCGTCTGTTGAAGATCGTCTGCATGGAGCGAAAATTTATTTAGATTTCCCAAGTGTAGGGGCAACAGAAAACATTATGATGGCTGCGACACTGGCTAAAGGTACAACAATCATCGAAAATGTTGCTAAAGAACCTGAAATTGTTGATTTAGCTAATTTCCTAAATGCAATGGGTGCAAAAGTAAGAGGTGCAGGAACTGGCACACTTCGAATTGAAGGTGTAGAAAAGCTGTACGGTGCAGAACATACAATTATTCCGGATAGAATTGAAGCTGGAACGTTTTTAGTTGCCGCTGCTATCACAGGCGGAAATGTCCTTGTACAAGGTGCAGTGCCAGAACATCTTTCATCTTTAATCGCAAAAATGGAAGAAATGGGTGTAGTCTTCAAAGAGGAAGAAGACGGACTTCGTGTTATTAGTGCAGAAAACTTAAAAGCTGTTGATATTAAGACAATGCCTCATCCTGGATTCCCAACAGATATGCAGTCACAAATGATGGCATTGTTGCTTCGCGCTAAAGGAACTAGCATGATAACAGAAACTGTTTTTGAAAACCGTTTTATGCATGTTGAAGAGTTCAGACGCATGAATGGCGATGTGAAGATTGAAGGTCGTTCTGTTATTATGAATGGACCAACAAACCTGCAAGGTGCTGAAGTAGCAGCAACAGATTTACGTGCTGCAGCAGCATTAATATTGTCAGGACTTGTGGCTGAAGGTATTACAAGAGTTACTGAACTGAAGCACTTGGATCGCGGATATGTTAACTTCCATGAGAAGCTGGCGGGATTAGGTGCTGACATTGAACGAGTGACAGAAGAAGAGCAAGTTACATTGACTGCAACTTATGTCGCAGATATGAATGCGTAATAAAACATAAGCAGCTATTATTCATTTCCCTTATGAGATGGATATAGCTGTTTTTTTTGTGCAGTTAAGCTTGGAAGAGGTTAATGAGGAAATGAAGAGATAACGAGAGATTACTCCCATACTATGCAAAGTTAGAAAAAATAGAACGCCTAGACCGATTATTTTCATGGTTTTTTCCTGATGAATAAAGTCATAAATGCTTGTCCAAGCCCATAAGAATGTTTTGTAAGACATTAATCGTCTTCTCGAAGCAATATCTACATCGTTCTTATGGAGGCTTATATATGATCAAATTCAAACCCTTTATCGCACTAGGAGCCATTCTGTTCAGCATCACTTTATTGCTTCCAGCTGTTTTGGTGCTTCCCTTTATTTCAGAACGAGGGAATGACAAAAATGATACGCCAGCACAAGTTACGCCAGCAGAAAACACAGGTCCATCTGTGGAAGTTTCCATCTATAGGGAAGAGCAAAAAAAGATAGAGAAAGTTGATTTAGAAGAATATGTTGCCGGTGTTGTGGCACTGGAGATGAATGCAAGCTTTGAACCTGAAGCACTAAAAGCGCAAGCATTAGCAGCAAGAACCTATATCGTCCGCAGGATGATCTCCCAAACGGATTCAGGATTGCCTGATGGAGCAATAGTCGGTGATTCTATTACTTATCAAGTATATAAGAATAAAGCAGAATTAAAATCAACCTGGAAAACCGGTGATTATGATTGGAAGATGAAAAAGATTGAGGATGCCGTTCAAGCAACAGCAGGACAGATTCTGACATATGACGGAGAGCCAATCGATGCTCTATTTTTCTCCACAAGTAATGGATATACAGAAAACGCTGATGATGTCTGGGCTAACTCTCTTGCTTATTTAACGAGTGTTGAAAGCCCGTGGGATAAGAACTCCCCAAAGTTTAACGGCAAAGAAGAGCTCAGTATTCAAGAGTTCGAAAGCAAACTTGGCGTCTCTGTAGGAAGCAGTACAAGCATTATGACAAATGTAGAGTATACGAAAGGCAAGCGAATTGCAAAAGCGAATATAAGCGGAAAAGAGCTTGCAGGGACAGACATTCGCGATAAGCTTGGTTTAAAGTCAACAGACTTCACTATGACCAGAGAAGGCCAGAATATCGTTGTGACAACGAAGGGATATGGTCATGGTGTCGGGATGAGCCAGTATGGTGCAAACGGAATGGCGGCTGAAGGCAAGACATATGAGGATATCGTCAAGTATTACTATAAAGGTGTAGCTGTAACAGATTCTGAGAAACTTCTGACAGCTTATATGGCAAATAAATAATATAGAAATAGCAGGAAGCTTCCTTGGCAGCAAGGGGGCTTTTTTTACTTTTCATCCCTTTAGAAAAAAAGTTTTTATTTTCATGCATAAATAAAACCAGTTTGTCGAAAAATAAGTTTTTTAAAAATTTTTTCTTGCATGTATATATTTATCATTATCTGTTCAGAATGATTGCTGAGGTGATGATAAAATGAGAGAGGAAGAAAACAAACGTACTTCTCCAAAATCAAAAGTAAAGAGTTTCTTTAAAAAGCGTTGGGCATTTCCAGCTGTTTATATCGCGAGTGCAGCTATTATTCTAACAGGTGTCCTTTGGTATCAAAACAGTGCAAGCGATACAGACAAGTTCAATTATGATGCGTCAAAAAATCCAAATACGCAGCTTAATGGTGATGAGCCTTCTGTACCAGTTACAAATGATGTTGAGAACTTTGCATGGCCAGTAAATGATCCAGATGCAGTAATTACTCAAAAAGGTTTTTATGACAATAGCCAAAGCAAGGAAGAGCAAATAAACTCACTAGTTTTCTATGATAATATGTACCAGCCTAATACTGGTGTAGATTTGAAAATGGAAGATAACAGTGAATTCGAAGTACTTGCTTCATTAAGCGGAACAGTTACAAAAGTATCAGAAGATTCTGTACTTGGTAATTCAATCGAAATCGAACATGCTGATGGTATCAAAACTTTCTATCAGTCTGTAAAGGATATCCAAGTAAAAGAGGGCGATGAAGTGAAAAAAGGTCAACCTCTTGCTACTTCTGGACAAAGCTTATATAACAAAGATGGCGGCATACATGTTCACTTTGAAATTCGTAAAGATAATGTAGCAGTAAATCCAATTGATTACTTCAATAAATCATTGGCTTCATTAGAAAATGCTGATACTTCTGAAGCAAGCAGCACTTCTGAGGAAAATGAAGTAACAGATGAATCGAACAAAGAAGAGTCTGTTTCAGAGGATGCAACAGAAAATCAATCAAATAAAGAAGTAACAGAAGAGTCAACAGACTCGAAAAATACAGATGCTGACGCAACAAATGAATCAACAGATTCTTCAAGTGATGATGCAGCAGACGAAAGCACTTCAGCTGATCCAAACGCATAATGCAAAACGAAAGAGTCCCATTCTTCGACAGAATGGGACTCTTTTTTCATGAATAAACCTATTTCAAAGACAAATTTCTCGGGAAATAATCCATACCTGTAAATCATGCTTTTTTGTCCATTATAGGCTTCTTTTTTACCTGCATTGCTTGGACAATTCGCAGGATAGTTAAAATAAACACAGTTGCGCCTGTGAATATATAGAGTATAAGCATCCATGTTGTCTGGCTGTCTGTGCCCAGCAGCAATCCGTGAAGAAGAGCTGCATAGAATGTTGGGAATGCGAGAAAATGGATGGCTCTCCACATCTTCTTCCCAATCTTTTTTAAGAAGTCTGTTGATAAAACTAATAACAAGAATCCATAAAAGGCAAATATGCCTAATGATAGGGAGATGACATTATGTTCGACTGTAAAAGGAATCAGGATATTAAAGATGGTGTAAGAGGTATATTCTGTATCGAATACTAGGACAAGACCATGAACCATTCCAAAAAGCAGCCCGAACCAGCCGGCAGCCTCATGAGTATTTAGAATTATTTTTTGCATTTTCTTCGGAAATATTGGAAGTTTAAAAGTTAGCCCAGTCAGCATGGAGATAAACAGCAATAAATAAGATGTGATGGCTGCTGCCCTTGTTACATTCCAAATGCTGAATAGGTCGCCAAAGGTGGATAACCATTCATTCATACTGTTTCACTCCTTCTTTTGCATAAAAGTTTATATTGCCAGCTTGCAGGCATAGGTCATCGCTTGTCAGCCCAATAAAAGCTAAATTATTTCCTTTAAATTGCTTTAAGCCTTCCTCCCAGCCAAGGATAAGCATGCATTTAGCAAGAGCTTCTGCCTCTGTTAATGTTGGGGCAATCACAGTTGCCTGAATAAGGTTGGAGGTGCTCGGCAGGCAGGTTCGCGGATCTACTATATGGTGACAGTGCTGTCCGTTGGCAGTTGTCCAATGCCTTTTTACTGTAGAACTTGTTGCAATACCTGCATCTCTTTGTAATTCAATGGAGGCAATCGTTTCGTCTGGTCTGCTTGGATGATCTATTTTGACCACACGCTTTCTTTGCTCTAAACCCCAAACACAAATATCCCCGCCTGCAGAAATAGCGCCAGTCTTTATTCCGTCATCCTGTAAAAGCTCAGCGATGCATTGTGCTGTCCAGCCTTTAGCTATGCCCCCTAAATCTATTTGAATATCTTGTTCAAGGGTTACGCTCCTCATGCCTGTATCGATTGTGAGCGGGCGGGAAATCAGTCTAGATGAGGTAGGCTGTTCAGCTGTCTTCGGACATGCCTCCATCAGTTCAAAGCTCCGGTCATAACCGAGAGCACAAAGCGTCCTGCCTAGATAAGGATTATAAATACCTTTTGTGACTGTAAAGTAGAAGTCCGCAATCCTAATAGCTTCAAACAGGATAGAGCTGCATACAAAAGGGATGTGAATGGTCCTATTTAATTGTGATAATTCACTAGCCTTGTCAAACCGTGACAGCGTCTTTTCTGCCTTTTTAAACAGATGTAATGTTTTTTTGGATGATTCCTCTGGTAAATCAAATGTGCGAATAGTGGTGTTCATACATGGGAATTCTGTTTGCTGCATATAATTATCTCCTTAAGATGAATGGCTGCGAAGGTCTCCACTTTCAGTTGTGCTCCCGTTAGTTAGAGGTGCTTGAAAGGACCCGCCGCTGAAATTATTGGACCCGCTGTTTGGGTCTGTTGTGGTACCTCCGCTGCTGTCACTTGAAGTATCAGAAGAACTGTCCTCTTGATAATCACCAGCCCAAGAGTCGCTGCTTCCAGATGAATAGGAACTTCCTGATGAATCACTGCTGCCTGAACCGTCGTCAGGTGTTGTATAACTTCCATTGCTCCCATTTGAAGGGATTTGGCTTCCGTCTTCCTGTGCGAAAGGATTTTGGCTGCTTGGCAGCTCGCTGGTGCCCCCTGATTGATTATAAGCAGTTTGCTGACTGTTCCCAGTTGAAGTTGTTCCATTTAAAAACCCTATAAAACCTGTAAAAGCTGCAACGCTGGATAAACCTATAATCCACTTTGTTTTTTTCGGTGCCATATACATCCCCCGTATCTATCAATATTTATTAATAAGGATTGTACGAAACAATCCTTAATTATTTCTTAAGCGCTACCCACTTTTAAAAAAATCAAAGGAAACCTTGTCCCTATTCATAATTTTCTGCATAAACTTTGACCCAAGCTAATAAACTGTTACAAACCTTACAAAGATGAAGTTTGGAGTGAGGGATCGTTTATAGATAAATGGATATGTAGTCGAGGACATGTTTAATCACGATAAGATCAGAAAGCAAAAGCTTTCTGCCGCATGTAAAAAGGAATATTCATGAAAGGAAACGTGCGGGATGAAGAATTTCGATGAAGCGAAAAGCGAGTCTCATTTCACACTTCTCACATCCAATTTAGGGAGGGCGAGTGGTGTGCACGATTACATCAAAGAGAGAACTATCAAGATTGGAAAGTATATCGTGGAGACGAGGAAAACAGTTCGCGTTATAGCGAAGGAGTTTGGCGTATCCAAAAGTACAGTCCATAAGGATTTAACAGAAAGGCTTCCTGAAATAAACCCGGATTTGGCAAACGAAGTAAAGGAAATTCTTGATTATCATAAATCGATTAGACATCTTCGCGGTGGGGAAGCGACAAAAATGAAGTACAAGAAGGAAGAATTGGAAGGGGAAACAGTACAATAACAACATGGAAAGAAAAAAACACAAGAATTTCATTTATGCTTATCTATCGATGGAGGACATCCTCCATCGGTAGAGAAAAAAACAGACAGAAATAGGACTTAGGAAATACTAAGTCTTTTTTATATGTCAAAATACATATCCAACACGCTCCTGTATTACTAACAGTTATATAAGAGATTGGAAAAAAATAGATAAATAATCGTTTAAGCGAACAAATATGAAAATTTTACAAATAAAAATAAGAAAAAATGCGCATATTTTTGACAAAAAGTTACTTCTTTCGTCAGCGGTATGATAGAATAGAAAATTAGAGTAGGACTAATATGATACGTGTTATGGCAAGGGTTGCAAGACATGTGAAGTGTTAGACATACACTTATCAGAAAACGAATATAAGAGAGTCAGCAGTTGTATTTTATATCGAACAACTGTTCTTCTGTCTGTCATAGTATTGCTTGAATTGTTAAAATGATCTGCTTATTAAAATGCGTTACATAATTTAATGAAACTAGTTTTGCTTTTTTGCGTTTAAATAATAGGAGAAATATTAACTTTTCATGTAAAGGTCTGTTTATAAAGAGAACAAATGGAAAAAACTGAATAATAGCCATAAGGAGGAAGTGTAAAAAATGTTCGCTAGAGATATCGGTATTGATTTAGGAACAGCAAATGTGTTGATTCATGTAAAAGGGAAAGGGATCGTCTTAAATGAGCCTTCGGTAGTCGCTCTCGATAAAAACACAGGCAGAGTGCTTGCAGTTGGAGAAGAAGCGCGCCGTATGGTTGGACGTACACCTGGAAATATTGTCGCTATTCGTCCGCTGAAAGACGGAGTTATTGCTGATTTTGATGTCACAGAAGCAATGCTTAAGCATTTTATCAATAAATTGAATGTAAAAGGATTTTTATCAAAGCCACGCATCCTTATCTGCTGTCCTACAAACATTACAAGTGTAGAGCAAAAAGCTATTAAAGAGGCAGCAGAAAAGAGCGGCGGCAAAAAAATCTACCTGGAGGAAGAGCCGAAAGTTGCTGCAATTGGAGCGGGTATGGACATCTTCCAGCCGAGCGGCAACATGGTTGTGGATATCGGCGGGGGAACAACTGACGTAGCTGTTCTTTCAATGGGTGATATTGTTACTTCTTCAAGCATCAAAATGGCAGGGGACAAGTTTGACAGTGAAATTCTTCAATATATTAAGAGAGAATATAAGCTCTTGATTGGAGAAAGAACGGCAGAAAACATCAAAATTAACATTGGAACTGTTTTCCCTGGCGCGCGTAAAGAAGAGATGGAAATTCGCGGCCGTGATATGGTTTCAGGTCTTCCTAGAACGATTACGGTTCATTCAGAGGAAATTGAACAGGCGCTAAGAGAGTCTGTAACAGTGATTGTACAAGCTGCTAAGAGTGTTCTGGAAAGAACTCCGCCTGAGCTTTCTGCAGATATTATTGACAGAGGAGTTATTTTGACAGGAGGCGGCGCGCTTCTTCATGGAATTGACATGCTGCTTGCTGATGAATTAAAAGTTCCTGTCTTGGTTGCAGAAAATCCAATGGATTGTGTCGCAATTGGTACAGGCATCATGCTTGACAATATTGACCGTTTACCAAAAAGAAAGCTTGGCTAATCAGGCTTTTCCATTGCTAAATAAATGAAAAATCGGCTGCCCGAAAGGGTAAGCCGTTTTTTTTGTTTAAAATTTAAAATAAATTTCTGTTTTGCATTAAATACCATTAGATATTTGTAAATAACATCCGATATAATAGGGGATGAAGTAAATACAATACAAAATATGACTTTTTTCAACAAATGACTACAGAAATGAACCTAACTTATTTTATAATATAACTAACTGTAATATGACCTTAACTTCTCAAAGATTGGAGAAAATGATATGTTTAAAGGATTTTATACAGCTGCATCAGGTATGTTAGCACAGCAAAGAAGAACTGAAATGCTGACAAACAATATGGCAAACAGCAATACACCTGGATATAAAGCCGATCAATCTGCTGTCCGCACATTCCCGGAGCTGCTTCAGCAAACGGTAGATACCTATACTCCCAGCGGAAAAACAACAAAATCAACAATTGGCTCTTTAGGGACTGGTGTTTATATGCAAGAAGCCATCCCAACATTCACACAAGGTGATATTACTCAAACTGACTTGAAAACAGACATCGCCCTAGTGAATATAAATGTTCCTGGGGATGACAATAATACGGCAGGCTCCATATTCTTTAATATTCAAAATGCAAACGGTGAGACAAGATATTCTAGGAACGGAAACTTCACACTGGACGGCCAAGGTTATTTGACAACAGGAAGCGGCTTATATGTAATGGATGAAAACAATGAGCGAATTCAGCTGCCTGACGATAACTTTTCCGTGTCTAATGAAGGTGTGCTTACAACAAGTGAAGGGCAAGCATACCGCCTTGGGGTGAGCTATACAGCAAATCCTAAATCTTTAGTAAAAGAAGGCGATGGCCTTTACCGGGCTGAGGATGGACAGGCACTTGAAAATGCTTATACAGCAAACGGTGTAACATTCCAGCTTAAACAGAACTTCCTGGAGAGTTCTAACGTAGATACATCCAGGACGATGACAGATATGCTGTCTGCATATCGTTCATTTGAAGCAAACCAGAAGATTCTTCAAGCATATGACAAAAGCATGGATAAAGCCGCAAACGAAATAGGTAAAGTTTAAGGCAGACCACGTTTGGGGAAGCAACCCAGGTTAAGGGGGAGAATATAAGATGAACAGAACGATGCTTATCGCTACAAATACATTGACACAGTTGCAAAAACAAATGGATACAATCAGTAATAATATGGCTAATGTTGATACGACTGGTTACAAAAAGAATAATGCTACATTCACTGATTTGCTTGTCCAACAGGTTAATAACCAAAAGGATCTTGCGCAGGAGGTTAACCGTCAGACTCCTAATGGCATTAGACAAGGAAACGGTGCAATGGTTGCCCAGACCCAGACAGTTATGACACAAGGCACTTTAAAAACGACGAACCGTCCGTTGGATACGGCATTTACGTCAGAGGGTCAGCTTTACCGTGTGCTTGTCCAAAATGGGCAAAACACTGAAGTTCAATACACAAGAGACGGTGCTTTTTATTTGTCTCCGGTATCAAATACGGAAAACATGCTTGTGACAAAGCAGGGGTATGCAGTTCTTGATGAAAATAATAATCCGATAATGCTCGATAAAAATGTAAGTCAATATACTTTATCAGAAACAGGTACTCTATCTGCAACTCTGAACAATGGACAGACTCAGAACGTTAATCTAGGTGTGACAGCTGTTAATTATCCTCAATTCCTTGAGAAAAAGGGAGATAATCTGTATGGTTTGCCTGCCAATCTAGATGAGCTTAACATGACGAGAGATCAAGTTCTGACAGATTTGGACGGAGCACTACGCGGAGAAGTTTCCGTCCAGCAGAATGTTCTGGAACAATCCAATGTTGATATGAGCAAGGAAATGGTTAACTTAATGTCGACACAGCGCTCCTATCAGTTTCAGTCAAGAGCTATCACTATTGCTGATCAGATGATGGGATTAGTAAATGAGATACGCTAAAAGGGAGATAAAATAATGTCAGTTAATACAAGCAGTCAAGAAGTCATGAAGACAAGGGAGCAGATAAGGGAAGAAAGACAAGATAATAACTCGCAAGAGAAGTCTTCTTCAAGGTTTGGCAGAGTTCGGATGTTCCCGATTTGGCTACGGTTAATCTTAATTATTGTATTGACAGCTGTAAGCATCACAGCCGGTGCTGTAATTGGCTATAGTGTTATCGGTGACGGTAAAGCTGGAGATACTTTCAAAAAGTCGACATGGACACATATAATAGATCTTGTTGAGAAAGAATAAGGATATATAATTATTTTTTTAAGGAAGGGATAATTTCCCTTCCTTTTTTATAAGGTTATTTAGTACAATTATACATAACCACATATTAGTAGGAGGTCATAAAAATGTTAGATATAAATCAAATTAAAGAAATCATTCCCCATCGTTACCCATTCTTGCTGGTCGACCGCATCTTAGAGGTCGAGGAAGGGAAGCGTGCAGTCGGAATCAAGAATGTTTCAGCAAATGAAGAGTACTTTAATGGTCACTTTCCAGAATTCCCAGTAATGCCAGGTGTGCTTATCGTTGAAGCATTGGCTCAAGTTGGAGCTGTGGCGATGCTGATTAAAGAAGAAAATAAAGGAAGACTTGCTTTCTTTGCAGGTGTTGACAGCTGCCGCTTCAAAAAACAGGTATACCCTGGCGATCAGCTTCGTCTCGAAGTAGAAATGACAAGAGTGCGCGGAAACTTTGGCAAAGGAAAATGTGTTGCTACTGTAGACGGTGAAATAGCGTGTGAAGCAGAAATCATGTTTGCATTAGGAGATAAAAAAGAAGAATAGAGCTTTTGCTCGGCAGAAGCATCTGGTGTTTAATGCCTATTGTTATATATTTATGGGAAAGTCAAATGACATGTAAAATGTCCTTTTTCTTGGACAAGATAATTATTGACCATATAAAAGGTCTTTAAAAATCTTAAAGGAAAAGGGGTTTTTCACTTGAATAAATGGATGACGCTATTAGGTGTTTCTGCATTGTCTGCAATGCTTCTTACTGGCTGCGGTAATAATGATGATCAAAGTCCGGCTCCGGAAGATGATACGACTGTAGAAGACACAGATACTACAGACAATAATATCATTCCAGACAATAACATCATTCCAGACGGTGACATGAATAACGGGACAGACAATAATCGTCTTAACAATGATGATGGTCTGAACAACAGAAATGGCGATAATGACAACAATGACAACAATATAGACAACGGTGATGATGGCTTTATCGATGACAACAATGACAATAATGACCGTAACACTGACAACGATCTTGATGCCGCTGAAGATGATAATGATCCTGGCGAAGACATGATTGAAGACCGTAAAGATCGCAATGACAAGGATGACAAAGATAGCTGATTTTAAAAAGGCAGTCTACAAATGTAGACTGCTTTTTTAGTCTGTATTTTTTTCTACAAAGAGCTGCTGTTTGCTGTGCATCAGTTCTTTAAACCTTTCAGACAGCACACGGCCTTCATAGCCGCTTTCAAGGAGATGATCAAGCAGCATCTCTGCATAATCCTTGCGATTCCTCATCAAGCTCCCTTGCAGCAGCACACTGATTGTGTCCGTAAATTTACTGACAGAATGGACAATGACTTCAAACGGTGCGGGGTCATTTTCCTTTTTAGAAATGACAGCATGTACTAGTAGCTTTTGTCCATCATTTAGCGCGTTTTCAAAAAAAGAGTAATCTGTGTGAGCCATATATAATTCGATCAGCCAATTATGATGGTCATCCTCTTTATTGATAATTAATCCGTCTAAAATAGGTATTGCTGTTGCGTTCCCCCCTTGCAGCAGCTGAATGGAGATAAGTTTGAATGTCTTCACTAGAATGCCTCCCCCGAAAGTATCTTAGTTCCTTTTATTATAACGCAGATTGGTTCATGCTCCAATGCATGCATATATTGACTGTTTTGACAATTTTGATTTTGCTGCTGAATTATTATTGTTATTACTATATTAAGAAATTTTTTAGGATTTATACTGCTAAAGTGGTGGAGGAAAGGATAGAAACTTGTCATACTATCGTGCCTTTCGCAAATATGTGTCGAATGGCGGGGGAATATGCGATGGAAACCAACTATTATCCTAGTATAAATTCCTGTGCAAAAGGACTTTAGCACCTTAATAGTAGAAACTAACTATGATACTTTTATAGGGTATCGATATATTCAGAAAATAAAGAATTATCAGGAGGGGAGCCTTGATATGCAAAAAGGGAAGATTTTAATCTTTGTCATTATGCTGTTTATGTTATTTTCCAATAGCGTCTTAGCTGCTGGCATACCAAATAAGGTGGAAAGTACTAAGGGGAAGGACAACCAGCTTACAGTAAAAAAAATCAGCGGCAGTGATGTAAAGGAGAAATATAAAGACACAGATACTGTCAGGGTCGTAGTCGAGATGGCAACAGAGCCGACAGTCGATTATGCTCAGAAACAGGACAAGCAAGTAAAAGAGCTGCCTAAAGCAACGAAGAAGAAGCTGAAAGAAGATAAACTTGCAGAACAGAAGGAAGTCAAGGCGAAGGTAAAGCAGGAAAAAGTCAAATTTACAGAAAAGGAAAGCTTTACAACAATCTTCAACGGGTTTAGTGGTGAAATGAAATATGGTGACATTAAAACCGTGGAAGAGCTTCCGGAAGTGGCAAAAGTACATATCGTAAATTCATATGAAAGACCAGACGAAGAAACAGATATGGTATACAGCAAAGAGCTTGTTCAAGCCCAAGAAGCTTGGCGGGATTATGGTTATAAAGGAGAAGGAATGGTTGTCGGTGTCATTGATACTGGAATCGATCCAAATCATCGAGATATGATTTTGTCTGAAGGGACAGAAGGGGAACTAACGAAATCTGAGGTAGACAAAGCTAAAACGGATACTGGCCTACTAGGCAATTACTACACAGAAAAGGTTCCGTATGGCTACAATTATATGGATGAAAACAATATTATCCAAGATGTTGCCGAAGGGGCAAGCATGCATGGTATGCATGTAGCTGGAACTGTCGGTGCGAATGGTGATGAAGAAAATGGCGGGATTAAGGGAATTGCTCCAGAGGCTCAAGTGCTTGCACTTAAAGTTTTCGGAAATGACCCTAATATGCAGTCCACATGGGGTGATATCTATATTAAAGCAATCGATGATGCAATCATCCTTGGTGCAGATGTCATTAACATGAGCTTAGGATCCACAGCTGGGTTCGTAGCAGAGGATTCTCCAGAACAGCAGGCAATCAGCAAGGCTGTTAATAACGGCATTCTTATGTCCATTTCAGCAGGAAACTCTGCACATTTAGGCAGCGGCTTTGCAAACCCGCAAAGCTCTAATCCGGACATCGGCGTGTCTGGTTCACCAGGCTTGGCCTATGACAGTGTCCAAGTAGCTTCTGTTGAAAATAATTTTATGAAATTGGATGGCTTGAATTATACAATTGGTGATGAAAATGGACAAGCAGCCTTCTTATCAGCTGGCAGTGTCCATCCCAATGATTTAGAGCAGAAGGACTTCGAGCTTTCTTATGCAGGGCTTGGAAAGCCAGAAAACTTTAACAGTGATGTTAAAGGGAAGTACGCGCTTATTCAAAGGGGAGAAATAGGATTTGTGGATAAGGCAATAAATGCCCAGAATGCTGGTGCTGCTGGAGTAATCATCTACAACAATACAGATGGATTTGTCAGTATGGCAAGTGACCCAGCTATTAAAATTCCGCAACTGTTCCTTCAGAAAACTGATGGAGATAAATTAGCAGCTGTCTTGGAGCAAAATGAAACAGTGTCTATTAATTTTGATGGCAGCCAAGTGACAGCAGCTAATCCTGAAGCCGGCAAAATGAGTGCCTTTACTTCATGGGGATTAACACCAAATCTTGATTTCAAACCAGAAATCACCGCACCTGGTGGTCAGATTTATTCTACATTAGAAAACAATCAATATGGGGTGATGAGTGGTACTTCCATGGCAGCACCGCATGTATCAGGCGGATCTGCCTTAATATTGGAAAGAGTGGACAGTGAATTTGGGGCAACAGGCTTTGATCGTGTCCGCATTGCCAAGAATTTGCTGATGAATACCTCTGAGCCTGTAACGGATATCGGTACAGTAAACAGCGCATTTGAATGGGATATTCCTTATTCACCGCGGAGACAGGGAGCAGGCTTAATGCAGCTTCATTCTGCCCTGCAATCGCCAGTCATCGTAACGGAAAATAAAACGGATGAGGCAAAGGTATCCTTAAAAGAGGTAGGCAATACATTCAGCTTTACCTTAAAGGCGGAAAACTTTAGCGATAAAGCAGTTTCATATGACATTACTGCGAATCTACAAACGGATTTTGCAGCATATGGAGAGCTGGGCTATAGTGCAGATGTTCTTGAAGCACAGGAAATTCTTGATGCGAGCATCTTGATTGACGGCAAAAAAGAGAAAACAGTGAAAATCGGGGCAAACAAAAGCAAAAAAATTAAAGTTACTGTCGATTTGAGCAAAGCAAAGGTAGTTGAACCATCCTTAACTGGAGACTTTGAAACACCTGTCGCGATTGATCAAGTGTTTGAAAACGGCTATTTTGCTGAAGGCTTTGTAACATTCACAGACCCGACAGACATGAATGCAGACTTGAATGTCCCTTATGTAGGCTTTAAAGGGGATTGGAACAAGGCTCCTATTCTTGACGGAATGAAATATGATACAGAGTCTTTCTATGGCATGAGTGGAGCAGTAACTACAGATGGAGAAGATTTCTCCTACTTAGGTTATGATCCTGTAAACGATAAATATACGAAGGAAGGCATTGCATTTTCACCTAATGGAGATGGTATTCAGGAAGATATCATTCCAGTGCTTTCATTCCTGCGCAATGCAAAAACCGCCGAGTTCTCTATTGTAGACAAAAACGGGAAAACAGTGCGTACCCTTCTTACAGAGGAAGAAGTGACA
This sequence comes from Niallia sp. MER 6, assembly GCF_023714395.1. Lineage (NCBI taxonomy): Bacteria > Bacillati > Bacillota > Bacilli > Caryophanales > Bacillaceae > Niallia > Niallia sp. MER 6. The sequence goes on along the minus strand of NZ_JAMAUK010000011.1, from coordinate 96,110 downwards.
AAGGATTATTATGACAGCGGCAACGGAACATCCTACAAGCTCGACAGCGATTGGGCATGGGATGGAAAAGTGAACAATAAGCTAGTGGATGGTCAATACTACTATCGTATCAGCGCTACGATTGATTATCCTGGTGCTAAGCCGCAAATTGTTGATATCCCAGTGAAGGTCGACACGAAATCTCCATCTGTTAAAGCAGAGCTGACAGAAAATAATAAAGTGCTTGCAGTAGCTGCTTCAGATGATAAGAACGGGTCTGGTATCGCATATGTAGATATTTTGAAAGATGGAAAGTCCCTTTTAGAAAAACCATTAAGTGCTGACAGTGAAAGTTATACATTGTCCAAAGCGTTAAATGCTGGTGAAAGTCTGACAGTTGTTGCTTATGATTATGCTGGAAATGCAGCAGAAACAAAGCTTACAGCAACAGATACTAAAAAGGATACAACCATCCCAGTTGTTTCTTTAAATGATCCAGAAGCGCTTGGTATTTTTAATACGTTAGAGGTGCCTTTCACAGGCACGATTAAAGATGAATCAGCAATTAAGGAACTAATCATTGCTGGGAAGACGATTCCAACAACGCTTAATCAAGAAACAGGAGAATATGAATTCAGCCAAAGCTTGCCTTTCAAGAGCGGTGTCCACGCTTTTGAAGTAAAGGCGGTAGACGCTGCAGATAATACGGCAGTCTTCAAAAGAACGATTATGGTTGATAATGAGAAGGCATCTCTGCAATTAAGTGGTTTGCCAATAAACCGTATCGTAAAAGCAAACAAGAAAAGTGTAACAGTTGACGTTACAGCACGTGATAATTTTGATGAGCTGAAGCTTACCCTTAACGGCAGCCAGCTGTTTGCACAGAAATTTAAAGAGCCGTATGCAATGAGAAGTATAGAGAAAAAGCTTAAGAAGGTGGAGCTTATGCTTGAACCAGGCCTAAACGAATTCACTTTTGAAGCGATAGATCTTGGAGGTAATAAAACATCCAAGACAATCTATTTCTACAAGCTCGGAAAAACGGAGAAGCAATCAAGTAAAACAGTTGTTCCTGCTGATAAAGAATAGTTAGAAAAACCTAAAGGCCAATCAAATTGGTCTTTAGGTTTTTACTTTGGAAAACGATAAAACCCGGAGCTAGCGAGGCTCCGGGTTTTAGTGATTAAGAGAGGGATACAAGATCCTTCAGGTCATCTGTTGAAAGCTCTGTCAGCCAATTTTCATTTTGGATGATTTGGTCATTCAACGATTGTTTTTTCTCAAGCATAGCATCTATTTTTTCTTCCAATGTTCCTGTGCAGATCATCTTATGAACATGAACAAATTTTGTTTGTCCTATTCTGTATGCACGGTCTGTAGCCTGATTCTCTACAGCCGGATTCCACCAGCGGTCATAATGAATTACATGGTTTGCTGCAGTCAGGTTTAGTCCCGTTCCTCCAGCCTTTAAAGACAGGAGGAACACAGGGAACTCATTATTTTGGAATTGCTGTATCAGTGTATCCCTTGTGTTTTTCGGCACACTGCCATTCAAGAAAGGTACGTCCACCTTGTATTTCTTTTTGATCATTTCTTGAATCATATGACCCATCTCAATATATTGAGTGAAAATCAGGCAGCTTTCTCCTTGCTCTAGAATAGCATCAACAAGTTCGGCAAGTTTCTCCATTTTGGTGGAGCGGTCGATTAATTGAGCAGGATTTTCTTCCTTCAAATACAAGGCAGGATGGTTGCAAAGCTGCTTCAGCCTGCTTAGCATCTGTAATACGAGTCCTTTTCTTTCAAAGCCGGTCAGCTGCTCTATCCGCACAAATGTATCCGTAACAAGCTGTTCATAAAGGGCTGCCTGTTCAGGGGTTAAGCCGCAATATTCCTTCTGCTCAAGCTTATCAGGCAAGTTAAGGGCAACCTCTTCATCCTTTTTCGTTCTCCGCAACAGGAATGGACGAATGAGTGACTGAAGCCGTTCAATTCTTTCCTTTTTATTATCCTTTTCAATTGGAATGACAAACCGCTTTTGGAATTGCCCGATACTGCCAAGATACCCATGATTCGTGAAATCAAATATCGACCATAATTCATTGAGTCTGTTCTCCATTGGTGTGCCGGAAAGGGCGATATAATGTCGGCCTTTTAATTTACGGACAGCACGAGATTGCTTCGTCTGCGCATTCTTTATGTTCTGTGCCTCATCAATCGAGATGGAGCTCCATGTCACCTTTTCAAACTGATCAAAATCAATATGAGATAGACCATATGAAGTGAGAACAACATCATAATTCTGCAGCTCTTCAAGGAATTCCTCATCCTTCAAACGGTTTGATCCATAATGCAAATAGGTTTTGAGTGACGGTGCGAACCGTTCTATTTCCTTTTGCCAGTTCCCTAACACAGATGTAGGACAAATAATCAATGCTGGAGCATGATCCTCCCTGTCCGTCTCCTTCACTTTCAGCAAGTAGGAAATAAGCTGAACTGTTTTGCCGAGTCCCATATCATCTGCGAGAACCGCGCCAAATCCATACTTGCGTAAGAACAATAGCCAGCTCATGCCGAGAACCTGATAGTTTCTCAAATCTCCGAGAAACTTGCTTGGCACTTGCTCAAGGGGCAGATTTTTAACCTCCTTCAACTGGTGAATCATCGTTCTCCATTGCCTGTTAAGCTCAATCTGGATTTTCGCAAAAGCTTTAGGATTATCCAGTTCATCAGCAGATAAGTCATCCTGCTGATTTAGCTCCTGTTCAATTAAATCCCTCACATGCAAGCCTTCCTGCTCTGCTTTTTTCATGAGATCCTGAATTTGCTTAATAAAGGAGGGATCGAGCTTAATCCATCGTCCTCTTATAAAGACAAGCCTCCGTTTTTCCTCTACCATTTGCTTAAATTCATCTTCAGACAAAGTCACACCATTCATGGAAAAGCGCCAATTATAATCAAGCATTGCCTGCAGGCCGACAAAAGATGGGCGGTGGCTAGTAGTCGCAACCTTAGCCTTCACTTTCATGCTGGCACTTTTCATCGCTTGCCACCATGATGGCAGCAGAATGTCAACTCCAAGGGCAAGCAATGTTTCACTCGCATCTGTAAGAAAAAGCCATGCTTCTTCTTCTGTCAGCTGATTTGTCAGCCCTTTTTTGCCGGCGAGCCATGGGAACAGGGAAATCCATCTGGCCTGCTCTTCTTCAATATAACCTTCGTATTCAAGCCACTTTGTTGGGATGCCCTGTTCTTCTAAATCAATGACATTATCAGGATTGCTTTTTGCTTTCAAGAATATGTCGATATTCCATGTTTCCGTTAAATCAGCAGGCTCCACAAGTTTTATTCCTAATGTGAAAGGGTATGGAGTACTTTTGAGTCCCATCCATTCTTGCCAGGTTTCCTCTGTGAAATAGGCAGCCAGACTGGCAGAGGAAATATTTGCATTCCGCAACGCATGGATTTTCTCTCCAAAGACCCGTTTGCTTTCTTCATGCTCATTTAAGTACTCATCCAATGAGTCATGGAACCATTTTTTGATAAAGGATAAATTGCTTGTTCCTTCCAGTTCTTCGTCCAATGTTTCTTCCCAGAAATAGTCATTGAATTCTTCTGTGACACGCTTAGGCAACGCCCATTGGAAGGTATCCTTTTCCCAATTGCGGAAGTCTGGAATCCACTCTTTATTTTGGATAGACTCATACAAGCTTGGCGCTGCTGACAAGCAAACCTGCGCAGTGTCATTCCAATCCCATTCCATAAACCGGTTGAACCGTTCATTGGCAAACAGGGTGACCAGTTGCCATGGAGTGAGAGCAATTCCTTCCGTGCCAGCGACAGTTTCAGCGTTCAAAAATGTACCATAAAAGCTTTCTTCATGATGCTGGAAGAGAAGATTCTTCCAATAGCTTGGATATAAGTAGTCGTGATCAGCCTCTCCAGTTAAGAAAAAGCCTTTATCTTGATAATAATGAACATTAATTTTTAAATAATTATTCTTCAGCATGTATCAATTTACCCTTTCTGCATTCTTCATGAAAGGCTCTTAAACGTTTCGTCCGATCAAGCGTCATCTTTAAGAACAGCTCAAATTGCTGCTGTTTTTTTAATTTTTTATAGATAGTCCGCAGCTTTTTCATTTGGCGGACAGCAATGCGGTAATGGTCTCTGCTTTTTTGATCAATATGTTCCTGGACAGAGCGGTGATACAGCGATAAGAGCAATGCTTGATCGTATTCCTGCAGTGTCTTAATTTGCTCTTTTGTCAGCATATCGATTCCGAGTCCCATATAGGTATATAAATCAATCCATTTATCAAACTGCTTCTGTTCATACAAGAAGTCTTCGTATTTCCTGTAGCTGTATGGCAAAGTTTGATTAAACAGCCGTTCTAAAATATCCATCCTGTTTTTAGCATGACAAAACGGAGTAGCTGCCCTGATGCTCATACTTGTGAATTCATGGCAGAATTCAAAGTCATTCTCCTGTTGGATATAAGCTTTTAAGGATTGGATAAAAGGCGTTAAATACAATTCTAGTCTGTTCCAATCTCGTTTACTGTTGAGAATGTCTAACCAATAGAGCATATATGGCATGATCTCTACCTGCAGTTCCTGAATGCTGTGAACTGCCTTTTCGTCTTCTCTTAGAAGGACTTGCAAATGGGTAGCAGCAACCTTCTCTGTGAAAACTGGAGATTCTATGCTTGTGAGCTTTTTCAGCTCATCAAGTCTCCATTGTTTTTTCGTGAACAAGTTGGTCCAAAGGATTCGATATATTTGAATACTCTCAAATTCAATCGTCTTATGGAGATGCAATATTTCCCCGCTGTCATCTTTTAGCTTTTCCAAAAAAAGATCAAAGGCGAAGGGAAAGGTGAAATTGGACAGCCTGTTTAAATACTCCTGCACTCCTTGGAGCAAATCCTGAAATATATGGCGGTAATAACGGTTGATTACTCCGTCCGCGTGATTATTTTCTTTGCTCATGGAAAGAAACAGCTTAAAGGTGATTACATGCCCAACTAAAAGGTATAAATACTTCCACTCATTTTGCTGAGGAGAGGAATTTTTTAATTTGCGCATATATATATAGTACATTTCAGATATAGCACTAGGCTTCCTGCTGCTTTCTCCAATAACAGACTGAAAGGTTTCAGTGAAGAAGTCGACCCATTCTTCATAATCCGGTTCTTTGTTTCCCGGTTTTTTCAACAGATCGCTCGCACGCATAAGCGGAAGGCTGCTTAAATCAACAGCAGCTTTTTGAGGCGGCTGTCTCCACTCTGAAAGCCAAGCTGATACTTTGCCTGCAGCTCCGAGCACAGAGAAAAACAAGGCAAGCTGATGCCTGCAGTATCCTTCAGCAAAGCAAGTGCAACTGCTCATAGAGATATCATCAATATGAAGCACAGCCTTTGCAGAATTTACATCTTGTATAACCCCAGTCACTGTTTCGTGATCAATCTTCACTTGTGAGACATAATTTTGCCGATATAGAAGCAGCCCTTTTTCGACAACTTTCTGCGTAAGGGGATCACTAGAATCGAGAGCTTCTTGAAAGTTCTTAGCACATTGGTTTAAATGCTCTAAATATTGTTCATGCAGCATAGTAAATCCCTCCAGAAATCAGCGAAACCAAACAATCATGAGAAGCTGATTCATAATATGATAATCAAGAACTTGGCGTTCGTTTCTAAAAAAAGTCCATTTAATAATTATAGCGTTTTTTTGCAGGAGATGGTAGGGAAGAGGCAGGAGAAATAACAATTGCATAAAAACAAACAAGACCAGCCTTTTATAGGCTGGTCTTTGCTTTCATTAGTATAAACGTTTAATACTGTTAAAATGCTTCTTGTAATAAGCGTTATCTAAGCTTGTCTTTCTGACACCGTCAGAATCTGCGTGAACGAACTGATTATTGCCGATATAGACGCCGACGTGAGAGATTCCTTCTTTGTATGTATCCTCAAAGAAGACTAAATCACCGACAGCAGGGACATCAACATAGAAGCTGCGGTCATAATAACCTTGTGCAGAAAGACGGCTAATGGAATCACCAGTTTTGTTAAACAAGTAGTAAATTAGTCCGCTGCAATCAAAACCAGCTGTTGTAGATCCTCCCCAAGCATATGGAATACCAATTAAACTGTTTGCTACCGAAACAATGCTTTTATTAGAAGAGCTGTTGTCAGAAATGAATTCTGGCTTGCTTGCTTCCTCTTTATCAGCAGAGCTGTTTGTTTCCGTTACATTTCCTGTTGAACCGGTAACCTTCAGCTTTTGGCCAGGGAAAATAAGATCAGATGTTAAATTATTCAACTGCTTTAGTTTCGCAACGGAAAGATTATAAGATGATGCTATTTTTCCTAATGTATCTCCGCTTTTGATGGTGTATGTACCTGTACTCACAGTTGATGAGTTGTTTAATGATGAGCCAGAACTTGATGAATTGTTGCTGCTGGAAGACCCAGAAGAAGATGGTCTTGATACAACAAGCACATCACCAGGATATATAATGGTAGAACTGATGTTATTCCATTGCTTCAATTCGCCTAACGTAATCGAGAACTTGTTTGCAATCTTAATCAATGAATCTCCGGAAACGATCTTATAAGTTTTTGTGCTTGAAGTTGTTGTCTGTTTGTTTGCAGTTGTTGTGCTGCTTGAAGATGAACCTGTGCCTGCCACATTCAGCTTCTGATTCACATAAATAAGATCAGAGGATAATTTATTATCAGATTTCAATTGCTTGACAGTAGTATTATACTTGTTCGCAATCTTGCTTAGAGTATCGCCTTTCTTAACTACATAAGTACTAGCTGACGCATGGACAGAAAAAGCAGTCGAAAGAATAGCGGCAGTAGCAAAGACTGTGACTTTTTTCTTCATTTTTTTACACTCACTCCCAAAAAAATATAATTATCTAAAACTATCTTATCATAACGTATCGGTCTATAGTACCCGTTTTCATAGAAAAATAGGGTCGAAGAAGCAAAAATAGGAAATTAATCATGGTTAATTTAGGGTCTATTAAACATATTACGGGGAATAGGAGGAAAAGTGTCTAAAATAAAAAAGACAGGCGCCAAATAGGGATTTCCTAATCGGTCAGCCTGTCATTATGCTCCTCTTGCCATCTGTCTATCTTCTCTTGAATATAATCTGTATATCGGCTATCCTTTACTAAGTGGAAAATAACAAGTGCTTCTTTCATATAATTGCTGGCAAGCTTGAAATTCTCCTGCTGCTCATAATTATAGCCGATATGATAGTGAAAATGGGCAAGTAAGTATAGGTTGTCCTTTTGAATAGCCCAATCGATACCTTCTTTACAATAGGAAATGGAAGACTCGTATTCATTCAAGTCTGTAAGTGCTTTGGCGATGTTGAAGTACAATCGGCTTTTAATTGTCTCATCCTGCAAATGAGGTATTTTTTGCAAATAGGATAAGGCCTTGTAATAAATCTGCAAGGATTCCTCTAGTAATCCTTCTTCATAGTGAAATATTCCTTTGCTGATAAAGATCTCAATCTCTTTTTCGGTGAAAATCTTTTCAAATGTTAAGGCGATGGCATCTTCAATCAACTCTAGAGCTTTAGGGAAATCCTTATCTACCTCATAGACATATATGGCCTTATGCCATAGAAGGATTTGATAATGCCTCTTATTGCGTGTAAACAGCGGGTTTTTCTCTTCCGCTTCAACGATTTGCTTGATTGTTTCATAGTCTGTATTTCGTCGGGCAGCTTTTAATTGTCTGCTTGTTTCGATAACGTAATCGAGTCTTGGAGTTGTGCCGATATCAAAGAAATAGTTCACGTCTATTCCTAACCTTTGTGAGATTAAGTACAATGTGGATGAAAGCGGCAGGACCTCTCCCTTCTCAATTTTACTAATTTGCGCTTGTGTGCAAATATTGTGGGAAAGTTCTTTTTGTGAAAGTCCTACCTGTTTTCGCAATTCCTTTATTTTCTCTCCAACAGCTGAAAAATCCAATTGATCACTCCCTAAAAATATTCCTAAAGTTATATTTTTGTGCGCATGCATGTAAAAAAGCCTAAAAAAAGAGCTATATCACTCGTTATCAGTCATAATCACGAATACATCTATTTATATAATATGATTTAATAGATTTTACCGCAATATATTAAGAATATTTTGCTATTTAAAGAAGTGCCCACCTACGCCTTCTTTAAAAGGAGAGCAAGATAAAATCTTAATTGAGCATACTTAATAGAACCTTATCGGTTTCTATTAAACCCCATTTATCTGTTTTACGAGTAGTCCTTTTATCTCCAATTTTCTGCCGTTTTCTTTATGAGAGCGGTCTTTTTTTATGTGAATTAATTCTCCCCCCATTTACTCTTCAAAGGTGCTGGTTCCATTCATTATTGCATGCTGCCTCATTCTGCTATAATAGGAAAAAAACCTGTTGGGAGCAAAAAGTAATGAAAAAAAGATGGAGCCTGTTTGCTACCATTATGACACTTATCAGTGCAGTGGTTATTTTCTCCTTATTAATGACAGATATCCTGATCAGCAATTTGATTAATAATCATACAATAAACAGCCTGGAGGAAAAGGCTTTAACTATATCTAGAATTGTAGCGAAAACAGAAATTGTTCAAAATGCTCTTGAAGGAGACGAAGAAGCAAAGAATCATATTCAGGCATATACGAAGGAAATTCAGCTAGATAATGGCGTGGAGTTTGTCGTTATTCTTGATATGAACGGAATTCGCCTCACTCACCCTGATGTCCAAAAGATAGGAAAGAAGTTCAAGGGTGGAGATGAGGTGAAGGCTTTGTCAGGGAATGAACAGACTAGTGTTTCAAAAGGTACACTAGGAAAGTCGATGCGGGCATTTACTCCTGTATATTCAGAGGAAGGTAAACAAATCGGAGTTGTAGCAGTCGGAATTTCTCTTGCTAAAGTCAATGAAGTGCTGGCTGAAGGGAAGTGGATTATTGTATACGGGTCCCTGCTCGGATTGCTGGCAGGAATAGTTGGCGCCTATCTGCTGGCAAAATATATTAAAAGAGTGATGTTTAACATGGAGCCGGCTGCTATTGCTAAACTGCTGCAGGAAAGAAGTGCAGTCATTAATTCTGTCAGAGAGGGCATTATAGCAGTTGATATGGCAAGAAATATCACCCTCGTCAATCAGTCTGCTATCGATTATTTACATAAACTAGGATTAAATACCAATCCAATCGGCCTGCCGATCAGCAGTTATATTCCTTCAAAGGAACTCGACCTTGTATTAGAAACAGGTGAAGCGCAGCTTGATGAAGAACAGATTATCAATGGCACGACCATCCTTGTAAACAGGGTGCCGGTTAAGGTCGATAATAAAATTGTGGGTGCGTTGTTCACCTTCAGAGACAAAACAGAAATAAAAAAACTGTCCGATCAGCTTTCTGGTGTGAAAACCTATGCAGAAGCATTGCGGGCACAATCCCATGAATTTATGAACCGCATGCAAGTTATTATCGGCATGCTTCATATGAAAAATTACGACAGGCTGAAGGAATATCTTGATGACATTGTCGATCAGCAAAGCGGAGATATTTCTGCCATTACTAGTAACATAAAGGATCCAGTCATAGCGGGCCTTCTGCTTGGTAAGCTCAGCTATGCAAGAGAAAAGGGCGCAAGCTTGAAAATATCCGTTCTAACCGTTATTCCTGAATTGACTGCAGCTGCTTCCTTTGAAATCATCACAATATTAGGGAATTTGTTGGATAATGCTTTAGATGCAGTGGAGACTAGTTCGGATAAAGAAATTGAACTAAAGCTTAAAATGACCAACGGAATGATAGATATGATAGTGAAGGATACAGGGAAAGGCATGACTAAGGAAGAAGAGGCTCATATCTTTGAAAAAGGGGTTTCCTCAAAGGGAGAAAATCGAGGTTTTGGTCTTTATTTAGTCGGTGAAAGCTTGCGCAAGGTGTGTGGAACGATTGAAGTGAAAAGCGTCCTTAATAAAGGGACGACATTTAAAGCAAGTATTCCCTATATGAAGGAGGAAAACGGAAGTTGATTTCTGTATTGATTGTAGAAGACGATCCAATGGTAGCCGAATTTAATAAGCAATTTCTACAAGAGCTGAATGGCTTTAAAATCGGCGGCGTTGCCAGCCAAGTGGACGAAGCGATAGAGATAATTAAGAGAGAAAGTATTGATTTAGTGCTGCTGGATGTGTTTATGCCCGGAAAAAGCGGACTGGATTTCCTTTCTTATATAAGAGAGCTAAATGAAAATATGGATGTGATTTTAATCACAGCCGCATCTGACATGGAGCATATTCAGGCAGCCCTCCGATTAGGAGCTGTTGACTATATAATTAAGCCTTTTAAATTTGAACGCTTTAAAGAGTCATTAATGAACTACGCTCAAAAGAAAGAATTTATGAAGGAGCAGACGAAAGTCAGCCAGAGCTTCCTTGATGAACAGATCCTTAACCGAGACCAAAAGGCTGCAAAAGCAGAGCTGCCGAAAGGCTTGACGAAGGAAACGCTCAAAATTGTCTGGGATGCGATAGAAGCACAGCTTGAACAGGAATTCACAACAGACATTATCGCAGATGAAACACAGATATCAAGGGTGTCAGTAAGAAAATACCTGAACTTCCTTAACGAGCAAGATATTATCAAGGTAAGGCTGACATATGGCAGCATCGGCAGACCGGTCAACGTCTATTACGTAAATACGAAAAGAGCTGGCTGGATTGAGCAGTTTCTGTAATAAAGCATGCATATATAAGAAGGTCCCTGATGAACAGGGGCCTTTTTGCATTAGCTTATAGAAACCGCCGCTTTGTATCCTTTGTCGGGAGCATGCAATGATCTTTTTTACCGAACCATTTATAGCGATTTTTAGCGACATAGTCATAGATTGGGTCCCGTATGAATGAGGGAATAATTTTAAAGATATAGGCAAGCTTCCAAGCTCCCTGTAAATGGAGACAGATTTGAAGAGCAGCAGCTGATTTTTCATAAAGCCTACCATTTTCAATAAGTATGACACTATTTATCGTGAGGTCCTTTTTGAAGGGAGTGAGAAGCTCCTTGCCTTTTTCCTCCTGCAAAGGTGCAAAGGTAAAATAAGCGGCAGGGTCTCTTTTAATGATAAATTGAACGGCACTGTTGCAAAGATTGCAGACACCATCAAATAATATGACCGCCTTCATTTTTCCACCTGCATTTCTATGTTTTTTTCTAATCTAACATTTTTCCTTTATTAAGGAAAATATATTTCAAGAAAATGACAGGATAAATTATAATGAAATATGAAATATGGCAAGAAAAAGGCGATGTGCTGATATTTGTAAGAAAATTAAGTGGTGCTGTTGTAATATTCTTTTAATTTAAGTGTAAAAAATGGTACGCTTATACTAGGAGGGGAGAATGAGAATGAAGAAACTATTATGGCTATTGCCGATGATTCTGATTGTAATATTGGCTGGATGCAATAATGATGAGCCTACCCCGGATGATAGGCTTTCCCAATACATAAAGCTGTGGAATGACCAGAAGTTTGATGAAATGTACGGCTATCTGTCTTCCGAAGCGAAGAAGTCAGTTTCAAAGGAAGATTATGTTTCTCGTTATGAGAAATTATACAGTGATTTGGAAATCAAAGATTTGAATGTTTCTGCTAAAAAGCTGTCAGAAGATGAAAAGGATGATAATAAGAAAAAAGAGACTGCAGAGATTCCTTTCACAGCTAAAATGAACAGTATGGCAGGAGAAATCAGCTTTGATAAGGCTGCGAAGCTTGTGAAAGAAGAGCGCGATAAAGAAGAAAACTGGTATATAGATTGGGATACAACGTATATCTTTGCCGATTTAGGTGCTGAGGATAAAGTTTCATTAGAAACGGTTCCTGCAGAACGGGGAGCTATTGTTGATGTTTATGAAAATCCAATGGCGATGAATGGCATCATTTATCAAATCGGTCTTGTGCCTGAACAAATGGAAAATCAGACAACAGAAGTAGAAGAGCTTGCGAAATTGCTGGATATTAAAAAGGAAACAATTGAAAAGGCTTTAAGTGCAGATTGGGTACAGCCAAACCTGTTTGTGCCAATTAAGAAGCTGGCAACAGGCGATCAAGCATTTCTTGAGAAACTGTTTGCCCTTCCAGGTGTTCAGAAGCAGGATGTTGCAGGCAGAATTTATCCATATGGAGAAGCTGCAGCTCATTTAATCGGCTATATTGGCAACATTACTGCCGAAGAGCTGGAAGAGCAAAAAGGCAAAGGCTATTCAAGCTCTGATGTTATTGGAAAAAGAGGCTTGGAGCAAGTTTATGAAGAGAAGCTGAGAGGCGAAAACGGCGCGACAATTTCGATTTCTAAGGTCGATGGCACAAGTGTCACTCTCGCTGAAAAAGAAGTCAAAAATGGTGAGAACATCAAGCTGACTATCGATGGCGAGCTTCAAAAGAAAATATATGATGAAATGGACGGAGAAGCAGGAGCAGCTGCTGCAATCAATCCGACTACAGGGGAAACGATGGCCCTTGTCAGCAGTCCGTCTTATGACCCTAACAAGGTGGTTGCAGGGCTGACAATTTCTGAACAAGAAGAGTACAACAATAATAAGCTGGAGCCTTACACGAACCGCTTTAAGAACACATATGCACCAGGATCTGTGCTGAAGCCGGTTGTGGCAGCGGCAGCTTTAACAGAAGGTGTCATCACACCAGAGCAGGAACGCAAAATTACGACAAAGCAATGGCAAAAAGACAAATCATGGGGCAACTATTATGTAACGAGAGTGCATACTAGCAGTGAACCTGTTAATCTAGCTGATGCCTTGCTGTACAGTGATAATATTTACTTTGCGCAGACAGCATTAGATATGGGCAAAGATAAATATACAACAGAGCTGAAGAAATTCGGTTTTGAAGAAGAGTTTGATTATGCATATCCAATTACGAAAGCAACGATCGGCAAGCTGGACAGTGATATTCTGTTAGCTGACTCAGGCTATGGCCAAGGCCAGGTTCAAACAAGCGTTATTCAGCTTGCAGCAGCATATACACCGTTTGTTAACGGCGGCAACTTAATCAAGCCAATCCTTCTTCAAGACGAAGAAAAGGGCAAGGTCTGGAAGGAAGGCATCATGAGCAGTGCAACTGCTAATACAATTTCAGATGATTTGCAGCAAGTAATCGACAGTCCAAGTGGAACAGCACATGCTGGCAAAATCAACGGTATGACGCTTGCTGGGAAAACGGGTACTGCCGAGCTGAAAGCAAAGCAAGGTGAAAAGGGTACAGAAAACGGCTGGTATGTGACATATGATAAGAAAGATAAGGATATGCTTGTGGCGATGATGATTGAAGGTGTCCAAAATAAGGGCGGTTCTAGTCATGTTGTGAAAAAGGTCAAAAATATCCTCGAATAAACGTTAAGTCTGCAAAGGGCAATCCTTTGCAGGCTTTTTTCTTTAGTTTGGCAAAATATTTTTTTGAGTAATTGCTTGCAAGAATTTTTTTCCACTTTTTAAAAACAGTGAAATAACTCATCATTCTGCGATTTCGCTCATACATTAATTTAAGACGGTGAAGGGAGAGAACGGAATGAATGAAGTAGAGCAAAAGGAACTTCAATACGCCATCGAAGAAATTACAGAAATCGCCACTGGCTTTGGGTTGGACTTCTACCCGATGAGGTATGAAATTTGTCCTGCAGATATCATTTACACATTCGGCGCCTACGGCATGCCTACACGTTTTTCCCATTGGAGCTTTGGCAAGCAATTTCATAAGATGAAGCTTCATTATGATTTAGGCTTGTCTAAAATATATGAGCTTGTGATTAATTCTGATCCTTGCTATGCTTTTTTGCTCGACAGCAATTCACTTATCAATAATAAGCTGATTGTTGCCCATGTATTGGCTCATTGTGATTTCTTTAAGAACAATGTCCGCTTTCAAAATACGAAGCGGGAAATGGTTGAAAGCATGGCAGCCACTGCCGACCGTGTCCGCCAATATGAAATACTGTATGGCAAGCATGAAGTGGAAACATTTCTTGATGCAGTTCTTGCCATTGAAGAGCATATCGATCCAAGCTTAATGAGACCGAAGCTTGCTTGGACAATGGATGATGTAGAATTTGAGGAAGTGGAAGAAACGGTAGAAACGCCATATGATGATTTATGGGGCTTGGATTCCCGCAATAAGCCAAAGAAGGAAAAAAAGAAAATCATTAAGAAATTTCCTCCGCAGCCTGAAAAGGATCTTATGCTGTTTATCGAAAGCTTCAGCAGAGAGCTGACAGACTGGCAGCGTGATATTTTAACAATGATGAGAGAAGAAATGCTGTATTTCTGGCCACAGCTTGAAACGAAAATTATGAATGAAGGCTGGGCTTCCTATTGGCATCAGCGAATCGTTCGGGAGCTTGATTTAACGAGCTCAGAGGCTATTGAATTCGCCAAGCTGAACGCAGGTGTTGTGCAGCCGTCAAAAACGGGAATTAATCCTTATTATCTTGGTCTGAAGATATTTGAGGACATTGAAGAGCGTTACAATAATCCGACAGAGGAAATGAAAAAGAGAGGCGTTAAGCCAAACTCAGGCAGAGAGAAGATGTTTGAGGTCAGAGAAATTGAATCCGATATTTCCTTTTTGCGGAACTATTTAACGAAGGATTTAGTAACAAGGGAAGACATGTATTTATTCCAAAAGCAAGGCAGAGAATACAAAATTGTTGATAAAGGCTGGGAACAGGTAAGAGATCAGCTTGTCAGCATGAGAGTCAATGGAGGCTTTCCTTATATCACTGTTAATGACGGCGATTACTTAAAGAACGGCGAGCTGTACTTAAAGCATGGCTATGAGGGGATTGAGCTGGACCTTAAGTATTTGGAAAAGGTTCTTCCATATATACATCAGCTTTGGGGCAGAAATGTTCATATGGAAACGATTGTTGAGGACAAAAATATGCTGTACACCTATGATGGAAAGGCATTGCACCGCAAGTATCTATAAGAGGGAAATATTCGGGAGGCTTGCAGCTGCGGGCCTTTTTTCTGTTTCAAAAGGATTTTATAAAAGGAAAAAAGGATAAATACTCTTTCATCAAGAATTAAGTAAAAAAACGCTGAACAAGAAACGAGGGAAGGATCTGCCATGGAAGAAAGAAAAATAATCATAACAGGGTACGGAACGGTTGCGAAGGAAATAGTAAAGATAATTAAGGAGCACAATAAGAGATATCAGGATACCTATGGTTTTTCTAGCAAAATTACTGGCATTATCGGGTCACAAGGAATGATTTACGAGGAAGCTGGATTAGACTTAGAAACATTGCTGTCCTTCGGCAAAGGATCACAAGCTCTCAAGCAGTATGCCCAATACAAGCAGGTGCCATTGGCAACAGCGCAAATGAAAGGTGACGTATTGATTGAATGCTCCCCAACCAATCTGGAAACAGGTGAACCGGCATTGTCCTATATAAAAGCTGCTTTAAAGGAGAATATGGACATTATTTCAGTGAGCAAAGGCGCGCTTGTTCATGCTTTGCCTGAATTGAAGCAGCTTGCTGACAATAACGGCTGCCGCATCAAATACAGCGGCGCAACAGCTGCAGCTCTTCCGACTCTGGATATTGGTGAATACAGTCTCGCAGGCAGTCAGATTACCGGGATAGAAGGCATCCTGAATGGCACCTCTAATTTCATTTTAACAAGTATGTCAGATGCTAATCTTTCCTTTGAGAAGGCTCTGGAGCTGGCCCAAGATAAAGGGATTGCCGAGGCAAACCCAGCACTTGACGTCCAAGGATATGACAGTGCCTGCAAAATACTGCTGCTCGCAAACGGTCTGTTTAATAAAACATGGACGTTAAAGGATATTAGCATTGAAGGCATTGAAAAGGTAACAAAGGGCGATATGCAATATGCTAAAATAAACGGCAACGATATTAAGCTTGTCGCCAGTGCAAGAACCATCAATGGCAAAGTGTCTATTCAAGTAAAGCCTGAAGTTATTTTTGCAGATAACCCGCTGATTAATGTGAAAGGAACAAACAAAGGCATCTTGTTTCACACAGAAGAAATGGGTACGATTTGCTGTATTGGCGGCGCTTCCCATCCTAGAGGAGCAGCAGCGGCAGCTGTTAAAGACATGCTTAATTTATATCGGTAAAGAATAAACCGGCCACCATTACGAGGGCCGGTTTTTATTAAGGAGATAACGCTAAAAGCTGTTAAGAGAGTATCTGTGGTTGCATTCTGCTGACACCGCAGGCATAGCAAGCCGGATAAGCTTCCGTCCATAGGGGGCAGCTTCTCATACTACGGCTTGGCTTTAGTCATAGTGCTGATTTCTGGGCAGCGAGCCGCTGATACTTGACGATATACGTATCAAGCTGTTCACTGATCTGAAGTGTTCCCGGATCATTAAGTCCTTTATCGCTGCCTGATTTAATCAGCTTCAGCTTCAACGATTCAATATCTTGCAGCAGCGCGCTCATACTCTCCTTATTATCTTTTCTCGTTATCATAATGATTACTCCTAGGTATCAATCTTTGTACTTATTTTAACAAATTAATTTGGAAAAATTAAGTGTTTTTATAAGGAAATTTACATAATTTGAAAACATCCGACAAAAAACTGCAAGTTTGGTACAGACTTTTTCCAAAGAGACACAATCATTTCCGTTAGGCAAAGGAAAAACATTATGTGTTCATGTAAGCGCTTTTACATTAAGATAAGGACATAAGGTAATACAGCAACACGGAATGCAAAAAGCATATACGGCAAACAAAAACAAACTTAAATGAAACAATGGTATATGCTAGGAAGCATTCCAAAAAACTCTTTTATTATACAATTTTAATTTCTAGGAGGAATTATATTATGAATATTCTACTATGCTGTGCTGCAGGGATGTCTACAAGTCTATTGGTAACAAAAATGGAAGCTGCTGCAAAAGAACAAGGTATTGAGTGCAAAATCTGGGCAGAAAGCGCAGATGCAGTAAAAAGCCATATCGATAACGCAGATGTCCTATTGCTTGGACCACAAGTTCGCTATTTGCTTCCGCAAATGAAAAAGCTTGGCGCAGAAAAGGGAATTCCAGTAGATTCTATCAATATGATGCATTATGGAACTTGCAACGGAGCAGAAGTACTAAAATCAGCTATTAACCTAGTTAACAACTAAAATAGGATAAGGTGATAAATATGAATAAGTTCTTAGCCTTCTTAGAAGAAAAATTTATGCCTTTTGCAGCCAAATTGGCTGCTCAAAGGCACTTAGGCGCATTAAAAGACGGTATCATATTGGCAATGCCGATGATTATTATCGGTTCAGTATTCTTGATTCTAGGTTATCTGCCAATTCCAGGCTACGCAGACTTCATGGCAAGAACATTTGGCGATGCATGGCTGACAAAGATTTCTTATCCAGTTGATGCAACATTCAATATGATGGGTCTAATCGCAGCATTCGGTATTGCGTACAGATTGGCTGAAAGATACTCATTAGATGCTATTACAGCAGGGGTTATCTCACTATGTGCTTTCCTGTTGGCAACACCATTTAATGTTCCTTTCCTTGCAGAAGGTGCAACAGAAGCTGTAGCAGTAGGCGGCGCTATCCCAGTTGCATTAATGGGAAGCAAAGGTCTATTCGTAGCAATCTTAATCGCATTATTCTCAACAGAAGTTTATCGTTTCATCATTAATAAAAACATGGTAATTAAAATGCCGGATGGTGTTCCACCAGCAGTCAGCAAATCATTTGTTGCTTTAATTCCGGGCTTCATTGTAATCGCTATCATTTGGGTAATTCGTTTAATTGTAGAATATTTCGGTATTAACAGCATACATGATATTGTAACATTAGTTCTTGGCAAACCGCTTGGCCTATTAGGTGGATCATTAATCGGTTCTATTATCGCTTACGGATTAGTAATGCTTCTATGGTCTGCCGGTCTTCATGGTACAAATATCGTTGGGGGAGTTATGAACCCAATCTGGCTATCTAACACAGATGCTAACAAAGCTGCTTTCCAAGCAGGAAAAGAACTTCCGGAGATCTTTACAGCTCAGTTCTTTGAAGTATTTATCAACATCGGTGGTTCTGGTGCAACATTCGCATTCGTACTAATGATGGTATTGTTTGCACGAAGCAGACAAATGAAGGATTTGGGCAGATTATCAATCGGTCCGGGAGCATTTATGATTAACGAACCAGTTATTTTTGGTACACCAGTCGTAATGAACCCATTACTAATCATCCCGTTCTTCTTAACACCAATTGTAACAATCACAGTGACATATTATGCAATGAAACTTGGCTTTGTGGCAAAACCAGCAGGAATTGCAATTCCTTGGACTACTCCGCCACTAATCGGTGGATACTTGGCAACAGGCGGAAAGCTTTCCGGTGCAGTGATGCAGCTTGTCAACATTGGAATCGCATTTGTACTTTACTTCCCATTCTTCCGAACTTGGGATAAACAAAAACTAGCAGAAGAAAAAGGCACAGAATTCACAAAGGTAAGCTAATAACTATAACAACTTAGTGCGCAAGTGTTTTTGAAAACGCTTTAAAAATACTTGCGCTTATACTTAACAATTTTTACATTCTAAAATAGAGAGGCTGATTATAAAATGGCTAATATGGAAGAAACAGTATTCCAGATTATTCTCCACGGAGGAAATGGAAAAAGCTGTGCAATGGAAGCAATTGCTGCTGCTAAAGAAGGAAACTTCGAGCTTGCGAAACAAAAGATGGAGGAAGCTGCTGAAGCATTGAATGATGCCCACCATATCCAGACATCCCTCATCCAAAATGAAGTAAGAGGGAACAAAATTGAGGTTTCCTTGCTGATGGTGCATGCACAGGATCATTTAATGAATGCAATTACGCTTAAGGATTTAGCACAAGAAATTATTGATTTATATGAACTTGTTAAAACTCCTGGAGGTGTCCAAAAATGACAAACGGAATTAAAATTGCCACAATTGGCGGAGGATCAAGCTATACACCAGAATTAGTAGAAGGTTTCATTAAAAGATATGACGAATTGCCGATCAGAGAATTATGGCTTGTTGATATTGAAGCAGGGAAGGAAAAGCTTGAAATCGTTGGAAATCTAGCAAAACGCATGATTGAAAAAGCTGGCTTGCCAATTCAAGTTCATTTAACACTTGACCGCAGAGCTGCACTTAAAGATGCAGACTTTGTTACAACACAATTCCGTGTCGGCCTCCTTGATGCCCGTGCGAAGGATGAAAGAATTCCGTTGAAATACGGCGTGCTAGGACAAGAAACAAACGGACCTGGCGGTTTGTTCAAAGGCTTGCGCACTATTCCTGTTATTTTGGATATTTGTAAGGATATGGAGGAGCTTTGCCCTAATGCATGGCTGATTAACTTCACAAACCCTGCCGGCATGGTAACAGAAGCAGTGCTTCGCTATTCTAACATCAAAAAAATAGTAGGCTTGTGCAATGTTCCAATCGGCATGGAAATGGGTATCGCGAAGCTTCTAGAGGTTGATCATTCTAGAGTTCGCATCGACTTCGCGGGATTGAACCATATGGTTTACGGCCTTGATGTTTATGTAGACGGAGAAAGCGTAAAGGATAAGGTTATCAACCTGCTGACAGATCCAAACAACAGCTCATTCGTAAAAAATATTGAAGGTCTTGGCTGGGAGCCTGAATTTATCAAAGCATTGAATGTACTAACATGCCCTTACCATATGTACTACTATAAAACGAGCGAAATGATCGCGAAGGATCAGAAGAATTCGAAAAACGAGGGAACTCGTGCTGAAGTTGTACAAAAACTTGAAAAAGAATTGTTCGAACTCTACAAAGATCCAAATCTAGCAATCAAGCCGCCGCAATTGGAAAAACGCGGAGGAGCATACTACTCTGATGCTGCAGTCCGTTTAATCAATTCCATTTACAATGACAAACGCGACATCCAGCCTGTTAACACAATCAATAATGGTGCAATTGCCGGCATCCCGAATGACTCAGCTGTCGAAGTGTCCAGCATCATTACAAAGGACGGCCCAAAACCAATCGTGATGGGTGAGCTTCCAGTAGCAGTAAGAGGACTTGTTCAACAGATCAAATCCTTTGAAAGAGTTGCAGCAGAAGCAGCAGTAACAGGAGACTATGACAAAGCTATTCTAGCTTTGACAATCAATCCGTTATCACCATCTGACACAGTTGCGAAAGAAATAATCGACGAAATGCTTGAAGCACATAAAGAACATTTACCGCAGTTCTTCAACAAAGTAGAAGCTTAAAAAATATAAACCGAAAAAAGGCGGAGCAATCCGTCTTTTTTTGTTTGAACAGCTTTTCTTAAAAATGTATGATAGCAAAATTAAATTAAACAGCTGCTTCTTCAGAGTTATCTGTTTGTGTATGTGTAAATAAATAGGTTAGGTAGGAGTGAAGCTCAAATTTTTCCTCTGTAATAAAATCCGTTACATTCATTTTCGTCATTTTCTTCATCGTTAATTCCTCCTTTATACTAGCATTCTTCCCAAACTAGCAAACTCTTATGCATAGAAAGTGAAAAAAGATTAGTAGAAAAGAAAAAAACTATATGAAAAAGCCATGCAATTAGCATGGCTTCGGTTTATGACTATCCGTTCTTTCCATCAATCAGGCGCAAGAATTGCTCTTCGTTAACAATCTGGATATCCTGCCCCTTTTCTTGCAGCTCAAAAGCTTTCTTTTCTTTTGTGCTGATGCCTGAGGCACCGACAAGCTGTTTATCTTGAACGCCGACAACAAGGAAGTTTGTTTTTCCGCTCACACCGCTTTTGACAAGTCCGCCTGCGTCAACGACCTTCTGCATTGCTTCTTTCCTGTCTAGTGTTGCTAAGTCCCCTGTGAAGACGACGTTTTTGCCGAACAGTGCATGTGTCTCGTCAAAGGTTTCCGTTGTTGCTGCAATTTCGGAAATTGCTACAGAATTAAATTTCTTAACAGGTTTTGGAGCCGTTCTTTTTTTGCTGAAGGATATTTGCGGCTTTAATGCTGAAAATGGCTTTACTGAAATTCGTCGATTTGTCGTTAAATAAGCATCAAGATCACGTTCATCCATCGCTTTCACGCAGGCAATTACTAACTCTGCACAGGCAATCGCATCCGCTCCTGCATGATGATGGTTTTCTAACATTACACCAAAGCGGGCGGTGCGTGCTTTTAAAGATTGTCTCACACCTTCTCCCCTGCAGGCAGCCGTACTGATGGATATACTGTCAGCAAAGCGCAGCTGCGGTGCTTTAAGATTGTATCTTGCCAGACAGCTGTGCAAAACACTCATATCAAACTGAGCATTATGAGCAACAAGCAGCTGACCTGTCAGCTCAGACTCAAGCTGCTTCCATACTTGATCAAATGCTGGCTGCTCCATAACATCCTCTGCAGTAATGCCGTGAACTCGAATAAATCTCTCATTGAACTTTAACACGGGCGGTTTAATGAGATAATAGTCTGTCTTTACAACCCGATTGTTTTCCACATAAGCAAGTCCGACCGAACAGGCACTGTCCATCTCTTCATTCGCAATCTCAAAATCTATCGCAATAAAATCCATGTTATCACTCCTCGCACATACTTCTTATTAATAATATAACATGTACATTCACTAGAGTGATAATCAAGAAACAGAGCAAATTATTCCAAGCTGAGGCTCCTAGTCTTATAAACAGTATCCCTTCCTCCTTTCAAGGGATTTTCTAATGATTCTCAAAGATAATTTCCAATATATTAATATTTTGAAATAATTATTACTCTGTTGTAATCTTCGTCGAAAGATTACTTTTTCTGCACATATAGTCATATAATGGATATGTAAGTTTAGAAGTAAAGGAGGGATATAAATGGAAAAGTTGAAATTCGTGAAAGATTACAAACAAGATGACGTTTTGCGGCAAAGTTTTTCAGAGCTTGCTAGCAGTGTATTTGGGATAAGTTTTGAGGAATGGTATCAAAAAGACTGCTGGAATGACCGGTATATTCCATATTCTTTTCATGATCACGGAAAGATTGTTGCTAATGTCTCTGTTAATCTAATTGATTTACTAATAGCAGGACAGAAGAAGAAGGCTGTGCAAATCGGTACAGTTATGACACATCCAGACTACAGGGGATGTGGATTATCTCGCAGTTTATTAGAAAAAGTCCTTGCAGATTATGAGGAGAAAACAGATATAATATATCTTTTTGCTAACAATGAAGTGCTGGATTTTTATCCGAAATTCGGTTTTAAAGAAGTGGAAGAGCAAGAGTTCTTTCTTGAGTACAAGCATAAACAGACAGAAGGTGTGACTGTTCGTAAGCTCAATGGAAAAAGTGTAGACGATCTTCGGTTCATTGAGTCTGTGGCACGCAGGAGAAAACCGTTGTCTCAAGCATTTTCGACAGAGGGGGCATGGGGGATTCTGCTGTTTTATTGCTTGAATGTATTTCATGAGCATATCTATTATTTGGAAAAAGAGGAAGTTATCGTTATCTGCGAGATGGAAGGGAATAAACTTCATCTATATGAAGTGATGGCGAGTCATTCCATTGTTCTTGAGAAATTACTAGCGCAAATCGCAAAGGCTGATACGACTGAAGTGGTCTTTCATTTTACCCTAGACAACCTGACTGGTTTGTCAACAAGGCATTTGCCTAAAGAGGGTGATGCGCTGTTTGTGAGGACGGTAGGGGAGACTGTTTACCCGGAAAACAAGAGGCATTCATTATTAACAAAGGCATAAAATTATACTGGAATAAAAAAGATGAATATGTCTGGAAAATAAAAAAGGAGTGAGGACAATAGAAAAGGAAGGGCTCTCACTAGAAAGAATTATCTTTATCGGCAGGACATATGAGGAATATATCGATATGTTCTCACTGTCTTTAGAAGAATTAAAAGGTAAGCGGATACTAGATTGTCCAGCAGGTGCCTGTTCCTTTACTGCAAAAGGGACAAAGCAGCATCTAGATATAACAGCATCAGACATAGCTTATTACTATGGAAATGATGAGTTGTATGAAAAAGGTCTTGAAGACATAAAGCATACTGCCTCTGCTCTTGAAAAAGTAAAGGAACATTTTGTCTGGAACTACTTTAATGATGTCACAAGCTTGCTAAAGCATCGAAAAGCAGCGCTTAACGACTATTACCAGGACAGAGCTAGTAACCCTAAAAAGTATATTCCGTGCACTCTGCCAACTTTGCCCTTCGCAGAAGAGGAATTTGATATCGTGCTGTCAGCCCACTTTTTATTCACGTATGCAGACAGACTGGATAAGGAGTTTCATTTTGCTGCAATCGATGAACTGCTTAGAGTGACAAACGAAGAATTGCGGATTTTTCCGACAGCAGATCTTGACGGCAATAGATATGCTCATATGGATGAGCTGATTGATAGACTGACAGCAAAAGGTTATAAAGCACAAGAAATGAAGGTCGGTTATGAGTTTCAGAAAAATGCTAACACGATGCTGCGTATTATTAAAGGACATCACGAGTAAGCTGATGTCCTTTTTAACGCCATAATGATAGACTAAAGAACAAACGTTAGAAAGGGTTAGGAGCATGCAAACAGCGATAATGACAAAAAGCTGGGCAGAGGAAATCCTCAGCTGGAAGTATGAACCGCCATATGATTTTTACAATGATCATAATAAGGAAGAGTCGATGCAAGAACTGCTTGAAGAGCCTTATTTTGCAGTGTTGGATGACGGCGGGGCATTGATTGGTTTTTACTGTACGGGTACTTCTGCGCAAGTTCCCCTCGGGCTGTTTTATGGTGTTTATGTGGAGGATAGTCTAGATATTGGCTTAGGAATGAAGCCTGAACTGACTGGAAAGGGAATGGGGGCGAGCTTTATCCGCTATATTTTGAACCAGCTTAAAACAACCAGCAGCTCCGTCCGCCTCACTGTCGCAGCCTTTAATGAACGGGCAATTACTCTTTATGAACGTGCTGGCTTCCGAAAAACATATATGTTTACTGGTGAAGATATGATATTTTATGTAATGGCAAAAACCATTTAGAAAGGCTTATTTTGATAGATAATATAGAATGACCATAATTAATACACTTGGAATAACAAGAAGACTTGTGCGTATCCAATAGAACCTTGCCTTTGTATATTGGTTCTTTTTTCTTTCGAGTTTTTTCACAGATAGGCTCATGAATAGTATAGTGATTCCGGCTAAAAGACTTGCTGTGATATTATTCATCAGAACAAGACCACGAGAAAATGGCAGCTTTTCATAAACATCCTCCTTTAAATCCTATTATATGAAATATCTCTAATGAAAAACTTAGTCATTTAAACCTAATAGTGAAGGCTTTGTGTCCATGACTTAGGTGTCTGTCTTATTTGCACAAAGATTTTTTGATAAGATTTATAGTGTAAAAAAAGGGAGGCGGATTTTTGTGAATGTAAATGAATTTCAAGAATGGGTTAAAGCTTATTATGAAAAACGGGGCTGGTCCGAGCTGGATATTTTCATCCGCATCGGTTTTTTGGCAGAGGAAACAGGCGAGGTTGCAAGAGCGATACGGGCGTTAGAAATTGGCAGAGACAGACCGGACGAAGCGGAAGGAACAGTTGATCAGCAAAGACAGGAATTGACAGAGGAGCTTGGCGATGTGTTAGGCAATATTATTGTTATTGCTAACAAATATGACATTTCTCTTGAAGAAATCTTCCATTCCCAACGCGAAAAGCTTAATAAACGCTATGCTGAAAACGTAGAATAAAAATAGTTAAATAGAAAAAATTGGAACTTTCTCCTCCTAATCTGGTAATATATTGGTAGAGTAGCAGACAGGAGGATAATAATGGATAGAAAAGCGTGCTTGCTCAGTGATATTGCTGGTGCAGGGTTTTTGGCAGTTTTTTATATGGGATTAATCCTGTTTTTTGACTGGAATATGTATGCGTTTACGGTTGGTGGATCTTATTGGCTTCTTTTTTGGTGCAGCGGAGCTCTTGGTTCTTTTTTAGTGAGCCAGATTGCTGCAAGCTATCCAAAATGGACACTGCCAGCATACACAGCTGCAGCTGTTATGTTTTTTCTTTTGCTCAAACCGAGCTACACAATTGTTGTCTCTGTCCTGCTTAGTGCCGCATGCACACTGTTGCTTTATTTCGGGAAGAGTTTGGCAAGAAAACTCAAGCTATTCAGATACAGCTTTTGTGTGCTTCCCATCCTGTGCTTGTTGATTACCCTACCAGATACAACAATCAAAAAGGAATGGAATGAGGTTGTCGGCAAAAACTCATATTCTGCTTATTTTTTATACTTTGATGGGGCAAAGGAAATACCAATTGAAGTGAAAAAGGGTGAGGAGCTACTTGTGACGGTAAAGGTAAAAAATGAAAATGGCGGCGGATACAGCTATTATATTGTTGATAAACAAAACAGAACTGTCTCCTCCATAAAAACAAATCCAAGTCAGCTCAAGCTGAATATAGATAAAACCGATACTTATACAATAATAGTAAAAGGGGAAAGCTTGCGAGGCGGTTTTGATGTAGAATGGCAAAATCGCACACAAGACTCTTAGAGGTTTATGATGAAGAAAAGGAACCTGCTGCTTGCAGCTGGGCTTATCATTTGTGCAGCCTTGTTTTCTTATTACCAAAATAACAGACTAGATTGGAGCAGCTATACCATAACATCACAAAAGTTAGCTGGTGCTGGTGTGAAAATTGTTCAGCTGTCTGATTTACACAGCAAGCAATTCGGTGAGAATCAGACGCGGCTCGTTACCAAGGTGAAAGCAGTCAAACCTGATATTATTACATTTACAGGTGATCTTGTTGACCAGAAAAAATATAATGAAAAAGCTGCTCTTGCTTTAATGAAGCAGCTTGCAGCTATTGCACCAACCTTTTATGTTACTGGAAATCATGAGTATTGGTCTGGGCGTTATGAACAGTTGGAGGAAGGGTTAAAGGCGGCCAATATTAATATCTTGCATAATCGGAAGGAAAAGCTTCACATGAACGGAACGACGCTTCTTATCGCAGGTGTTGATGATCCAGCTGTCAGCGGAAACGATGATGCGGCATTAACAGTTGAAGGGGAGCTGAAAGTAGCTCTAGAAGGCGTGACAGAGCAGGATTTTGTTCTGCTGTTATCACATAGACCTGAGCTATTTTCCTTATATGAAAAGCATGATATCGATCTTGTATTGTCTGGACATGCACATGGCGGCCAGGTGAGAATCCCTTTTGTTGGCGGATTAGTCGCACCTGACCAAGGCTTTATGCCAAAGTATACTGCAGGTATGTTTGAAAAAAATGAAACAGCAATGATTGTAAATCGCGGGCTCGGCAACAGTATTATTCCACAAAGGGTGTTTAACACCCCGGAAATAGTCGAGATTACTATTAAGAATAAATAGCCTTAAAAGGAGAGGATGCAGAGAACTGTATCCTCTCCTTTTTTGAGTTATTGACAATTAATTTAAAAATGCATAGAATATAAACAAACGAAAGTAAAATTTGTTTGTTTAAATACAAACTTTTAAACGGAGTGTTTGTTTATGAAGGAAGACTATTTTAGCAAATCAACCCTAGAAGACTTAAAAAAGGGATATGTCGAGGAAACGGACACTTTTATCTGTCTTTTATGCGGTGAAGCAGTTGAAAAAGGAATCATCTATCCTGATGGAAATGTGCTGTACGAAGCGGAAAAGTTTATGAAGCTTCATATTGAAAGAAGCCATCAATCTGTTTTTGAATATTTAATAAGTCTTGATAAAAAAATAACAGGCCTAACTGACCACCAAAGCAATCTGCTTCGCCTCTTTTATCAAGGTAAGAGTGATGCAGAGGTACAGAAGGAGCTTGAAATCGGCAGT
The DNA here is from genome assembly GCF_023714395.1 of Niallia sp. MER 6. Lineage (NCBI taxonomy): Bacteria > Bacillati > Bacillota > Bacilli > Caryophanales > Bacillaceae > Niallia > Niallia sp. MER 6. Next base: position 69,243 of record NZ_JAMAUK010000011.1, on the reverse strand, counting down.
GCCTCAACGATTCGTCACCACCGCTTTGTGTTGAAGGAAAAGGAAAGGCAGGCAAGAACCTTTCTTGCACTGATGGAGCTGTTAAAGGAAAAAGATGGCCATGCGCCAAGCTTTGTACCTATTCATAAAACAGCAAAACAAGTGGATGACCGCTATAACATCACAGAGGAAGAACAAGAGAAAACAATTCGCAAATATTTTGAGAACCAGCCAGAAGCAAAGCTGAAAAAATTCCCTTTAAAAGAAAAGCAGCGGCTGATTATTTTAAGAGAGATTATGAAAAGTATCGATAATGAAGTGATATACAGCGAAACAGCTCTGAATGACTTACTAAAGCCAATCTATGAAGACTATGTACTAATTCGAAGATTGCTGATTGAGTACGGCTTTATTGACAGGAAAGACGACGGAAGCGAATACTGGGTCAAAAAATAATGCCAAGCAGGTGAATAAAATGGACAGGAAAAAGGAATTAAAGCAATTATATAAAGAAACACCAGTCGAAGCAGGTATCTATCTCATTAAAAATCGTGAAAATGGCAAGCTATTTGTTGGAAGCACACGAAATCTGAAAACATTAAACGGTGTGAAATTCACACTCGAAAACGGTGGACATACGAATAATGGGTTAGCAGCTGAGTGGAAGGAATATGGAAAGGATGCCTTCACATTTGAGGTGCTGGAAGTCTTAAAGAAAAAGAACGATCCATATTTCAATGAAAAAGAAGAACTAGGCAAGCTGGAGGAAAAATGGCTAGCAGAGCTGCAGCCGTTTGGAGAAAGAGGCTATAATTAAGAGGATGGGATGCCCATCCTTTTTTTATGGTTGGAAAAGTAAATATGGCACAGATACTTCCTCTTGGTCCAATCCTTGTTGCTCTTTAAGGAATATATACTGCTCTGCTTCCTTTAGCTCCATCCAAGCGATAGCTTCAATCTCTTCAGGCTGCTGTATAGCTAATTTCCCGCTCATAATTTTTCCGTAAAAGGTGAAAAAGACAGCATGGTGACCTCTGTCTGGAAAAAATTTTTCTGTAATTGAAGAAATTCCGCCTACCTCAACCTCTAATCCTGTTTCTTCCGCTCCCTCTCGGACAGCTGCATCCATGAGAGTTTCGCCCTGTTCAACAGCCCCGCCTGGCAATGTCCAGTAAGGACCATTGCTGCCGCTGTTTTGCACCATTAAGACATGTTTTTTTTCATCATCAAACAGCAAAACATAAACAACATCTACTCTTTTCAATCGACTTACACTCTCCCTATGGTAACTCGTAATTTAATAAGCTTAGTGTATAGATAAAGCTGTACTTTTACCATATTTATTCAATAAAATTTAACACTAGTAATGCATACTCTTTTTTGCTGCAATTATTTTATAAAGCAGTATTCTGAAATTAATGAGGAAGGAAAAACTGGAAATAAAGCAGAATCAATTAAGAGACACTAAAAAAGGAGTGACAAAGTTGAAACCAGCAATTACAGATTATCCAGAGCATTACCGTAATTATGTTAACCTTGTGCCTGAGGGAAATATCATTGAAATCCTCGAAAGCCAGCTTCATGAAACGAAGAACCTGCTTGCAGACATAAAAAAAGAGCAGGCTGATTTCCGCTATGCAGAGGGAAAATGGAGTGTGCTTGAGGTTGTCGGCCATGTGATGGATACAGAGCGAATTATGAACTATCGGATATTGTGAATGGCAAGGGGAGATCAAACACCGCTTGCTGGGTATGATGATGAAAGGTATGTGGAAGAATCTAACTTTTCAAGCAGAACGATAGCTGATCTTCTGGCAGAATGGACTGTTGTAAGAGCTGCCACTGTTGCTTTGTTAAAGGGGCTGCCAAAAGCATCTTGGATGAAAACAGGCTTTGCCAACAATGGAGAATTCACAGTAAACTCTATTGCTTATATTATTGCTGGCCATGAGCGTCATCATGTCGGTCTCCTTAAATCGCGATATATGCTTGGCTAAAGGGGAGAGAGCATATTGGCTAAGAAATCAAGTCGCCAATATGCTGCCTCCCGACAAGTAAAGCTTAGAGCTGATCTTAATAAAGTCTGTCAGCAATGGCGACAGATGTTTATCTTTGTGCCAGGCGAGATTTGTATAAATAGATGGAAGACTATTGCCCCAATCCAGCTTCTTAATTAAACCAGTCTCAGCCTCTTTTTCTATCGCCATTAACGGCAATATGGCAGCACCCATCCCTAAAAGGGCACATTGCTTAAGTGCTTCAATGCTAGAAAATTCCACCTTGGAGCGTGCATAATTCCCTGAGAGTGCCAATGTTTCTTCAAACGCTGTCCGATAAGAGCAGCCTTCCTCTGTCAACAGCAAGGTTTCCTGTGCTAATTCCTCTGGAGACACATATTGTAATTGAGCTAGTGGATGATCAGAGGCGACAAAGAGCACCATTTCCTCCTCCAAAAGCCGGACTGTATGCAGATAAGTGTCACTCCGGGAGATATCGGTAATGAAAGCAGCATCCAATTCCCCTTTTAACAGTCCTTCTCTGGCATGTTCATCAGAATGGGCCGGTTTGAAAATAACCTTCACCTCAGGATATTTCTGCTTAAATGTCTTTAAAATCGGCGGCAGCCTGTAAGTACATTGGCTTTCTTGCGCACCAATAATAATTTTGCCTGTCCTTGCTTTTTCATTAATAGATGTATGCGCCTCTTCTGACAGTCTGATTATTTCATCGGCATATTGCTTATATTTTTTTCCTGCATCCGTTAAGACAATCCGCTTGCCGAGCCGTTCAAACAACGGAGTACCAAGCTCTGCTTCAAGACTTTTTATTTGGGCTGTCACACTCGATTGTGCAAAGTTGAGCTGCTTGGCAGTCAACGTGAAATTTAAATTTTCTGCTGCAGTTTTAAATGTTTTTAGCTGTTTAATCTCCATATTCCCACCTCTAAATCGGTTTTTTCGATGATTTAAATAGTTATATTCAGCTTTTTTGATTAATGCTACCATTATAAAATAAAGATAAGGAAATAAGAACTTAAAAGGAGGATTTTTAATGAAGGCATTATGCTTTATGGAATTTGGACAAAAGGAAGTGTTGCGTTATATGGATGTGCCTCATCCGGTTATGAAGGAAGATGAAGTGCTAATAAGGACAAAAGCAATCGGGCTGAATTATGCTGATATTTACAGAAGAAAGGGCCATTATCATCTTGAAGGCGAACCGCCGTATATTCTCGGCTACGAAGGGGCAGGAGTTGTAGAAGCTGTTGGCAAACAGGTGCAGGGAATTAAGATTGGTGACTCCATTGCTTTCGCTGATGTACCTTATGCTAATGCCGAATTAGTGGCAGTCCCATTTCATAAAGCCATCCCAATCCCTGATAATATTGCCTTTACAGACGCAGCGGCTGTTCTGCTTCAAGGTTTGACTGCTCAATATTTGGTAGCGGACAGTTTCCCTGTCCAACAAGGAGATACAGTGGTTATTCATTCAGCTGCAGGCGGTGTCGGTCAGCTGCTTGTTCAATTGGCTAAAATAAAAGGAGCAAAAGTGATTGCCATTGTGTCATCAGCGCTTAAAGCAGAGGCGGCCAAAAAAGCAGGAGCGGACCATACGCTCACATATGCTGATAATTGGACAGCTTCCGTGCAGGAATTGACCGATACTAAGGGAGCGGATGCAGTCTATGATGCGGTCGGAGCAACTTTAATGCAAAGCTTTGAAGCAGTAAAGGTAGGCGGTACGGTAGTATTTTACGGAATGGCTGGCGGCAATCCACCGCTCATAGATCCTCGTATGTTGATGGATACAAGCAAAACACTCACAGGTGGAGACTTGTGGAATGTCCTAACTACCAGGGAAAACCGAATCACCCGCGCAGGCGAGCTGTTTCAGCTAATGGCAGAAGGCAAGCTTTTGCTTCCTTCCATAACTACCTTTCCATTAAGCGAGGGGCAAGCTGCTCATGGCTTGTTGGAAAGCAGAAAAAACATCGGAAAAATAATCCTCCTGCCATAAGAGCTGGAGGATTATTTATTAGTCCAAGTAAAGCACACCGCCGGATGATACCGTAAAACCGGACGTTTTGTAAAAGTTAGCATTATGCTCATCAAAGGAAACAGTCAGAATTCCTAACCCGAACTGTCTTGCCTCCGCAATCAATGCTGTGACAAGTTCCATGCCAATACCTTGCTTTTGTTTGCTTGGATGGACCATTATGTCCTCCACATAACCGTGTTCCAAGCCCATCCCGCATACATAGCCAAATGCGACAAGCTTGCCGAACTCATCCCTGCCGCCAGCCCAGAAATTACATCTCTCTAATAAAGAAGGATAGTCCTTATCCCGTCTTCCCCAGCCAACAGCCTCCCTGAGGTCAGGAACTTCATGATTTTCAATTGGAAGGTTAACCGCAATATTTACTTTCATGTATGCCACCCCTTTTTTTATTGAAAAAATGCTGTAAAGTAATTATAAAGGAATAGATTAGGTAACTTGACTATTTTTTTGTAAATATAGAATCTTTATGAAGATATATTCGTATAGTTACATCATGAGAGTGGGGTGATTAACATGGGGAAAACAAAAACAGTCATGACAGGGATTTTATCAACAGCTGTCCTTATTGGCATTACCGGCTGCAGCAGCAGCGGAACAGCAACAGGCAGTTCATCAAGCAATAGCGATATTCCACCAGTACCAGATGATACAAACTGCACCAATTGGGAATGGGATGATGATGATGGTGTCTGGGAATGCGAGGACAGCAATTCCAGATATTACGGCCATTATTTCTACGGTGGAAAATATTATAATTCAAAGTCTTCTTTGCTTAAAAATACGAGCTATAAGAAACAGCAGCAATCAAGCAGCTCCAGTTCAAGTGTGAGCGGTGGCAGTGATTCAACCAATAAATCAAGCGGCTTCGGAAGCGGCAAAAAAAGCTATGGCGGCTAATATATTTTAGAAAGGGAGTGTAAACGTGAACTTATACCTTAATTTCGGTTCTTATTTAGGAGTAGCAATTGTGCTGCTAGTTATCGGTATTCTGTTATTTATGTTAAGTACACCAAAAATAAATGAAATGAGGCTGATTGCAGAGAAAAATGTCAGTGCGGCATTGCTCCTCGGCGGTAAGGTCGTCGGCTTGGCAATAGTATTAGGAGCAGCAGCTGAATATTCGGTTTCACTGATAGATATGGCGATTTGGGGAGCAATCGGTATTGTAGCACAGATTGTCGTTTTCGTATTGGCAGAGGTAGTTACAATCCGCTTCAGTATCAGCAATGCTATTAAAGAAGATAATCGGGCAGTGGGCGTCATGCTGTTTTCATTATCTCTTGCGATTGGCTGGATTGTGGCAAAATGCCTGTCCTATTAATGAGGGAGCTGTAAAATGAAAAAACTGACGTATTTTATTGATAAAGGCAACGGAAACTATGAGCCATTTTATGAGTATGATGTTCGGGATGTTGGTATTGATGAGCTGTATGCAAGGCAATTATGCACATACCTCATCATGAGAGGCCAGCAATATGAGCTTGTATGCAATGAGATGTCAGGCAATGAGGAAATTCTCGTCATTCAGGACAGAGGCAGAAATGTCACCGTGCTTGATGAAAAGAACTACAGAGGCAAAGGCATCCATATCGAGTTTAGAAAGCATCGTGAAGCAGATAATTATCAATTGCTTGCTTCCATTCCTGTCGCAAGCCACTTTGATGTGATTCGCTTTTTACTGAAAGATATCACGGATATTCCCAATGTTGGCCAAATGGAGGTAACTTCAACAGAAATCGATGAAGACAGAGGCGTATACGTCCTGTATGTAAAGGATTTGGAGGAGGAATAGAATGGATCGCCACATAGAAAACAGAAGGCGCTTCTATTCGCAGATAGACCGCTTCTGGGCAGACCTTTACGGGGAGGAGTATGCCCTTTATGATGTGCATATGCTGTCACAGGAAGAAGTGGAAAAGATACGCCAAGTCAGTGAATATACTGGGCGAATATTCTTTAAAACATGGGAGCTTTTAAAGGAAGTGCCAGACCGGACATTGCGGGAAATGGGCTTTCCAGAAGAAGCCTTCTCTTTCTTGCGTCTGGAGACAATGGCAATAAGAAGTGTTATTTCCAGGCTTGATTTAATCCCATATCAAGACAGCTATAAATGCATAGAAATTAACGCAGACACACCAACCTTTATTAAAGAGCTGTTTTCCATAAACGGCAAAGTATGCTCAGAGTTTGCCGTAACAAACCCGAATGCAGGCTTGGAACAGGCATTAAAGACAGCTGTCCGCACTGCGATCGAGGAAGCGGCAGAAGCAATTGGCAAGGACAGGCCAACGATTGCCTTTACTGCCCATGACGACAATATCGAAGATAAAGAAACAAGCCTGTACTTGCTGAACATTTCAGAAACAACCGGCACATACATACCGCTGCATAAGCTCCAGATTGAAAAGGGGAAGGGGCTGTTTGACGAGGCTGGAAATCAAATTGACATCCTGTACAGACAAACCTTTCCAATTGAAAATCTTATTCTTGATGAAGATGAAGAAGAAAATAAAATTGGCATCTGGCTGTTAGAGCTTGTTGAGGAAGGGAAGCTGTCCATCATCAATCCACCATCTGCCTTCCTGCTGCAAAACAAAGCAGTTCAGGCAGTTATTTGGAATCTGCATGAACAAAGACATCCATTTTATACAGATGAAGAGCATCACTGGATCGAGTCCTATTTTCTGCCAACCTACCTCGAGGCTGAACCCTTCATAGAGCGGAATATGGATTTTGTGAAGAAGCCAGCCTTTGGCAGAGAAGGAGACACTGTTGAAATATATAAAGGGAGCGGCAGGCTCGCACTTGCGGATACCCAGAAGTCCTATACCGACTTTCTCCCTGTCTATCAGCAGTACATCGAGCATCCAAAAGCATCAATACAGACAGAAAAAGGCCGACAAGAAGGGAGCCTTCTTATCGGCAGCTTCCTTCTTAATGGAAAGCCCTCAGCCATCGGACTTCGGGCTGGAGGTACTATTACGAATAATTTATCTTATTATCTTCCGGTTGGGGTTAGGGAATAAAAGAAAAAAGGAAATCAGAAGGAGATCTGATTCCTTTTTTTGTTTTGCTATTTAAATATAATTTCTTTTTTATTTTTACTTGAATGTTAGCAATCAGTGACCTGCATTATCTGTAAAGTGCCCGTCACCATCATTCATAGAAATATACAAATTTCATGAGTCAGCTGAAGTTCCTGAATATCCTACTGAAAACCCATTAATGGTGTCGTAGTAAGTCCTTAATAAAAATCCCAGCTAGTTTTGTGAATGAGCTGGGATTTTACGTTTTTTTTGTATGTAAATGAAAAATTTAAGAATGTTGGGCTAAGTCGATGCATTTCTTCGCTTCTAATAGTTAGTTATTTTTTAACCCAGCTGCATAAAGAGGACCGTTGACTGTAATGGTTGTCAGGATACGAGCCATTTCTTGGGGAGATTCCTTCCTGCCGCTATGCAACCACTGTTGCACTACTCCAATCAATGCCGTTCCCATGTAGGATGCCAAGTATTGCCCTGGAACAAGGAAATTTTCTTCTTTTACAAGAGAGCTTGGATTGTTTCCATAAAGTGAATTCCAGATAAATTCTCTCAGTCTTGTCTGAAATGATAAATCACCTTTTGGACCTAATAAAGCTTTCATAATAGCACTATTACTGTTTAAATATTCAAATAATGCAACGGTAAGAGGAAATGGTGGCACAACTGGAGCATCCGCCTCAAGTGAAGCAATAACACTGGGGAAGTTTTGCTTTGCAATACTGGACATTTCCTCCATGATTTCTTCTTCACATTTTGCCATTAAGTCAAATTTATCTTGATAATGGGCATAAAATGTTCCTCTATTAATTTTTGCTTTAGTTGTTATATCTTTAACTGTAATGGCTTCAAAACCTTTTTCGGTTATTAACTCTATCAATGCGTCTAGAATAGATTCCTTCGTTCGAGTGACTCTTAAATCAGTTTTACCTTCAGACATCTCAGGTTCCTCCTTTGTTGTTATCCAACACAATTTATAAAGGTGTTCTTTATCCAACATATACTATTTATTTGCTTATTGAAGGAAGTACATTTCATCCATATAATTTAGAAGATAATAAACAACACGTTGTTCGTTTATTATACTTATCTTTTTGGAGGAGTTCAAATATGTTTAAAAACAAACTATTACTGTTATCACCATTCATTACATTGGTCATAATATTTATATTTTTATTAACATTAATTCCGTCGGTCCAACCAGTACCTAAAAATCTGCCGATAGCAATTGTGAATGAGGATGCTGGAGTGAAGATACCAGATCAATCAGAAATGAATGTGGGCAAAACAATAGTGGAAATGATTAAAGAAAATTCACAGACAACTTCAGACCAAGAAGACCCTGCAGTCAAATGGATTGAAGTAAGTAGTCTTAAGGAAGTTCAAAAAGGATTAGATAACCAGGAATATTATGCAGCCATGGTTATTCCGAAAGATTTTAGTGCTAACCAGGCTTCTTTACAAACAGCAGCACCTGCTTCACCATCTGAACTTCAAATCTTTATTAATCAAGGTATGAATACAATGGCATCAACATTGGCAGGGCAAATTTTGAACGGTGTAGTGGACAATATAAACAGCAATGTTCGTACACAACTACTAAATGGACTAGAAAAACAAGGAACAGCAATAAGCATACAACAAGCTGAAGCCCTGGCAACACCTATCACTTCAAAAGTTACTAATGTTAATGAAACTGGTACTAAAAGTGCTAATGGCAATGCACCTGTTTCTTTATTCCAGCCTCTTTGGATGGCAAGCTTAGCGAGTGCTGCCATTATTTTTATTTCACTTAAAAAGGCAACCATAACTAGTCGAAAAGAAAGTTTAGTAGTGAGATGTGTGCAGGTTTTTATTGGAGCAATTATCACACTGGTCGTAGGATTTGGATTAACTTGGCTGGCAGATGGAATGGTAGGACTTCATATTCCTGATTTTTTGAGTACAGCTTTATTTTTATCGATAACATCCTTTAGCTATTTTCTAATGATTTCAGCTGTCCTTTCCATTATGGGACTAAGAGGTATGCCTATTTTTATCTTAATGCTATTCTTTGGTGCACCATTACTGGCAATGGCTCCAGAAATGATGTCACCATTCTATCAAAACTGGGTCTATTCTTGGTTACCGATGCGATTTATGGTAGAAGGCTTACGAGAACTACTATTCTTTGATAAAGGTTTAACTTGGGATTCTGTTTCTACCCTTGTTTGGATTGGAGTTGTAGGCTTTGTCGTCATCTTAGCTTCTGCGTTAAAATTCAAAGCAACAAATAAGCAAACACAAAATTAAAAATTAGAAAAAATCCCAGCTTATCAGAAGTAGGGTTATGGTCAAATGAAAGAGGTATTTTCATTCTAGACAATCAACCGTTTTGAACTGCGATGCATATAATTTATCTATGTCGGTTTTTAGGTGAGTGTAATGAAGCTGGAGGACAAAACCTTAGATTGTCGTTTATTAAGGGAAATACAACGGGATATTGATATTGTGATTGCTTCGTTGCTTTTAACTGGGCAAATAACCGTTAGCCGAATTTACTTTGGTCCAGGTTACTTTGGTTTTACAGTCGGCGGGCCAATTACAGGTGGATCTAGGCTAGAAGCGAAAAAGGGCAATCAGTTTGCTGATATTTCATTAGATGTTATTGATATTATCTTAGCCATTCTGTTGATAAAGGACGAAATTAATCTTGTTGGTCTGTTTATCTCATCAGATGCGAGATTTTCTTTAAGTATCAGCGGACCCATTTTTGGAAGGGAAAAGGTAGTACCGGTTCTTCCATACTTAAAAAAGAATCAAAGGGAATTCAGAAATATTGTCAATACCAGCTTTCGTCTCGATACACAGCTAGTGGATAAACTTAAAAAAGCTAGTGAGGTGTTCTGAATGAGTTTAACAGATTTGCCTGTCATTAAAGGAACGAGCAGTACAGGGAAGTTTCTAATCGCATTATCTCTCGTGATTTTTATTTTCTTTTTTACTCAAGATAAGGAAATGGATAAATAAATACTTTCAAACGCTAAACAGCAAAGCTGCTTAGCGTTTTTTGTTGTCGTTAAATAGCGAAAATTCTAATAAATAATAGAGAAATAACAAATCCACCCAAATAAATCGTTTACATTTCTGTTGACAAATGTTGAAAACGTTTTATAATGGTAAACAAAGGTAACTTAGTATACAAGTAGACAAGTAAATAAGTATACAGGTTAAAATTCAATTCCTTGGGGTGATTAATATGAATGCAACAATTATTGAAGAGTTAAAGCAAAATGCAGTTGATCTTAGAAAAACGGCACTGACGATGATTCATAAGGCACAATCAGGGCATCCTGGAGGTTCATTTTCGGCGGCTGATATTATTGCGGCACTGTATTTTAAGGAAATGAACATCGATCCAAACAATCCTAATTGGGAAGATAGAGACCGTTTCGTTTTATCAAAAGGGCATGTTTGTCCAATTCAATACTCGGCTTTAGCGCTAAGAGGGTTTGTTGAGTATGACACCATTTATACACTTCGCCAAATGGGGTCTCCATTCCAAGGTCATCCGGATATGAAGAAGTGTCCAGGAATTGATATTTCTACAGGCTCTTTAGGTCAAGGTCTTTCATGTGCAGTCGGAATGGCGTTGGCAGGAAAAAGAGACGAAAAAGAATATAGAGTGTTTGCAATGGTTGGTGATGGCGAATGTCAGGAAGGACAGATTTGGGAAGCTGCACAAAGCGCCGTTAAATATGAATTAGATAACTTAGTAGTTTTTGTGGATGATAATGGACTGCAAATTGATGGTCCAACAGAAGAAATTATGCCGAACCAAGATCTTGAGCTGAAGTTTAAGTCCTTTGGTTTTGAAACAACAAGAATAGACGGCCACTCAATGGAGGAAATTGTTGCAGCACTAGACAGCGCAAGAAACTCTAAGAATAACAAACCGAAATGTATTGTTTGTAACACTGTAAAGGGAAAAGGTGTTTCCTTTATGGAACATTCGGTAACTTGGCACGGAATTGCTCCTAATGATGAAGAATACCAAAAAGCATTGGCAGAATTAGAGGGAGGGCTAAAATAATGAGTGAAAACAAAGTGTTACAAAAGAAAGCAACAAGAGAAGCCTTTGGTGATGAAATTGTCCGTCTTGGCGGATTAAATAAAGATATTTACGTTGTAGATATTGATATCGGTAAGTCTTGTAAAACAACAGAATTTGCCAATAAGTTCCCGAAACAGCATGTTAATGTCGGGATTGCTGAACAAAATGGCGCTGGATTAGCAGCAGGTCTAGCGACTACAGGCAAAATTCCTTTTGTAAGCACTTACGCGGTCTTCGGCTCGATGAGAATGGCAGAACAAATTAGACAGGAAATTTGTTACCCGAACTTGAATGTGAAAATTGCTTGTTCACATGGCGGTCTGACGCCAGCAAACGACGGTGCGAGCCATCAAGCGATTGAAGATATGGGTGTTTTGCGAACAATCCCTAACATGACAGTTGTGATGGGTGCTGATTATCATTCCACAAGAAAATTGGTGGCGCAAGCTGCTGAGAAATATGGTCCTGTCTATCTTCGTTTTACACGAGATACGATGCCATTCATTTACGATGAGAATGAAGAGTTTATTATCGGCAAAGCGAAGCGATTAAAGGAAGGCCATGATATCGCCATTATTGCAAATGGAGATACTGTCTATCTTGCCTTGGAAGCGGCGAAGCAATTAGAAAGTAAAGGTATCTCTGTGAAACTGCTGGATATGCATACGATTAAGCCATTAGACAGAGACGCAGTTGTAGAGTGTGTGAATATCGGCAAAATCATCACTGTAGAGGATCACAATATTATCAATGGATTAGGCAGCGCTGTATGTGAGGTCGTTGCAGAAGAAGGAAGAGGGAAAGTGCGCAGAATCGGTGTTCAAGACCAGTTTGGGCAATCTGCTCCATATGAAAAATTATTAGAGCTGAACGGCATAACAATAGAAAATATCGTAAACACAGCGCAAGAATTGCTTCAATAATACTATTAAAGGGAGAGAATACTATGTTTAAATTAGATAATAGAGTTGCGATTGTAACAGGAAGCGGTTCGAAAAAGGGAATTGGACGAACGATTGCTTTAACACTTGCGAAACAAGGTGCCATTGTCGTAGTTGCTGATTTAAATGAAGAAGGAATCGAAGACACAGTTAATGCCATTAAAACACAAGGTGGAGAGGCATTTGGTGTGCTGTTGAATGTTACCAGCCAAGAATCCAATGATACGATGGTTCAAAAAGTCTTAGATAAGTATGGCCGCATAGATATCTTAATTAACAATGCTGGAATCTCTCAAAAAGTAACAGTTGAAGACATGACAATTGAGGATATTACAAAAGTATTTAACGTAAATATGTTTGGATTATTCTTATGTACACAAGCAGTCCTAGACACAATGAAAAAACAAAATTTCGGCAGAATCATCAGTCTGTCTTCCGTGTCAGCAAAACGAGGCGGCGGTGTGTTCGGGGGAGCTCATTACTCTGCATCAAAAGCGGCTGTTCTAGGATTTTCGAAAAACTTAGCTCGTGAAGTGGCACAGCACGGAATCACAGTCAACTGTGTTGCTCCTGGTCTTGTAAACACAGATATTTGGAAGTCACTTCCGGAAGAACAGGCAGCTAAAGTAATTGATGGAATTCCAATGGGCAGACCTGGTGAAACAGAGGAAGTGGCTGCAGCCATTGCGTTTTTAGCAACGGAAGAGGCATCCTATATCACTGGGGAAGAAATAGATATTAACGGCGGATCACATATGGACTAATTAACCACTTTCTAAAAATAAATCATAGCCTTAGATAAAAGAAGCTTCGGCTATGATTTATTTTACTTTTATTGCGCTTACATATTTTTATTTTATATAATAACCTTATAGTATAATAGGTTATCTAATAATATTAACGCAGAGAGAAGTGGTTATTATTAATTTTAATCCAGTTTCCAGCAAAAAATTGTATATGCAAATATATCAGCAAATCTTATCAGAGATTGAGTCAGGAACTTTTAAAGTAGGAGATAAGCTGCCTGCAGAAAGAGAATTATGTGAGCAGTTTGGTGTCAGCCGTGCTCCAGTTCGTCAGGCACTGAGTGCATTGGAGTTAAATGGATTCATTTATTCCCGCCAAGGCGAAGGCGTTTATGTAAAAAGCAATCAAAACCAAGCTAACAATTCCCACGATCCTATCTCATTTGATTCTGTTTCTCCAGAAGAAATAGTAGAGGTTAGAATGAATATCGAGCCTTTAATCATTAAGTTTGCCGCACAGCGTGCTACAGATGAGGAAATTGCTGTGCTCAGGGAAACAATAAACAAGATGGAAGAGGAAACAAAGTCAGGTGTTTACGTTCCGGAAACAGACGAAGCACTTCACTATAATATTGCAAAAGCCTCTCATAATGAATTGTTCATCAATATTATGGCAGCAATCATTAATGCGATGAAGAAACAGGAAATGTGGCAGTTCATACGTGATCGTACTGTAACAAGACCAGATTATTTGGAAGTAAATTTAAATGAACATAAACAAATCATCGAGGCTATAGAAAAACGAGATGAAAAAAAAGCGACAGACATTATGACTAACCATATGCAAAACTTATATGACCGTTATTGGAAATGATGAGCTGCTTTTATTACATAATTTGTTGAGATAGCCTAAACAGGATTGCTTAGGAATGACTTTAGGCGCTCTCAACATATTATTTAATAGTAACTGCTTTATTTTTTTAGTGTACTTAGCATACAAGAAGATAAGCATACAAGAAGATAAGTATACAAATGTTAAGTAAAAAAGAAAGCGTATTCAAATATAATGCTAGACTGATAGATTCATTGTAGTGAAGTTCGAACCAATAAAAAGGCTGAGGTGAATAATATGCCATTACTTTACGTATCTGTTGGGGTAATAATATTAATCTTTTTAATTATGAAGCTGAAATTAAATACCTTCTTCTCACTGATTATTGTCTCTTTTATCGTTGCCCTGCTTTTAGGGATACCTTTAGAAGAGATTGGGCTAATTGTTGAAAATGGATTAGGCAGTACATTAGGACATATAGCGTTAATCTTTGGACTTGGTGCTATGCTAGGTAAATTAATCGCTGATGCTGGCGGAGCAAACCGGATTGCGATGACACTTATCAATAAGTTCGGAAAAAATAAAATTCATTGGGCGGTTGTTATTGCTTCCTTTATCGTCGGTATCGCCTTGTTTTATGAAGTAGCCTTTGTGTTAATCGTACCGATTATATTCACAATCGCAAAAGAAGTGAAAATCTCGATTGTTAAATTGATTTTGCATATGAGTGCGGCTTTGCTGATCACACACAGTTTTTTGCCGCCGCATCCAGGTATTACGACGGTTGCGAACGGACTTGGCGCAGATGTTGGGACTGTTCTTTTATACGGGCTGATTATTTCGATTCCTTGTGTGATTATCGCAGGAGTCATCTATCCGAATATTGCTAAAAGAATCGTGCCAAGTGCCTTTGAAAAGGTTACCCCAGACGGAGTTTTTAAGGAAGAGAAATCTTTTAAATTAGAAGAAACACCAGGCTTTGGCATCAGTGTATTTACAGCGATGCTGCCAGTAATTCTGCTGGCAATTGCTGCTGTTATTAAAATTATTGAAGAAGCACTGAATTATCATGACGGCCTTATTTTTAAGGTGCTGCAATTTCTTGGTGAGCCTTCCACTGCAATGATTATTTCGCTGTTAGTTGCGATTTATACAATGGGCATAAAAAGAAACATTGCTATGGTGGATTTAATGAAATCCTGTACGAAATCTATTAATTCGATTGGGATGATGCTGCTAATTATCGGCGGAGGCGGTGCCTTTAAACAAGTCATCATTGAAGGCGGTGTTGGCGAATATATCGCAGAACTATTCGAAGGCTCTGCATTATCACCAGTTTTATTTGCGTGGATTGTGGCTGCGATATTAAGAATAGCTCTTGGGTCTGGAACGGTTGCGGCCATCTCCACAGTTGGTTTAGTCACACCAATGCTTGCAATGCACCCAGACGTTAATTTAGCGCTCGTAACTTTGGCAATAGGCTGCGGCAGCACGATTTGTTCTCACGTTAATGATGCTGCGTTTTGGATTGTGAAGGAATATTCGGGCATGACGCTGAAAGAAACATTTGGAACATATACCGTTCTTTCCACAATTTCTTCTGTTATTGGCTTGGTTTGCACGCTGATTTTAGACTTATTTGTATAAACTATAATTAGGAGGTTTTACGATGAAAATAGCAATTGGATGTGACCATGGCGGCGATGATTTAAGACCTGTTATCGCGGAATATTTACAAGAATTAGGGCATGATGTAATAGAGTATTCACCTAAGTCAGGAGAAAGCACAGACTACCCTCAATATGGCAAAATGGTTGCAGAGGATGTTGTGGCAAATAAAGTAGATGCAGGTATTTTAATTTGTGGAACGGGTGTGGGCATATCGATTGCTGCCAATAAGGTCAAAGGCATCCGAGCAGTAGTCTGCAGTGAACCGGCAACAGCAAGGCTATCAAAACAGCATAATAATACGAATATTTTAGCGTTTGGCGGAAGAATAGTCGGCAGTGTTTTAGCAAAAGAAATTGTAAAGGCTTGGTTAGATGCAGAATTCGAGGGAGGCAGACATGCAAGAAGAATTGGCATGATTGCTGATATCGAAGAAGAATTCCTATGCTAAGAAGTATTGGAGGAAGTTACTATGAAGAAGCTCGCAGTCATTACGAGCGGCGGTGATTCACCAGGCATGAATGCTGCCCTGTTTGGAGTCGTAAAGGAAGCAGCACGCCATGAAATACAAGTTTTTGGCTGTGTAAATGGCTATATTGGCATCATAAAGGAAGAGTTTATGCTGTTAACTGAATCAGAGCTGTTTAAAGTCATTGATATTGGCGGAACCATTCTCGGTACGCAACGCTTTCCCGAGTTTGCAGACAAAGACATCCAAACAAAAGCAGTAGATATCTTAAGGAAGCATGAAATAGACGGGCTTGTTGTAATTGGCGGAGACGGCAGTTATCAAGGCGCTAAAGCCTTGTCCCAATTGGGCTTCCCTGTTGCTGCCATACCTGGCACAATAGATAATGATATTGCCCTTACGGATATCACACTTGGCTTTCACACTGCTGTAGAAAATGCCGTTGATGCCATTGATAAAATAAAAACATCAGCAGCAAGCCATAAGCATATTTTTGGTATAGAAGTAATGGGCCGTGAAGCCTCTGATATCGCCATCTGGGCCGGCCTGGCAACAGCTGCTGACGGCATCATCGGCACAAGCGAAGACTGGAACTTAGAAAAAGTGCTAGAAGGAATGAGAAGTTCTGCTGGAAAAAGCCAAATTTATATTTTGGCGGAGGGTGCGATTAGTGCAGAAAAGTTTAAAGCAGAAATCGAAAGTCATTCCGAATTTAAAATCCATCCACTAGTGCTTGGTCATATTCAACGAGGCGGAAAACCTTCTGTTACCGATCGTATCATGGGCATTAAATTCGGTGAAAAAAGTGTGGAAACATTGCTTGCAGGCAAAAGCGGCATATGCCTTGCTGTTCACGCTAATGCTATAGTTGAATTGGAATTAGGGAAGGTGCTTTCTAGTACAAATAAAGAGCCGTTTTTGCCTTATTAAATTTGTAAAGATTTTTTAGAAAGCTGCTGATGGCAGCTTTTTTTGCTATTATCATTGTATATTATCATTAACAGAAAATGAAAAACGAAATATACGAGGTACATAAATGTACGAATTTGAACAGGAATCCAGAAAAAAAGCGAAAGGTTCTAACACTTATATAGTCTTATTTGTTATATCTTTTTTTGTAAATCTTCTTTTTTTCCTAATAGAAGGAAATATCATTCGCAGCTTATTCAGTTTTGGATTTTTCCTGCTAGTACTTGTGTTTGGACTGCGAAAGAAATTATGGGCGCTGATTATTATTAAATATACAGTTTGGCTTC
Organism: Niallia sp. MER 6; assembly: GCF_023714395.1. Lineage (NCBI taxonomy): Bacteria > Bacillati > Bacillota > Bacilli > Caryophanales > Bacillaceae > Niallia > Niallia sp. MER 6. Next base: position 52,159 of record NZ_JAMAUK010000011.1, on the reverse strand, counting down.
ATTTAGTCGCTCTTGTTCTGTTAGCTGTCGGTGCTATCTTTAAATAAAAGGAAGGAAGATACAAATCAGTCTTCCTTCCTTTTCTATGTAGCATCCTTCTTCATTAATGCCGCAATATTTAAGACAATAAACAATAAGACAATGATTACACCTGCCGCATTCATTGTATGATGGCCAATTACTTTATAAGTAATGGCGGCAAGAAATAAAAATAAAGAAATAACATTTAACCACTTAGTATTCATCCAACGCTCCCTTTTACAAAAATATCCATATATTTATTTTATCATAAAAATACATATATGTGTGTTGGATACTAAATATTACTTAATTGGTGGTTTCTCGCTTTTTAAATAGGTTTGGCAGTAAAATTCCGAGCCCAATAAGCAAGGCAATCACACTAAGAGTAAGCAAGGGTCCGCCATGTTCTTCAAGTAAATCGTGAAAATTTGCTGCTGAAGTGTTTTGAGTGGTACATAAGATGGCTATAAACATATAACGGGTAGAAAATAATAGCACAGAAGACAGGATACATGCAGCACTGATGATCGTTGTTTTCATAGAGCCTCCATTTAGTGTAATAGGGTAAAAAATCAAAGCAGCCTTGTGGAGGCTGCTAAAGGTTCCTTATATGCTTGTCTTTGGATGTTTTATTTTATAAACGATGGATGCCATAATATTGGCAAGGAAGAATAGAGCATTTCCTTGATTATGGCTGTGCAGCACTAATTCACCTGCATTCATCTCGTCGTACATTTCTCCCTGTGTTTTGCCTTTTGCTTTGTACTTACGTTCTTCTTCCTTTAATGCTACGAGAAAGCGGTATTGAACTGGCAGCATTACAATGGAAAGCAGCACATAAATACCAATCACGGTGAAGAAAATAGTGGAGTACATTTCAGTTACCTCCTTTACAGTAAAATGGGAATTTTCCGTTACTTGTAAATATTATAACATTAAATGTAATTTTCCTCTTAAATACTGGTTTTCATTTCACATTCGTTAACGTACTAACATAAAAGTTCCTTACAAGACAAAAACTATGCCAAATTTCATTTTTTCAAGGGAGAATGCCATGGATTTACTGATTACGATTATTTTACTGTTATTATCCTTGCTGATATCTAATATTATCAGTCACTACATACCTTCCATTCCAACGGCGCTCACTCAAATTGCGTTTGGAATGCTGTTAGCTTTCTTTTTTGAGGATATCTCCTTTGAAATAGAAACAGAATGGTTTCTGCTGCTGTTTGTAGCACCGCTTCTTTATAATGACGGACGGTATTTTCCTAGAGAGGAGCTGTGGAATATGAGGGCGCCGATTTTCGGAAATGCGATTATCCTTGTTATCCTGACAGCAATCGGCGGCGGTTATTTCATTCATTGGATGATACCGGTCATACCTCTCGCTGCAGCATTTGCACTTGCAGCCATCCTGTCACCGACAGATCCTGTCGCTGTTAATGGAATTGCCAAACGCATTCACATTCCAGCTGGCGTGCTTCATCTTGTCAGAGGAGAATCGCTGATTAATGATGCCTCTGGCTTAGTTGCCTTTAACTATGCTGTTGCGGCAGTTGTGACAGGTTATTTCTCCTTGCATGAGGCAACTCTTGATTTTGTATATAAATTTATATTAGGAGCTTTGCTTGGAGCGGCGTTGGCGTTGCTAATCACATGGGTGCGATTTATTTTACGCAAACAAGGAATCAATGATGTTACTTTTCATTCCTTGCTGCATATCATTACTCCGTTCATCATTTTCATCGTGACAGAGGATTTGCTTCACGCATCTGGCGTAATCGCTGTCGTTGTTGGCGGGATCGTTCATTCATTAGTAAGGGAAAGGCGCGAATCTGCAAGCCCTGAAGAACAGGTGCTGACAGAGAATATTTGGTCGCTTATTCTGTTTACATTAAATGGAGTTGTGTTCTTACTGTTAGGCTTGAACATTCCATCCTCGATGAGAGAGACCGTTTCAGATCCAAGTATCGGCAATTGGCTCGTTATCGGCTATTGTCTCGCCATCGGCCTTGTTATATTAGGCATTCGTTTTGTTTGGGCATATGTGTTTGCTCATTTTGAATATCGTTATTTGAACAAGGGTGCTAAAAAACCAGATATAAAAAATGCCTTGTTCGTCTGTTTAACAGGTGTGCGCGGTGCTGTGACAATGGCAGGGATATTATCGATTCCCTACTTTTTAGACAGCGGAGATCCTTTCCCAGCAAGGTCCTTGCTCTTGTTTTTAGCAGCAGGAGTTATTCTGTTTACATTAATTGTAGCAACCGTGTTTCTTCCAGTCTTAAGTAAAGGAGAAGATATGGAGGATGCAGAAGGAGAAAAGGATTTGTCTCCATTTAAGCAGAGACTGCTAGAGAAAGCTGTCGACCAGATCAGGTCTGTAGTCAATGAGGAAAATAAGACAGCCGCTTACGAGCTAATCGGAGAATACCGGCGCCGAATTCGTGAACTGGCAAGAGACCAAGGCAAGAAGATTTCGGCAACAGATGTGGAATTGGATGTGAAAACGGAAATCCGCATCAAGGCAGTCAAAGCAGAAAGAAGATATATCCAGTCACTAATGGATAAGAACAAAATCGATGAAGAGCTTTTCTGTACATTTGAGAGGTCGCTTGAATACAGGGAAGAGGCATTAGCTGGCAGTTTGCAGTCTGGTACACTTTATCTTGTCGGAAGAATGCTGAGAAAGTGGAAAAAGGTAAGAAAGTTTTATCGTAAAGATAAGGAATTGGCGATTGCCAAGCTGGAGAAAGGCAAGGATGTTCAGCTGCAGGCCATGCAGGCAGCAATCGATTTCCTAAAGGACTATGCAGAGGAAATGGAAGAGCTCAAACAGCAGATTCATGCAGTTATCCTTGATTACAAGCTCATGATGGAAAGACTGCGAACATCATCGCGAAATTATGACGAAATACAGGAAGAGCAGAAGGAAGAGCTTCGTATAAAGGTGCTTGATGTAGAAAGAGCAGAAATTCAAAGTATGTATGAAAGTGGAGAGATTAACAGGGACCAGGTAAAGGAGCTTAGACGATTTATTAATTACGTCGAAAGTGCCGCTTTACATGAGCATGCAGAATAAAGACTAACGGCAGCCTATTTTTTACAGGCTGCTGTTTATTTTTCGGAAACAAGAAAGCGGTTTCTGTTATAATGAGAGGAAATACTGCAGGCGAAGGGAGGATTGGCATGCTGTCTGGGAGACAAAGGGGAATCTTGCTGCTGCTGAGCAGACATAAGGAACCGGTTACGGCTGAATGGATAGCGAAAGAGCTGAGTGTGAGCGACAGAACGATTCGCAAGGAATTGAAGAATATGCAGGGTGACTGCAAACAACTTGGAGTGAGCATCAGCCCTATTAAGGGAAAAGGCTACTGTCTACATATATTAGACCATGAAGTGTTCCAGCAGGAAATCAATCCGATTCTGACGGAAGCCGATTCAGGAGGCTATGATTTTTCTGACCAAAAGACAAGGGTGCATTTTCTCTTGAAACATCTTTTGCTGCAGGAGGGTTATGTAAAGCTGGAGCAGTTTGAGAGAGAAATGTATGTTTCGAAATCAACTATTCAAAAGGATCTTCGGCATGTTCGGGAAATGCTTGGTAAATATAAGCTGTCACTGCTAGTCAAGCCTCACTATGGTGTAAATGTCGCGGGGAGTGAATACAGAAAGCGATTATGCTTCGCCAACTACAGGCTGATGGAAGACTCTTCTAAAAACAATAGCAGGTTATCAGAGAAAGCCTTTGCTGACCAAATAAAAAGAATCATTATTAATAAAGTAAATGTTCATAAAATTGAAATTTCTGATGTTTCCTTAGGTAATCTGACAAATCATATTGTGATTGCTTGCAAACGGATGGAACAAGGCTTTGCGATGGGAGAGCTGGAGCATACAATCGGGGAGGCGCATCCCTTCGAGAAAAAAGTAGCGTTAGAAATTATTGGAGAGGTAGAAGCGCTAGCAGGCTTCTCGTTTCCTAGTGCGGAGCTTGAATATATAATTATCCACTTGATGGGCACGAAGCTTCTGCATGAAAATGCGCTGACAGAGTATCGCGAATTTGATGAGACACGAGAAATTGTCAGCTGTATGGTAACAAGGCTGAAAGAGGAGCTCAATTGGGATTTCACATCAGACCGGGAGTTTTTACACGCTTTGGCGCTCCATATTAGGCCTGCCATTAACCGGCTGCGCTTTGAAATGAATATTCGCAATCCGCTCGTTAATGATATTAAAGTGAAATACCCAAGTGCCTTTGAAGGAGCCATCATTGCCAGCAAATGTTTGGAAGACTGGCTGTCCGTTAAAGTGGAAGAAGATGAAATCGGCTATATTGCCCTTCATATCGGTGTTGCACTTGAGCGTATGAAAAGAAAAGCCAGGAAGCAAAAGCGTGTTATTCTTGTATGTGCTTCAGGTGTGGGAAGTGCAAAGCTGCTGTCCTACAGGCTGCAGGAGCAGTTTAGCAGAGAGCTGGAAATTGTGGAATGCATTAATTACTATAAGCTGGCAGACTATGATCTTTCTGCAATTGACCTTGTTATCAGCACGATTCCGATAGCGGAAAGGTTAGCAGCACCTGTGCAAGTTGTCAGCAACTTTCTTGAAGCAGACGATATAAAAGGAATAAAAAAGCGCCTTACCTCAACAAAGAAGGCTACTAAAGACAGTTATCTTGCTGAAGACCATGTGTTTATCGGTAAACAGCTGGAAACGAAGGAAGCTGTTATCGAATTTTTGAGCAATATCCTTTATGAACAAGGTCTTGTTTCCAAACAGTATGGAAGGCTTGTGCTCGAGCGGGAAGGAATTGCCTCCACTAGCTTTGGCAATTTGGTTGCAATCCCTCATCCGACCATGCCGGAAACAAAAGATACATTCTGGACTGTTTGCACATTAGCAAAGCCGATAAGCTGGAATGAAAATCAGATGGTTCAGGTTGTCTGCTTGTTAAATATAAGCAAGGACGCAAAGGGAGATTTAGAGGAAATGTATGAGCAGCTCATTTCCATCATTGAAGATAAAAGGGTGATACAGCAAGTAATCAAGGCAAAGTCCAAAACGGAAGTCATCGAGTTATTTCAAACAGAAACAGTAAGAAGCTAATTGTTTGTGCAATTAGCTTCTTTTTATTTCAATGTAGAGATTTCCGCTTCTAAGCGGAAAATGCAAATATGATAAATTAAGCGCTTTCATTATACAATGAGGAAGTAGAGAAATTCCTTATAAGGGGGACAAAAAAAGTGAAGACAGTCATGCTCGTGTGTGCTGCGGGAATGAGCACAAGTTTGCTTGTGACGAAGATGCGCCGGGCAGCTCACGCAAAAGGCTTGGATATCACCATCTTTGCCGTATCTGCAACAGAGATAGATGATGTCCTTGAGACCAGAAAGGTTGATGCCTTGCTGCTCGGCCCGCAAGTGAAGTTCAGAAGGGAAGAAATAGAAGCAAGGTTGCAAGGAGAGAATATTCTGCTTGATGAAATCAACATCCAGCATTATGGCATGATGGATGGAGAAAAAGTACTGCAGCAAGCACTGAGTCTTGTAGGAAGCTAGTATTTTCATAAAATTTAGAAGAAACGAGGGGAGAACATGCAGAAACTTATTGAGAACCTGGAAAGCAAGATGGGTCCACTTGCAATGAAGCTTGATGGAAACAGGTATATTACGGCAATTAAAGACGGATTTTTTGGTGTTATGTCCCTATTGATTATCGGTTCAATCTTTTTGCTGCTTGGCAATATTCCAATCGGCGGCTATGCCGAATTCATGAGTTCCCTGTTAGGGGAAGATTGGGCATCCTACTTTACTGTTCCTTATGATGTGACAATGAATGTGATGACAGTGTATGTCATCATTGCAATGGCAAGAAGTCTTTCGCGCACATATAAGCTCGATGGCATTGCCTGTATCAGCATTGTTGTCGTAGCATTCCTCATTCTAACACCGATGTTAGAGCTGAAAGACGGCGGATTAGGTATCCCTGTAACTAATCTTGGCGCAAGCGGCTTATTCCTAGGGATGATTGTTGCGATTGCAGCTGTTGAAATCGTCCGTTATATCGATAAAAAAGGCTGGAAAATCAAGATGCCTGATTCTGTTCCTGAAAATGTGGCAAGATCCTTTTCAGCACTTATTCCAGCATTGTTTGTTATTATCGTCTTCAATCTTGTCCGCATCATCTTTTCATTAACACCATTTGGGACAGTTCAAGCCTTCATTTATCATTATCTTCAAGTTCCACTCCTGTATTTAGGAGACACATTGCCGGCGACTTTAATTGTTACCGTCTTTGAAGGAGTTCTATGGAGCTTCGGTATTCACGGTTCCAATGTTGTCAGCGGTATTATGAAGCCAATCTGGCTTGCTTTAACAGCAGACAATGCAGCTGCATTCAGTGCAGGTGAAGCCATTCCGCATATTATCAACTTCCAGTTTTACGCGAACTTCATGAAGGTCGGCGGCTTTGGAGGCACACTTGGACTTGCTATTATTTTGTTATTGTTCGCTAAATCAAAGCAGTATAAAACATTAGGCAAGCTGGCGATTGGACCTGGGATTTTCGGTATTAACGAACCGCTTATTTTCGGGATTCCGATTGTTTTAAACCCAATTATGATGATTCCGTTTATTTTAAATCCGCTGATTTTGGCAACAGTTGCATACTTTGCAATGGCATCTGGAATCGTGCCGCTGACAAATGGCACGAATATCCCTTGGACGACACCGCCGATTATTGCCGGCTTTCTCGTCAGCGGCTGGAAAGGCGCATTACTTAACGTCGTGCAAATCGGTATTTCTATCCTTCTGTACTATCCATTCTTCAAATCTGTCGACAGAATAGCATTGCAGAATGAGAAGGAGCAAGAAAAAACAGAAATCTCCAATGATGGCGGAGTTAACTTCAACTAATGAAATGCCAAATAAAAGGCAGGAAAAGGACGTGATATAGAAATGGCAGAGGATGCAATGGAGCTGACAGGCTTTACAATTATCAGCAATGTGGGAATGGCAAAAAGCCTCGTCATGGAAGCTCTCTATGCAGCGAAAAAAGGAGAATATGAGCTGGCAGAACAGAAACTGAAAGAATCTCAAAACTTTTTCCTCATCAGCCACAAGACACATAGCGCATTGATTCAAAGGGAAGCAAACGGCGAAAGCCTGCCGTTTTCCCTCCTCTTCATGCACGCAGAAGACCAGCTTATGAGCGCTGAGACAACTTATGAGCTGGTCAAAGAAATGATTGATATGTATAAACGATTAGAAGTAATAGAAAAAGGCAGTGTCAACAGCTGACACTGCCTTATTTATGCGCGAAAACTCCTAATTATTGTCGCGAGCGTAATCAGGCCCTCCTCGAGCTCCTCAAAGGAAGCGTACGAATAAGACAGGCGGATATGGCTGTTGAAGTTGCCGTAAAGTGTGCCTGGATTAATAAGAATACCGTGCTGAAGGGCTTTTTTAAACAGCAGCTGCAGCGGGATGTCCTTTATTAGTGACAGCCATATATAAAAGCCGCCTGCCGGCTGTTCCCAAACAGCGAGATCAGCGAAATAGGTGGACAGAAGCTTCTGTACAAAATCCCGTCTAACCTTCAGTTCATGCCGCATTTTCTCTATATGCATGTCATATTGGCCATTTGTTAAAAGCTTTGCGACAGCAAACTGGGAGAGTGTACTCGAGCCGTAATCTGTTTGCATCTTAATGTCTGCGAGCCTTTCAATGACAGGCTCTGGGGCTGCGATAAATCCGATGCGAAGTCCTGGACCTAACACCTTCGACATGCTGCCTACATACAAAACATTGCCATGTTTATCAAGTGCCTTTAAGGGAGGCGGCGGTGGTGAGTCAAACCATAAATCACCGTAAACATCATCTTCCAAAATAGGCATTCGTTCTTTAGCACATGCCTCCAGCAGCTCCATCCGTTTCGTTTCTGCCATGCAGTAACCTGTTGGGTTATGAAAGGTAGGCGTCGTATACAGCAGTGCCGTATTATGCAGCCGTTTTGCCCGGCTAATCGCCGAGAAAGACAGCTCACCGTTAAGTGGAACCATCCGAATTCCTGCCGATGGAAACACCATAATGGAATTTAAATAAGACGGTGATTCTGTCAAAATGGCAGAATTTTGGTCGAGCAGGCCGACTGAAATCAGCTGCAATGCCTGAATGGCTCCAGAAACAATCATTATGGAATTTGGTGTCGTGCCAATCCCCTTTTTTTGCAAATAGTCACTTACAGCCTTTCTTAAGAGAAAGCTGCCTTTTCCTTCTGGATAGCTTAATGACAAAGCAGCTGTTTCTGCGAAGGCCTGCTGAATCATCGCAGTCGGCAGAAGGCTTGGAGACAGCTCACCTGTTCCAAGTCTAATGATAGTAGGGGAGAATTCTGCTTTGTTTATCTCTTGAATCATTTGAATATTAGGCAGATGAGTTCCTGATTGAACATAAGTTTTCCAGTCGGCACGTGATCCTGCTGTAAGCGAACTCCATGTATTTTGACAAACGACTGTGCCTCGTCCGACTTGTGATTCAATCCAGCCATCTGCCTTCAGCTCCTCTAACGCATACACAACCGTGCTTCTGTTGACCTGGAAATTGTCAGCTAACTCTCGTTGGGGAGGCAGCTTGTAGCCAACAGGCCAGTTCCCTGAAATAATCTGTTTTTGAATAAATTCGTAAATTTGCTGATAGAGAGGAAGAGCACCCTGCTTGCTTGGCTTCCAGTGATTATCCATACTTGTTCTCCTGTTTTTGTCTCATTATATAAAATGGTTGGGGAGATTACCAACCAATTGGTTGGAGACAAGGACGAAGTGTTGCCGTAAACTGATGGATATTAACGATTTGGAGGGAATATCATGCTAGAAGCAGCTATTCATGGAATGTTATTAGCACTAGGGCTCATCCTGCCTTTAGGTGTGCAAAATATATTTATTTTTAACCAAGGAGCAGGCCACAGGAAGTTCCGCAGCAGTTTGCCTGCCATTTTGACAGCAAGCATTTGTGACACCTTGTTGATTTTGCTTGCAGTATTAGGAGTATCGTTGTTTTTATTTCAATTCATTTGGCTGAAAAACCTCCTCTTTATAGCAGGGGCTTGCTTCCTTATCTATATGGGCTATGCAATATGGAAAAGCAAGCCGAAGACAGACGGCGGCCACACACTAACACCTGGTAAGCAAGTCGGCTTTGCCATGTCCGTTTCGCTGTTGAATCCACATGCAATTATGGATACAGTCGGAGTAATCGGCACAAGCTCGCTTATCTACAGCGGCACAGAAAAGCAGCTGTTTACTCTAGCCTGCATCGCCGTATCTTGGGTTTGGTTTTTCTGCTTGGCAATTGCCGGAAGAATGCTAGGCAAAGCAGATAAGTCAGGAAAGCTGCTTGTTCTGCTCAACAAAGCTTCCGCTCTCGTTATGTGGGCAATGGCAATTGTGATGGTCAAACAGCTTCTATAACAACCCTTCATGTTTAAAACCCCTCCTTTAGTGATAACAATAGGAATAATACATAAAGGAGGAATTTTACAGATGAAGTGGAGAATGCTAGGATTGCCAATACTAGCAGTTGCCATCATTATGGGCAGTTGTACTGCAAATAACGATAATGAAACAGACCATAATCATACAGATGAAGAACATACACATACAGGCACTGCTGAACTGCCAGAAGGATTAGAGCTTGCCGCTGAACCAAAATTCATTGACGGCAGCCAAGTGACCATCCTCGCTGATCATATGAAGGGCATGAAAGATGCTGAAGGAACGGTGCTAAGCTCCTATGATACGATTGCATATGAAGTATCCTATACTCCTGTTGGCGGAGGCGAAATGGTGCATAACCACAAATGGGTCGTGCAGGAGGAAATAAAAGACGCCGGCAACGAAAAGCTTGCCCCAGGAACAGAAGTAACCCTAGAAGCGGACCATATGGAAGGTATGAAAGGCGCAGAAGCAGTGATCGATGCAGCGGTAGAAACTACTGTTTACATGGTCGACTATACACCAGCAAACGGTGGAGAAAAAGTGACGAATCATAAGTGGCTGACAGAGGATGAACTCGAGGCTAGATAGTGAGGGAAGGAAGCTTGTTATAAGGACAGGCTTCTTTTTTTCTTAACTGTAAAAATATAGGTCAGCTAACAAATAAGCTCAGCTGTTGTTAAGCTTATCCATTTATTAGTCTATTAAACGAACATAACTAAGATAACATCCTTCTCACCAATCATTTTTATAATAAAAGAAATATTGAAATACTGCGGCAATAAGGGGTTATCGTATTTAGCATAGCTATTATAAGTAAGATTTATAGTAGTGCATTTATGCTTAAACTTAGTTCGCGTGAATTTTTTCATGATTTTTACCTCTTCTTATATGTAAAAAAGCTTACATTTGGTTCTGCCATAATATCACTAATAACTGAAAGAAGTAGAGGTGTATTCAGAATAGGGTAACTCCATTTTTTGTGTTGTTAACTAAATGCTTACTTCAAAAGCCGATCTTCCTCCAAAAATGTGCAAACAGTCTAGAAATCTTGTGTAAATTTTACATTTTCTCCAATGCTTTTCAAAAACAACTCTTATATTATTAACACATATTAAAACATGTGAGTTTTATTAACAACTATTGTCACTTTTCATAACGAATGGAAAGGAGCATTTGTCAGACTGTAAAAGGGCTCTTTATAACTTAAATTTTCATAATAATCATAATATTCAAGTTGTTGGATCACTTATTTAAAAGGAGATGATGGAACATGTCTACAAACTTGGCAAGTCAACCAATTGCAGAAGCAACACTTCCAAATGGGGGAGATGTAGATGAATCATTAAGACCGAAATCGGTTGAAGAAAGAAGTGTCGGTAAGCTTTCGTACATGTTCATGTGGATTGGTGATGGCGTTAATTTAGGGAATATGACCTTAGGTGCAAGCTTGATTGTCGCTGGAGCAGCAACGCTGAATCTTATGCAAACATTCGTAGCTGCGATTATTGCGATTGGAATTATATCTATATTTTTTACATTGAATGACCGGCTCGGTTATAAAACGGGAGTTCCTTATGTTATGCAGCTGCGGATGTCTTTTGGAATCAAGGGTTCTGCCATTACAGCTTTATTGCGTGGGGTTCCTGCCATCATCTGGTTTGGCTTCCAAAGCTGGCTTGGCGGTACAGCTTTGAATGAGATTGCGAAAATAGTGACAGGCGGTGCTTTTGATAATACGGTTATCTGCTTTGTAGTGATACAGCTAGTGCAAATTGTTCTTTCTTTATATGGATTCCACGCAATTAAATGGGTCGAGATTTTAGCATCTGTTGTTATCATGCTGGGACTTGTTTATGTGTTTTATCTTCTTATGGCATCACACCGCGAAATTATTGCAGAAAGATGGGTTCATTCTGAAGGGACATGGGGGCTGCCATTCTTTGCATTCATCATGGTGTTCCTCGGCAACTATGCAGCCATTTTCCTAAGTGCAGCAGATTACTCTCGTGAGTTGAAATCAGGTGTCAGCAGCACAAAGCGCGGCTTCTTATACTTCTCACCAATCTTCATTGCTTATGGTTTTGTTCTTACAATCGGTGCGATGCTTGCATCAGCAACAGGTATCTCAAATCCGGTCAAAGCATTTGCAGTAGTGGTTGATAATCCTTATATAACGGCAGCTGTTTCGGCATTTATTGTGATTGGTGCTATTGCTGTAAATATGGTAGCGAACATCATTCCGCCAACATATGTGATTACCATGCTGACAAAAGCGAAATACAAAGTTGCTGTCATCATTACGGGCCTGCTTGCATTTGGTTCATTCCCATGGGTGCTTGTCCAAGATGATTCAGCAGCCGGCTTGAACACATTTGTGTTAATCTACTCCGCCTTTTTAGGTCCAATTGTTGCCATCTTGCTCGTAGAATATTATCTATTGCGAAGACAAACGGTGAATGTTGCTGATTTATATGACGAAACCGGCCCGTTTGCAGGCTTCAATCCTTGTGCAATTATTGCGATGCTGCTCGGTGCAGGTGCTGCATTTATTGAAGTAGATCTCGGCTGGATTGTTGGAGTTATTGTTGGCGGATTGTCGTACTTCCTGTTGATGAAATATACCTTTAAAGATTCGGTCTTCAAGAAAGGAACAATATTCGAGCGGTAATGGTATAAACATATGAGAAAAAAGGAGAGATAGTAATGTTTGATATGCTGATTAAGAACGGAAAGGTTGTTTTTCCTGATAAAGTACAGACAACAAATATCGGAGTTAAAGACGGCAGGATTGTGGCGATTGGTGCTGAGTTAGCAGGAGCAGACTCTGTTATTGATGCAGCTGGACAGTATGTTTTTCCAGGCATGATTGATGTGCATGTTCATTTCAGTGATCCTGGCCGTGATTATTGGGAAGGCTTTTGCACAGGCTCACAAATGATGGCAGCTGGCGGTGTGACAACCTTCTTTGATATGCCACTAAACGGCATTCCTTCTACTGTAAACAAAGAAGCTCTTTACTTGAAAAGTGACAGAGGAAAGGCAGAATCTTACACAGATTTCGCCTTATGGGGCGGACTTGTTCCTGGCAATGAAGAGGATTTAGCAGAGCTTGCAGAAGAGGGCGTGATTGGCTTTAAGGCATTCCTGTCTACAACAGGCAATAAGGAATTCGAAAATGTCGATGATATCACCTTGCTGAATGGAATGAAGATTATCGCCGGCTTAGGGAAGGTGCTTGCGCTTCACTCTGAAAGCGGTCCGATTACAGATTGGCTTGCTGCCCGTAAGATAGAGGCAGGACATGTAACAGCAGATGATTATTTAGAAACACGTCCGGTTGCTGCCGAAGCAGAAGCAGTACAGCGTGCTTTGTATTATGCAGAAGTAACTGGCTGTCCCTTGCATTTTGTTCATATCAGCTCACATGAGGCAATCACAAAGATTGAAGAGGCAAAGAAAAAAGGCATGGATGTTACCGTCGAAACATGCCCGCATTATTTGCTGTTTAACCATGAAGCACTGCGTGGGTACGGTCCTGTTGCTAAATGTGCTCCGCCTTTGCGCAAACAAGACGAACAGGAAAAGCTCATCAAACTCCTGATCGACCAGAAATTTGATATGATTTCCTCCGATCACTCCCCATGTACAAGTGATTTGAAGGACTCGGCTGTATATAATATTTTTCAAGCATGGGGCGGCATTAGCGGCGGCCAGTTTTCCTTCTTGTCGATGATGGAATTAGCGTTAAAATACGAGATTCCGTTTGAACAAATCGCCAATATCACAGCCTTAAATCCAGCCGAACGATTTGGACTGAAAGCAAAAGGTAAAATTGCTGAAGGCTATGACGCTGACTTTATCCTTGTGTCTACAGATGAACCATTTACTGTGAGTGAAGATAACTTCTTTGCGAAAAATAAAATCAGCTTATATATAGGCCATACTTTTCCTTGCAGAATAAACAGCACGATTAATCGAGGCAAACTTCTATTTCATGATGGAAGGATTCAGGCAGCTGGCCCTGAAGGAGAATGGATTAAACCAGTACAACAAATAGAAATCAAATCCTAAACCAAAAGTGTTTAGGATTTTTTCTATGTTAGTTAATGGTATAATTTACCCTAAGAGATTATGTACGAGGAGGAAAACAGAGTGGATGCCAGAATACAAGCATTGGTAGATTATACGAAAGAGAAGCTTAGTTTAGGAAACTATTATCTTTACTCCTGTGACCTTGATAGAAAAGTAACAAATCAGAACAAAACAGTGTACTCATTGGAAATGGAATGGCTGCCTGAGCATATTAAAGCATATGATGAGGAGGACGAGGTTCCAGAAGGGACAGCTTCTGTCAGTATTTCAATAGATACAAAGCGGTTTAATAGTATTATATTTGTTGGTGGAAAATCGTATTTAGATAAGCCTGTTCTGCAGGTGAAGAATAAAAAAGAGATAATCCGTTGGATAGAGAGGGAATCGGGTTTAACGTATGAAGAAGATTTTATATCCTGGCAGGAAGATGAGGACAAGCTTTCTTTTATTAGGATAATCGATGGATTGGAGATTCGTCCGAAAGAGTGGATGGAAATTGAATTTGATGAAGCAGGACAACTTGTCTTTTATAGTGTATATGGAAGCTTTATAGATAAGCTGGTAATCAGAAACGAACCGTACACACTTAATCTCCATAAAGCAGAACATTTGGTTAAGAAGCAATTCCAGCAATGGGATTTTTCAGCAATGGAGCAACAGCGAATTGTGCCCGCATATGCGATTGAGGAAGTCTATATCCGTAATGACCTGACCGGAACGCTGCCCTTTGATTTGTCTGAAAATACCCAGAAAGTTAATTTTGTATTGGAATGGGCTGAACCGATATATAAACGATTTAAACGAAAGCCAGTTAAGCTTTTGGAGGAATTAACGCCAGAACAGGCTTTTGCATGTGAACCGCATCCGGAAACCTTCCCAATATCAGATAATGTTGTCCAAATATGCGTGAAAGAGGTGAAATGTTTCCTGCAGAAGATGCACCCAAATGATTCAGGCAAGTGGAGAATGACTGAAATTCACCGTCGCTATAATTATATTGGTGTGAAGCTAGTACAGAATCAACAGTCGCGGAATATTTTAAATAGAAAACTACTAATCATGCTGGATGGCAGCAGCTTTAAGGCATTTAATTATATGGACAATGAAATGATGCTAGATAGCTTTCCAGAGTATAAAAAGCCGAGGGAAATCAAAATTTCCCAAGAGGAAGCATATGAAGCAATAAAGGATTACCTCATTTTGAAGCCATACTATGTTTACGACAAAGAAAAAGAAGAATACGTCTTATGCGGATTCCTTGACTGCCACCATTATGTAGACGGAGAAACAGGCAAAGTCGGACTCTTAAATGACCTGTGAGAACATAAAAAAGGGCTGCTAGATAGCAGCCCTTTATAATTAGAATTTTGCAGCAGCAGTAGCAGCTTTAGAAACACCAGCAGCAATGATTTCTGCAGCTTGATCTGGGTTTTGGTTGTGTCCTTCAATGATAATTGTTTCAGGATTTTGTACGCCCCAGAATGCAAGGATTGTTTTTACATAACGAACTGCTAATTCAACAGAAGCAGCAGGTCCTTCAGAGTAAACGCCGCCAGCAGCGTTCAATAGCATAACTTTCTTATCGCCAACAAGGCCTTCTGGACCTTCAGCAGTGTAACGGAAAGTTTTGCCTGCTTGGCTCAAGTAGTCAAGGTATGTGTGCAATACTGCAGGCACAGTGAAGTTCCACAATGGGAAACCGAATACTACTTTATCAGCAGCAAGGAATTGATCCAAGTATTTAGTTACTAGGTCAGATGCAGCTTTTTCGCCTTCTGTTAATTCCATTCCTCTAGCAAGCTTGAACATACCGTTGATTTTGTCGTTGTCCAAGTAAGGAAGGTTTTCTTGGAAAAGATCCAATTCAGTGATTGTGTCTTCTGGATGAGTTTCTTTGTAGCTTTGCAAGAAAGCATCATATAACTGAACGCTCACTGCTTGATCAGCTGGACGTGAGTTTGCTTTTATGAATAATACGTTTGCCATTCTTAAACACCTCTATTTTAAATTTTATATATTTCTAGCAGTTATAGTTAAACGCTTATCGTTTAAACAACATGTGTTGCTTACTTTATGATAGAATATAATTATACTAGTAGCAATCGTCATTATTTTTAATATGTAGCCTAAACAACATAAGTCGAAAAATGTCGTTTAGTTCAATATATAGAACATTTTTTTACATATGGAGGTGGGGAAAATGGAAACGACCACAACAAAAAGCGACCCAAGAGTACTTAGAACGAGACAGCTTATTTTGGATGCCTTTACTGTTTTAATCCAGGAGAAGGATTTCAAAGACATAACCGTCAAGGATATCACGGAAAAAGCAACCATCAACAGAGCAACCTTTTATGCACATTTCCTCGATAAATATGAGCTGTTGGACCTGACATTACTTGATGGTTTCAGAGAAACACTGCATCAGCGTCTTTCTTGTCATGCCGTCTTCAACGAAAATTCACTGAGCAGCCTATTTTACGTGATGTGCCAATACCATCAAGAATTAAGCGGCCAATGTGCCAAAAACTATGAATCTCTCGGGGACCACTTCCAGAATAAGATGATTGAGGCAGTTTACGATGTCATCCTTCATCTTCTGGAGCATGAGACAAATCCGAAGGACGAGCATATCGCAATAGCCACCTCATTAAGCTGGGGCATTTACGGAGCGAGTTACACTTGGAATAAAGAAGGCAGAAAAAGATCTGTAGAAGAGCTTATTGA
The DNA here is from genome assembly GCF_023714395.1 of Niallia sp. MER 6. Classification (NCBI taxonomy): domain Bacteria; kingdom Bacillati; phylum Bacillota; class Bacilli; order Caryophanales; family Bacillaceae; genus Niallia; species Niallia sp. MER 6. The sequence goes on along the minus strand of NZ_JAMAUK010000011.1, from coordinate 35,817 downwards.
GCAGGTTGTACCGATGTGGACAAGCGGTTTAGAGCATTATTTTAAGGGATAAGTTAAAACAGAAAAAACACCGTCGATTCGGATGATATTGGCGGTGTTTTTTCTTCTATCTTAAATTAGGAATTTAGTTTTTTCCAAGTACATCTTTACATAGAAGAGAAGATATCCCGTTTTTGTTCCTTCACCATAGCTGCATACTGTTCATTTCCAAGCAGTTCAAAGATAAAAAGCGACTTCTTGTATGCCTCTTTGACAGCATCCAAGTCCTCATCCAATTCTTCTAAGCATTCTCCCCGCTGGAAATACAGCTGGCCGGCCATTGAGATATCTTCCTTTTGTTTAGTAAGAGCGATGCCGCTGTCGGCATGCTCTAAGGACCGTATATATTCTTTTTGCAGAAAGAATAATTTCGAAATATTATAATGAAGCTTAATTTGGAATTTATGCTGCTGTTTCAAAAATTCTTGATAAGAAAGGATTTTTTTATATTGCCGCAGGCTTTTCTGAAACAGGCTGTTTTCTGCATAGATGATAGCGATGCTGTTTTGAATACGGAAATCAATGAAGTCTTGCCCGAAAAGGGGATGATCATCATCGAGAAGATTCTCCAGTTCCTTGATAGCGATTCGATAATCGTATTTTTGCAGATAATAACCAGACACAATATGCACCCACGCTATCAGCTGTTCGAATTTATAGCCGAGATTTCTGTTTCCTTGCTTTCGTTCACTTTGACAAATTTCATAGGCTTCTTTATAATTTTTTTGTTTCATTAAATCTTCCAGAAGCTCTTCTGTTTCTTTAATATAATCCTCGGCATCATTTAAGAGAATTTTATATAAATATTCTAGCGTTACCTTCAAGCGAATAGAGATAATATACAGAATATCCACACTTGGATAGCCCCTGCCAGCTTCAATGCCGCTGATTGTCGCCTGTGTACAGATTCCGTCTGCAAGCTGTGTTTGTGAAAGCTTATTCAGTTTCCGCAGCCGCTTAACCTCTTCCCCAAGTGCTTTAGCGTTCAACTCTACCATCATTCTCACCATTTTATAAAAATTTTTATATTTTTTGAGGGAAATCCAGCTTTTCTGCCTCTCATTATAGCATATCCGTTGAGACAAGCTCTCATCATAAACGCACCGATTCTTCAGCCAAAGTATACTGGAAAAAAAGCGAAAGATGAGGGTGATCTTATGAAAAAACTATTTGCAGCCATTTTGTTGTTTGGTCTATTGATCTCACCATTTGGAAACATAACTCAATCCTTAGACACTTCAGTCGTTAAGGCAGCCGGACTGCCATTTGAGCATTGATAAGTTTTGCAGATATTCACCATGAGTCGCTAATCTCATTCTAAATAGGAGGTTCAACCATATGCTGTCATTGGGAAAAAAGGTCAAATATAAAGGGAGAAAATACCGAATTATACATATCTATAACTCTGGTTTCCTGGAAATAAAGGATCTTCAGCAAAACAGCTATACGGTAGAGCTTGTCAGACGGTCAGAAATTGAGCTGGTTGGTGGAACAGAATAATAGATAGTGAGCTGCTAATTTGCGGCTCTTTTTTTATGCAGTTTTGGTATCATTCGCTAAACAATGATGTTATTAATATTTCAATTATGGATTGTTTAGTTTCGTAAAAGAATTACTGGCAATTGAACCTTATGCGTATAAAGGGGACTATACAGCCGTGATTAATTGGATTTTTATGATACACCGTAATAAACTTGCATATTATGAAAAAAGGCATACTAGCTGCCAACAAATGAAAACAAAGGGAAATAAAGCCAAACAAAGTTTGGTATCATTTTTCTTTCCCCATATGCTTCTTCCGATAATTCAATGGCGAAATGTCATAAGTCTTTTTAAAAGCACTGGAAAAATAAGGACCATAGCTAAAGCCGCACTGCTCTGCAACAGACTGAATTGGATAATCTGTTTTAAGGAGCAGAATTCGGGCTTGCTCTAGGCGGTACGTATTTAAGTATTCCAGTGCCGTGACTTTATAGAATCTTTTCATATACTTTGCAATCGTATTTTCATGAATATTAAATTCCTTTGCCAGAATCGTGTTCGTAATTGGTTTGTGATAATGATCGCGTATATATTGGGCAACTTTTTCAGAGATGATGTAGCCGCTGTCCTTTGCCATGCCTTGCGATTCTAATAGATTGATAAGAGAGAAGAAGCTGATCTGAATATCCCAGAAAGACAAATCTTTATTTTCCTTCGTGGTGGCCGCTAACAGCTGGTCTATTTTTTTATAAATTTCTTCATAATCAACTAGAGTGCATTGTTTTTGCAGGTGCAGTGTGTAGCTGTGATTATGAAAATGCAATGCTGGGATGGGAATCGTTGATTCTAGCTTCACAGGTTGATTTTCTTCTGTATAGTAGCTGTTTGTATAGAAATGCAGCCAATAAAACTCTGTCTCCTCATCTGCCGGAATGGTGGAGAAATGGTGTTTGAAGGGCAGTAAGAGCAGCATCTCATTCTTATTAACTATAAATTCTTTCTTATTCTCCGTTAAATACAGCCGGCCTTTCTTCACAAGAATAATATCAAAATACTCTAATTCGCTTCTGTCCGGATGGCTTGTTCCTTTTTCATATAACGTTATATTGCCTTCAATAAAGATAGGAAAGGGCGGTACAGCGATTGAAACTATTTCCATCCAACTCACCTCTTTCTCTAAAAAAAATTTATAAATCGAGTGAAATATCTTAAAAAATGATTAGAATCCTTTATGTTCAATGATAATTTATTTTGTTATATTTTAGTGGCGATATTAAAAGTTAGCGCTTTCAACTTATTATACCTTCAAAAACACCGTTACGGGATAGGAAATTACCACAGTATTTTAAATTAAGGAGGTATTTTTTATGGAGAATAACCATTTTACATTAGAAATTTCACCGAGTGGAAATTTAACAAATTTAGTTTTAAAAGAAGATACACATCAAATGAATTGGGTCATTGACTCAAACTATCTTACGCAAACAGGATATGAAGAAAAAGATAAATTATTTGGGAGCTTTTCACTGACAGTTGACGGTATGAAGCTTACTAATGCAGATACAGCCCCAACAATTATAAGAGAAGCGGCCCAAGCTTTAGTCACATACACCTTTGAACAGATAGAAGTCATCATGAAGTACGATTTAAAGCAAGCTGAAGACAATCTCGTCTGGAATATAACGATGAAAAACCTGGAAGCGAAGGAAGTGAATATTTCCGATTTTGCCATCTGGTCTTCCTTTTCTTACGTGATGTTCCGCAAGAATGACCTTAATCAGCAAACCAATCATTCTGCGGCTGTATTTCCTTCTATCTCTGCCGATTATTCGAAGCTGGCATGTATTCGCAGAAGTAATGAAGCCCCGCATTTAGGTATGTTTCAAACAAAAGGACAAACATTATCGGTAGGAACATACTGTGCGTATAATAATCTCTTTTTTGAAAGCGTTTCCCCATCTCTTGATGGTCTGCTTTTTCATCAATTAATCTTGGCAGGCGGATATCCAGATAGTTTTGAGAATGCCGATTGGTTATACAAAAAAACTGACTTTGCTCTGTCTGGCTTAAGTGAGAAGGAATGGGAATACAAGCTGCAATCATTTGAAAGTCAGCAGGACTTCTATCAAATTGGCCAAGAGCAGCACGGCCATCCTGTTTTTAACTTTGAGCCCCTTGCGATAGCAGGTAAATATTATGATTTTTCGGTACAGCTGCCTGACAACAAGTATTTAACAGATGCCTATATCGAGTATTTGGACCGGAATGGCAACCGAAAGAAAGAAAATATTGTCGGTAAAATTAAACGCATGAAACAAACATACGCTGGGAAGCTGCTGTTCACTGTACCTGGCGAACATAAAATTACGATTGAAATAGATGACCAGTCTTTTGACAGCATTATCTTAAATGTAATGGAGCCAATCAAAACCATCATTGAAAATCGCTCCCGCTATATTAGCGATGTGTTATTTAATGGAGCAGACAGCGAAAATCCTTACAGCTATTCGCCGCTATCTAATCAAGGTGAGTCATTAGGAAAATTAAGCTTAGTATTGAAAAATAACCTGCTTGGTAAAGTGAATGCGAAAGAAGTACAGCAAGTAGAAGCAAGCTGCGTTCATTATATTCGTGAAAAATGGTTCGAAAACGGTGAGTTTACAAAGCCTGTTTACCTTTATGGCGACTTCTATCGCTGCATGGATTTCGAATATATAGCCCATGTTTTCTATCTTCTTTCCCAGTTCGATCAAGATATTTTGCAGCTGAATGAGCCAGATACCTATTTATCTTGGGCTGCCGACGTGTTCTCTTTAAGAGTAAACCCTGATCTCCACAATACGCCAAGAGGAAAAGAAGAAGCGCAAATGTTAGGGGTGTTTTTCTTATACATTGACGAATTAATGGCAGAGCTGAAAAATCGCGGACTAACAGAAAAATATGAAGAAATCAGCGCACTATGGTCTAACATAGCACAGACTGTAGCTAAAGACAGCTCGACATATAAAGCGGCCGTCACAGAGCATTTCTATGATAATGCCGGATTTGGGCCAGCTGCAGGAGCGTTGGCAAGCACAAAACATCATAACGCTGCAAAACGATATGGAGAATTAGTGCTTGCGAATATTGGCTTTTCTAATGACTTCCGGGCCCAAAGCCCTGACCGCTGGTGGGAGGCATTATCTTATATGATTCATTCCCTTTGGGGAGGAGTTACAGCAGCTGCCTGCTTGAAAGTTTACGAGGAATTACAGGATATCCGCTACTTAAAGGCGGCATACCGGGCAACAATCGGGATTCTTTACTGCTATGACACGAATGCAAAAGCAACAGATACGAAACTAACTACTGGAGAGGCTGCTTCCACTTACAGCATTGCTGGTCCTCATATAAACAGGCCAGACCTGTCTCGCAATCGCTTTGGTCAATCAACCTTCTTCCGAGATGGCGGTATATTTACCCGCTTATTTACAAAAGAAGAAGAGACAGCGGATTGGGATATGGGGGAAGAGCTGGTTGCCTATTTAGACGGATTCGGCAAGAAGACATTCTTATATGAGGAAGACGGTAAAATCGCTGTTGTGAATGGTTCTATTGAAGATACAGAGGATGGACTGTTAATCACAAGCTATGCCCCATACCCGTCTGAATATTATTTTTATGAAAAAGACTTACACTTCGTTTCAGAAAACGGCCGATTGATGCCGCAAATTTTGTTAGTAGATGGACAGTTCAAAGCGAAAGAACAATTACTGACTAGGGAGTGAGTGAGATGGAACAAAGCAGCACAGCTAAACAGTTACCAGAAAATAATATCGATGATAATAATTCAAAAATGCCCCTAAAACGCGTGTTAGCTTATGCAAGTACAGATACAGCCGGAAATTTGCTTTATTGTACGCTTACTAGTTTTATCATGTATTTTTATACCGATGTCTTCGGGATTTCTATTGCAGCAACAGGAACAATATTGCTGGTTGCCCGGATATTCGATGCATTAGATGCACCTATCTGGGGATTAATCATCGACCATACGAACACAAAACACGGAAAGAACCGCCCGTATTGGCTCTGGCTGGCCGTTCCTTTTGGTGTCATGTTCTTTTTAACATTTTTAGCTCCAGACTTATCGGGAAATGCGAAGGTAATTTACGCTTTAATCACCTATATTCTAATGGGGATTGTCTACACAGGAATTGCCACACCAATTACAGCGATTTTGCCGAACCTAACAAATAACTCCAATGAGCGTGTGCGCTTAAATTCATGGAGAAGCAATGGCGGCATGATCGGTTATTTAATTACTGCGTCCTTCACTCTGCCGCTTGTAGCCTTTTTTGGAAACGGAAACGATAAACTAGGCTTCCAAGTAACGGTTGGAATTTACGCTGTTATAGCAATTGCTTTAATGCTGTTCGCCTTCGCAGGAACAAAGGAAATCAATACAAAAACAATCAAATCCATCCCAATTCGCCAAAGCTTCAGAGCAGTTAAAGGAAATTGGCCATGGATAACATTAGTGCTTGCCTTCATCTTTTATTGGTTAGGCAACACATCAAGAACATCGACATTAATCTATTACTCCCAGTACAATTTGGATCAAAAATCTTTAGCATCCATACTAAATGGATTGGTCGTTTTCCAAATGATTTCAATCACGATTATTCCATTTATCGTGAAGAAATTTTTGAAAACGCACACACAAATCTTAGGCTTTGCTGTAGCAGCAATCGGTCAAATAATTATTGCCTTCGCAGGAGCAAGTACGTCAATGATTATCTTTGGCTGGGTTATTGCTTCACTAGGAACAGGAATCGCCGTTACCTTGCCGTTTGCTATGCTGTCTGACACAGTTGACTATGGCGAATGGAAAACAGGTATCCGTGCCAGCGGCTTCCTAACAGCAATCGGCAGCTCCTTCTGTATCAAAATCGGAGCAGGCTTAGGAAGCTTTATTCCATCCATCATTATGGATAAAGCAGGCTATGTAGCCAACGCCACTCAAACAGCTTCCTCACTTGCAGCAATTAAGTTCTGCTTCACATGGCTGCCAGCAATCTTCTTTATAGTTGGAGCAGTAATTATGCTTAATTATATGAAGTATGAGAAGAATGAGGAGAAGGTTCGGAATGAGTTGTTGTTGAAGCGGTAAATAGAATAGATTACGAGGCTTAAGTAAAACAGAGATGTTTTGCTTGAGCCTTTTTTATATGTTGGAGTTGTAAAAAGGACACTGAGAAACATGACAAAATTATCCAACTATATATTGACCTCCGATATATCGTGTGTAATACTATGTGTATAAATATATCGTCACTCTGAATATTAAGGAGACTGTATGAAACCACTAACTGAATCAACATATTTGGTAATGCTGGCTCTTTATAATGATCCCTTACATGGTTATGGGATTATTAAGATGATAGAGCGCATAAGTGAAGGGAATTTAATAATCGCACCAGGAACCCTTTATGGGATACTTAGCAATTTAGAAAAGCAAAAGCTCATTAAAGCATGGAAAGAAGAATTGGATAGTCGTAAAAAAAAGACATACACTCTTACAGAAAAAGGGAAACAGGTATTTCAAGAGGAGTTTAATAGATATCAAAAGATGGTGAGTTTTACAGAACGCATCATTGAACAGAGGGAGAAGTGAAATGAGAAAAGATAAAAATTCTAAAAAAATTAGTGCGAAATTTATTAATTTAAATGAAGAAGAAAAATGGTTGCAAGACATGTTAATGGATGGCTGGGTCCTTAAAAAGTATGATTCTGAAGAAGTGGAGAAATGTGAATATGAATTTGAACGGATGGAGAGTAATGATCAGAAAGAATTAATTTATAAAATTGACTATCGTTTATTTAATAGAAAAAGAGATTACATAGAATACAAGTCTATTTTTGAAGATGCAGGCTGGACAATTCTCTCTAAGAATGTTTTCTATTCTAAACATATTTTCTACTCTGATAGTACAAATGAGTATAAAGAGATATTTTCTGATAGTGATTCCTATAAAGGACGCGACAAACGAAAAATGAATGGATATCTCCTTAATATTGTTATGTACATTGTATTTTCTATTATCTTATTCTCTTTATACTTTCAATTTGATAAAAGTGCATTCGGAGCTGGTGGATTTTTTACGATTTTTTGTACAATTAAATGCTTAATAGATTTCGTTAAGCATAAAAAGATATATCAGTCGTTAAAACAATAATGAGGGAAGTTTAATAGTTACATACTAAATGGAAGTAAAGAAGCTCAGCCTGACATAAAATAGAGCTTCTTTATTAACCCCTAAACTTCTCCTGTTTCCTTCTACAATAATCAACAAACTCTCCCCAGCTTTCACCATTAAGGATAGTCGGTTGCTTTGTTTTAATTCTCCACATCCCGCTGCCGGGATTATTTCGTTTAGCTTCCAGTATCCCTTCGTGACAATACTTTCTGATTACTTCTGGAGGTAACTGCAAAATTTTAGCTGCATGTGTCACTTTTATATAATCTGGTAAAGGAACATCCGGTTCTAATTTTCCGTGTGAATTAATAGTGCTAGCTTTCATTTCTTCATTAAAATTAAGCTTCATTTCATTCACCCTTTTCCTACTGCTAATTTTAATTCTCTATTTCTATAAGTCTCTTAAACTCCTAAAAATTTGTCTTTATAAGGCTCATCTTATTTTTTTGCGTTTATACATAATCTATTATCTTAAACTTCCATTTTTTCTCCTGTAAGGAATTGGTGGATGATGTTGAAAAGCAATAAGCAAAACACATTCATTTTTCATGACCAACTCTCTTTTTTATCTTTATGTCATCAGGAAGCCCTTTTATATGAATTTCTATATACACTACTATATTAATACAATTTCACAGCAGGAATATTTCAAAAAAGAAACAGCTTATTTTAGAATTGAAACTGCTCTTTTCATCCGTTTCTGAAATCCAAAAAATTTACCTCCATATGAATATCGAAAGTCTCAAATCATGAGCATCCTTAAGTAAATATTATCAACCATAGAATTAGCTGAAACTCTGCAGCTGTTAAAACTATCAATTTCCAATCCAACTTTTCCACTCCTTGTCCCGCACACCGGAAAAAATAAACTGGCATATTCCAAAATGGTGGCACATAGCAATATTATTGGGCTTTCGTCGGAGAGATAAGCTCCTTTTTTAGAGATTCAAATGAAAGCGTATACTTGCTTGCGAGAGTCTTTAAAAAAGACAAGTATGGCACCAAGCACAGAAGGCCCAAGAAATAGACATATGGGAAGGGGTTCACGGATGAAGAAGCTTTTATCTGTAATTTTAGCTGCGGTTTTATTGTTTGCGCTGGCTGCCTGTTCGGGGGGCGGCGGAGGCGGTGAGGATGAGAAGGGCTTTGTTGGTGTCAGCATGCCTACGAAATCATCTGAGCGCTGGATTAGTGATGGTAAGTATATGAAGGAAGAGTTTGAGAAGAAAGGCTATAAGGTTGATCTTCAATATGCAGAGGATGTTGTGGAAAACCAGGTTTCCCAGATTGAAAACATGATTACAAAGGGTGTAAATGTGCTTGTTATTGCAGCGATTGACGGCGAGGCGCTGACAAATGTTTTAGAAAAGGCGCATAAGCAGGAAATTAAAGTAATTGCCTATGACCGTTTGATTAAAAAGAGTGAGTATGTCGATTATTATGCTACATTTGATAACTTCCAGGTTGGTGTGCTGCAAGGCAGCTATATAGAAGAGCAGCTTGGCTTGAAGGATGGCGAAGGCCCATTTAATGTGGAGCTGTTTGGCGGTTCTCCTGATGATAATAATGCGTATTTCTTCTTTGATGGGGCGATGTCTATCTTACAGCCTTATATTGATTCAGGCAAGCTTGTTGTTCAAAGCGGACAGACGAAGTTTGAGCAAGGTGCAACATTAAGATGGGATGGAGCGACAGCTCAAGCACGGATGGATAACTTGTTGAGTGCTCATTATACGAAGGAAAATGTGGATGCAGTCTTGTCTCCGTATGACGGGATCAGCATCGGTATTATCGCGTCCTTAAAAGGTGTCGGCTATGGTACAGCAGATAAGCCGCTGCCAGTCGTGACTGGACAGGATGCAGAATTGGCGTCTGTTAAGTCCATCATTGCAGGCGAGCAAACACAAACCGTCTTTAAGGATACGAGAGAGTTAGCGAAGAAAGCAGTTGAAATGTCAGAGGCTGTTTTGAATGGTGAAGAAGCGGAAGTCAATGATACAGAAACATATGATAATGGCGTTAAGGTTGTTCCTGCTTATCTATTAGAGCCAGTGTCAGTTGATAAGGAAAACTATCAAGAAATTGTTATCGACAGCGGCTATTATGATGAGTCTGAATTGAACAACTAAAACTATTGCGGCAGTTCCTCTTCATTAAAGGGGAACTGCCGCAAGTAAAAAGGGGGAGGACAGCATGGGGAATATTCTCGAAATGAGAAATATTACGAAGGAATTTCCCGGCGTCAAGGCGCTTGATGATGTGAACTTGAAGGTTGAAGCAGGCGAGATTCACGCATTATGCGGCGAAAATGGAGCGGGAAAATCAACGCTCATGAAGGTGCTGAGCGGTGTGTATCCTCATGGCACATATGCAGGAGATATTCTCTTTCAAGATGATGTCTGTATGTTTAAAGACATAAAGAGCAGTGAAAGCTTAGGGATTGTTATCATTCACCAAGAGCTTGCCCTGATACCAGAGCTGTCGATTGCAGAAAATATTTTCTTAGGAAATGAACAGGCGAAAGCTGGTGTTATCAATTGGAATGAGACCGTAGTAAAAGCAAGAGAGCTATTGAAGAAGGTCGGCCTGTCTGAAAATCCGAATACACTCATATCACAAATTGGTGTCGGCAAGCAGCAGCTTGTGGAGATTGCTAAAGCTCTGTCGAAGGATGTTAAGCTGTTGATTTTGGACGAACCTACAGCGGCGCTAAATGAAGAAGAAAGCGAAAATTTGCTGCAGCTGCTGCTTTCCTTTAAGAAAGAAGGTATGACGAGCATCATGATTTCCCATAAATTGAACGAAGTCTCAAAGGTTGCTGACAGCATTACTATCATCAGGGATGGAAGGACAATTGAGACATTGAAATGGGAGGAAGTCTCAGAGGACAGAATCATTAAAGGCATGGTCGGCAGGGAGCTGACGAACCGCTATCCAGACAGAACGCCGAAGATTGGCGAAACCATTCTTGAGGTGAAGGATTGGGAAGTGCTGCAAAGTGACAGGAAAGTCATCGACAAGATTAATATGCATATTAAAAAAGGTGAAATCGTCGGGATTGCTGGGGTAATGGGCTCTGGAAGGACCGAATTTGCAATGAGCATTTTCGGCAGGTCGTTCGGCACGAAAATCTCTGGCCAGCTTTATAAGGATGGCAAAGAAATCACTCTCAAAAATGTTCCAGAAGCTATTGAGAATGGACTGGCTTACGTGACAGAAGATCGAAAGAATTATGGACTTATTTTAATAGAAGATATTAAACAAAATATATCGCTGCCTAACTTAAAAAAGCTTTCAAAATTCACTGTTTTGAATGAGCAAGTGGAAGTGAAAGAAGCGGAAAACTATCGAAGGAAGATGAATATTAAAACACCGTCGATTCTGCAAAAGACAGGGAATTTAAGTGGCGGCAACCAGCAGAAGGTTGTGTTAAGCAAGTGGATTTATGCAGAGCCAGATATCCTCATCCTCGACGAACCGACAAGAGGGATTGATGTTGGCGCGAAATATGAGATTTATACAATCATTAACCAGCTTGCCGAAGAAGGCAAAGGCATTCTTCTTATTTCCTCGGAGATGCCAGAGCTGTTAGGAATGTGTGACAGAATTTATGTGATGAACGAAGGCAGGATAAAGGGAGAGCTAGAAGCAGCGGAAGCGACACAGGAAAGCATCATGAAATATATCACAAGCTGATATTTTCCTATAGTAGGGAAGGGGGAATTAAGGTGAATACACCGTTGGAAGATTATCGAAATAAAGGCTCTGTGTTATCACTGATTCAGAGTAATTTACGCCAATATGGAATGTTTACCGCATTAGTGCTTATTATGATATTGTTTCAAGTTTTAACAGAGGGAATTCTGCTGCGGCCGCTGAATATCACCAATCTGATTTTGCAGAACAGCTATATTCTCGTCCTTGCAATTGGGATGGTCCTTGTTATTATTACAGGCCATATCGATTTGTCAGTCGGTTCTGTTGCTGCCTTTGTTGGCGCCATTTCTGGAATATTAATTATCAACCATGATATGCCCGTCTTTTTGGCCGTTATTCTTTCCTTATTAGTAGGCGCAGTAATCGGTGCATGGCAAGGCTTCTGGGTTGCATATGTCAAGATTCCCGCCTTTATCGTCACACTTGCAGGGATGCTTCTGTTCAGAGGCTTGACGATGCTTGTCCTTAAAGGCAAGTCAGTTGCGCCATATCCACAGTCTTTCCAGGATATCAGCTCAGGCTTTATTCCTGATATTTTTGGCGGCAGCACCTTGCATATGCTCACAATCGTCGCGGGCATTGTCTTTTCAATTATTTATTTGCTGCTTGAAGTACGAAATCGCCGAACACAGCTTCGTTATGATTTTGAAGTTTCTTCAAAAGGACTGTTTATCACGAAAATAGCCGCTGTGATTGTTTTGATTAATGTGTTCACATATGTATTAGCAACATATGAAGGGATACCAATGATTCTAATTATCCTGATTGCTTTAGTTGCTATCTACAGCTTTGTGATGAAGAAAACTGTAATGGGCAGACATATTTATGCGATCGGCGGCAACGAAAAGGCTGCAAGTCTTTCTGGAATCAAAACAAAGAAAGCTACTTTCTGGGTGTTTGTGAATATGGGTGTTCTTGCTGCACTGTCTGGCTTGATTTTCGCAGCAAGGCTTAACGCTGCAACACCAAAAGCCGGGAACCTGTTCGAGCTGGATGCAATCGCAGCCTGCTTCATCGGCGGTGCGTCCGCATATGGCGGAATCGGCACAGTCGGCGGGGCCATTGTCGGCGGTCTTGTTATGGGTGTAATGAATAATGGTATGTCCATCATCGGCCTTGGGATCGACTGGCAGCAGGCCATTAAAGGACTTGTGCTGCTGATTGCGGTTGCTTTTGATATTTATAATAAGAATAAATTAGCATCGTAAATGCTTAAAACCCAAGCTCTAGTAGAGCTCGGGTTTTTGCTTTTATGAGTGATTATGCAAAGTCCTCTAACACTATTTTTCCTATTGTTTTTCCAGACTCGACTAAAGCATGTGCCTTCCTAATATTTTCAGCATGAATAGGAGACAATGTCTTCTTTAATGTTGTTTTAATAACACCTATATCAATTAGCTCACTCAAATGGTTTAAAAGCTGTTGCTGTTTCTCCATATCTTCTGTTTCATACATAGATCGTGTGAACATAAACTCCCAAACAAATGTAGCACTTTTATTTTTTAACACATTTAAATCAAGAGGCTGGGCATTTTCTACAATGGAACAAATCATTCCTTGTGGTTTAATGGCATCTGCCATGGCTAGCCAATGCTGGTCAGTATTATTCAAGCATAGAATGAAATCAACATTTTCCATGCCATGCTGTTTCAATTGTTCCTGAAAGGAATGATGATGGTTCATAACAAAGTCTGCTCCCAGTTCTTTGACCCAATCGCTTGTACTTTGACGAGAGGCGGTGGCAATGACAGTAAGACCGGCCCATTTAGCAAGCTGAATCGCGATAGAACCAACTCCGCCAGCTCCGCCGATTATTAGAATGGTCTTTTGTTTGTTGTTTTCCTTGTCACTAGCTTCAATGGCTAATCTGTCGAATAAAGCTTCCCATGCTGTAATCGAGGTAAGCGGCAATGCTGCCGATTCGGCAAAAGTTAATGTGTGCGGTTTTTTGCCGACAATCCTTTCATCCACTAAATGGAATTCGCTGTAAGTTCCTGGACGGATAAGGCTACCGGAATAATAGACTTCATCACCGACTTGGAAATCGTGACAATCTTCTCCTGTTTCAACGACCACGCCACTTGCGTCCCAGCCAAGAATCTTTGGCTGTTCTTCTGTTTTTGATTTTGGGGAGCGCACCTTTACATCAACAGGATTTATCGATACAGCCTTGACCTTAACAAGCAAATCCCTTCCTGTTGCACGAGGCTTCGGCAGCTCTACATCAAACAAACTTTCTTCATCCTCAATAGGCAAATATTTTAATAGTCCAACAGCTTTCATACTAATGACAACTCCTTTAATCTTTGTTAATTGAAATTATAGGATGATAATCAAAATAATGTAAGAAGGCACATTTATGTTGTATAGTATCATTAATGTTACTAACTGTGAGGTGAGCTTTTATGCGAAACAGAAAAAGCGGGTATGGATGTCCAGAAGGATGTCCTGTCGAATCAACTCTTGATGTGATAGGGGGAAAGTGGAAGGGAGTAATTCTTTATTACCTCCTAGAAGATAAAAAACGATTTAATGAATTGCGGCGCCTGATGCCGGGAATTACTCAGAGAATCTTATCCCTCCAGCTAAGCGAGCTTGAAAAAGATGGAATTATTCACCGTGAGGTTTTTCCAGAGGTTCCTCCAAGAGTGGAATATTCCATGACAGAGTTTGGCAGAACATTAGAGCCAATTATCACCCAAATGAAGGACTGGGGCGATAAATACAAATCAAGAATCGAAAGCGTCAAAGAATAATAAAAGCGGGCAGAAAACCCCGCCCCTATCACTCCGGCAATACTTCCTCATAAAGAATCCGCGCCGTGATATCCTGTTCATAATTCCCAAAGCTTCTGCCGTAAAGGGTCAGGCCGCCAACTGTGCCTTCATCTGTGACAGCAAACTTCAACTTGATGTCAGGATGGTCTTGCAAACCGACATCCTCAATGGTTACATCAGAAATGCGGCAGCCATCAATAAATGTACCGCTCTTATTGATGCGCAAGAGCTTTAACAGCCCATACTGATTCAAGTGGGGCGGCCACCAGCTTGGGTTGCAGGCGCCTTTCGTTCCGCCGAAATCTCCTGGTGAGTTCCAATAGCCCAGCTCGACATTATTTAAAGAAAAGAAGATATCAGAAGGCCAGTCATTATTATAGAAGGGCGCTTCTGAGCTGATTTCAAAAATGAATTGGATTTCTTTGAACTGTTGATTTTTCTTTAAATAGTTAGGAATTCGGTATTCTAGATAGCCTTTCTTCAGCCAGACGATATCGGCATGAATATGGTCAGGGTCGGCAAAGTAGCGGGGGTTGTCAAACTCGCCGATGATGCTGTCCTTTGTCGCAAGGCCGCAGGTTGGATCTGCGGCATAATCACAGTAATGACCGACCTTTATTTCATATTCGTAAAAGTTCTCCACCCCCTTGTCCTGCAGCTCGATTGTGAGGACATCTTCATTTAAATAACAGATTTTCTGGATTCCATGCTTGCCCCCTGCAGTTGTTATGTCAATCAGCCCGCTTTCCTCGAGCTTTTTTATATGCATTGTTACCGCTCCGTTCGAGAGCTGGAGCTTTTGGGCGATGTCGTTTAAATTTAAACTTTGATTTCTTTGCAAAAGGGTTAAGATTTCAAGGCGGATTTCAGAGCTTAACGCTTTGTAAATATTTAAGCCAGACCGGAGATCTTTTATATGTATCATCGATATTACCTTCTTTCTAAATAGTAAGCAGGCTTGTTATTTGCCTGCCCGTTTTTGTTCATATTGAGTAAATGTTTTTAAGCTGATCCACATCATATAAAATGCCGGCACACTTGCGCCAAAGAGAATAATGCTTCCTGGAAAGGTAATAAACAGATAGACGATGACAAGGAGTCCGCCGACCAGCTTTAATCCTGCTAGCGGCATCGCCAAGGTGAACAGCAGCGCATTTTTAATGATATGAAGTCCTTTCAGCTCGTAATGAACATAAATAGAGAAGAAATGGAGAATGCTGCAGGCATACAGTAAAGCGATAAATAACACTGGAAAATAGAGATACTGCAAGAAAGGAATGGACGTATGCTGAAGCGCCAGTAAATCAGCATATAGAACAAGTCCGCCAAAGCTGAGCAGCATACCTAGCAGATTGCTTTTCATAAATTCCTGCTTAAAAACAGACAAAAAAGTCGCAAAAATCGGCATGTCTGTTTCGCCAAGGAGCCATTTCCGTGTCACTGCAAACAAGCTGACAGTGGCAGGGAAGACACCGAATATTACTAGACCCAGCAAAGAAAATACCATCCATAATAGATGAATATATAAAAAGCGCAGAATCCAGTTGGAGATAGAATAGATAGAATCAATGAGCACAGCTCTTTTCATAGAAGACACTCCTTTTCTTTTAATAAAATATAAAATAAGCAGCTGCTTCTCTTTCATGTTTATGTGAAGGAATCTATAAAAATATAAAAAAGCGGAAAAATCCTCCTATTTTCCTTTGCATAAGGAAAGAATATGTCAATTTGTAAGGGAGTAAAGGGAATTTCCCTTAAAATATTCCAAGTGATTACCGACTATTTTCACTTTATGACAGCGTTTTCCTAGACCATCTTCTTAATTATGAAAACGCATACATTTTTAAAGGGATGGCTTAATACTATGTAAATGTGTAAAACATTTTATGTTCTTTTAAAATAAACTGTTTTCCCAACAAGCTAAGAGGAGGAAAAAGGATGAAAAAGGGTCTTTTAGGAATGCTGGCTATCATTCTAGTAAGCTCCATGTTTTTAGCAGGCTGTAATAAGGGCAGTTCGGATAAAGGCTATTCGAACAGTGGAAAGGGAACAAAGATTGAATTGTGGACCTTCAACGAGCTTCATGAACAATATTATGAGCATATGGCGGACAAGTGGAATGAAGAAAATCCTGATGATCAAATCAGCATCAAGGCCACTACATATCCATATGAGGATTTGCATAACAAGCTGCTTGTTGCCTTGCAGTCAGGCAAAGGTGCCCCGGATATTTCTGATGTGGAAATCTCTAAATTCGGCAACTTCCTGAAAGGTGAACCGCAAATCCTGCCTTTAGATGATGTAATTGACCCAGAAAGAGAAAATATCGTGCAATCACGTCTTGATATTTACGCCAAAGACGGCAAGACATATGGAATTGACTTTCATGTCGGCGCTGCCGTTATTTATTACAATAAAGAAATTTTGGATAAAGCCGGAGTCAATCCAGATGACATAAAAACATGGGCTGATTACAAGGAAGCTGGCAAAACAGTCCTTGAGAAAACTGGCATTCCGATGACGACACTTGATATTGAAGACCAATGGTCGTTCTGGCCGCAGGTTGCTCAGCTTGAAGGAAAAGACGATCTTTTGAAGGAGAATGGCGAGGTTAACCTGACAGATCCGCGCATTGTGGAGGTGCTTCAATATGAACAGAATCTTGTTAAAGAAGGAATTGCGATTCCATCTCCAGGAAATGACCATCATTCTGAGGAATATTACGGCTTCATGAATAATGGTGGAGCAGCCTCTGTGTGGATGCCGATGTGGTATATGGGCAGATTCACTGATTATATGCCTGATTTGAAAGGGAAAATCGTCATCAAGCCAATGCCTGCTTGGTCTGAAGGAGCACCGCGTTCAGCAGGGATGGGCGGTACAGGCACTGTTGTGACAAACCAGTCTAAAGATCCAGATGTAGCGAAGAAATTCCTTGCTTATGCAAAGCTGTCGAAGGAAGGCAATATCGAAATCTGGAAGCAGCTTGGCTTTGACCCGATTCGTTCTGATGTATGGGATTTGCCGGAAGTCAATGAAGAGAATAAATTCACAGAATACTTCGGTCCCAATATTTTCGGCACATTGCTGGAAGTGAAGAATGAAATTGAAGGTGTCAATATTGGCGAAAGAACACCAGACGTCTCAAATGCTGTTAAGACAACGATTTTATTCCAGTCATTAGTCGAAATGAAAGATCCGAAGCAAGCGCTGGAGGAAGCAGCAAGCCAGATTAAATAAATCATCTTCAGGAGGCTTTGCCTTTGCCTCCTGATTCTAAAGGGGGGATCTTTACATGGAAGCAAGCAGCAGACAGGGCGGGAGGAAACAGAAGAAAAGAAGTCTCCTTTATTCTCAAAATGCAGCACCTTACTTTTTCATCTTTCCTTTCATTCTGTCTTTTTTCATCTTTTTTGCGTATCCCGTTGTCACGACGATTATCATGAGCTTTCAGGAAGTGCTGCCAGGGCAGACGACCTTTATCGGCTTAGACAACTATAAGGAATTATGGAATCCAACCTTTCTGACAGCCATCCGCAACAGCACTGTTTATACAATTTTGACATTAATTATCTTAATCCCAGTGCCGCTGATTCTTGCTGTGTTCCTTAATTCGAAGCTGATGTTTGCGAAGAACTTCTTTCGGTCTGTTACGTTCATTCCAGCACTCACATCTGTCGTTGTTGCAGGGATGATCTTCCGCTTAATCTTTGGCGGACAAGAGGGTGCATTGCTGAACTCTATTTTGATTAATTTTGGGATGGAGCCGAAAGCATGGCTGAACCATGGGGGCACAAGCATGTTTGTTCTTGTTGTGCTGGCAACATGGAAATGGATGGGCATCAATATCCTTTATTTCCTGGCAGGACTGCAAAATATCCCGCGGGAGTTGTATGAGTCGGCAGAGGTGGACGGTGCTTCAACATCACGGAAATTTTGGCATATTACCTTACCGCTGTTAAAGCCAATCAGTATTTATGTGTTTACCATCAGTATTTACGGCGGTTTCTCGATGTTTGCTGAAAGCTATATGCTTTATGGAAGCAACAGGTCGCCTAATAATATCGGGCTGACAATTGTCGGCTATTTATACCAAAAAGGCATCGAGCAAAATAATCTCGGCTTCGGTTCTGCAGTCGGCATCGCTTTGCTTGTGATTACGCTGATTATTACGTTAATTCAGCTTAAATTCTTTGGAATGTTCAAAAAGGAGGAACAAGGATGAAAACGAAGAAAAAGCTGAAGCTGTCGTCCATCCTATTGATCCTGCTCTTTGTGGCAATCGGTATTTTCGCCTTATTTCCGCTGTTTGCGATTACACTCGGCTCCTTGAAGCCGTCAACAGAAATTATGAGATACGGGCTCAATTTAAAGCTGCAGGCAGACCTGTTATCATTCGATAACTATTCTTATTTGTTCAACGGGGAAACAGACTATTTCATTTGGTATAAAAACAGCATAATCATCACCATTGCATCCACACTATCCTGCCTGCTTTTAACAAGCATGGTCGGCTACGGTCTTGCTGTCTATGACTTCAAGTTTAAGAACCTTGTGTTTGGACTCGTTTTAATTGTGATGATGATTCCTGTTGAAATCATTATGCTTCCATTATATAAGCTCACGATGAGCCTTGGCTTAATGGACACATTAGTCGGCGCCTTTCTGCCGTTTGTGGTTGCACCGATTCCAATTTTCTTTTTCCGCCAGTATGCGAGTGGGCTGCCTCGTGATTTGCTTGATGCAGCAAGGGTCGATGGCTGCACCGAAATCGGCATTTACTTCCGGGTGATGATGCCGTTAATGACACCAGCCTTTTCCTCGATGGCAATCCTGCAGGCATTAGGAAGCTGGAACAACTTCCTCTGGCCGTTGATTGTTTTACGATCAAGCGAAAATTTAACATTGCCGATCGGCTTATCTACATTGCTAACACCATACGGCAATAACTATGATGTGCTGATTGCCGGGTCTGTGATGGCGATATTCCCAGTGCTGATTCTGTATATTTTCTTCCAGCGCTACTTTATTGAAGGGATGACTGCCGGCGGTGTGAAGGGTTAACTTAAAAAAATGTGAAGGGAAGAAAGATATATGTACAAAAAAGCGAAGATGATTTTAGAAAAAGATTTTAAAATAGCTGAAGTCGATAACCGAATATACGGCTCCTTTATTGAGCATCTTGGCAGAGCCGTTTATGGGGGGATATTTGAGCCAGGTCATCCTGAAGCAGATGAAAAGGGGTTCCGCAAAGACGTAACAGGATTAATAAAAGAGCTGCAAGTGCCGCTAATCCGCTATCCTGGCGGCAACTTCGTATCAGGCTACAATTGGGAGGACGGTGTCGGGCCTGTTGAAAGCAGACCAAGCCGCCTTGAGCTTGCATGGCGTACAACAGAACCGAATGTCGTCGGCACAAATGAGTTCATGGAGTGGGCGAAGCAGGTTAATGCGGAGGTGAATATGGCCGTCAATCTTGGCACAAGAGGGATAGATGCAGCCAGAAACCTTGTCGAGTACTGCAATCATGACAGCGGCTCGTACTATAGTGATTTGCGCATAAGCCACGGCTATCGAGAGCCTCATAAAATTAAAACATGGTGTCTTGGCAATGAAATGGACGGTCCATGGCAAATCGGGCATAAAACAGCGGCAGAATATGGGCGCATTGCTCAAGAAGCGGCAAAGGTCATGAAATGGGTAGACCCGAATATTGAGCTTGTCGCCTGCGGCAGCTCCAACCGAAACATGCCGACATTTGCAGAATGGGAAGCAACGGTTTTGGATCATACGTATGACCATGTTGAATATATTTCCTTACATCAGTACTATGGCAACCATGATAATGACATCAGCAACTACTTGGCTCTGTCTCTGGAAATGGATGATTTTATTTCATCTGTCATCTCGATTGCAGATTATATTAAAGCAAAAAAACGGAGCAAAAAGAAAATCCATCTGTCCTTTGATGAGTGGAATGTATGGTATCACTCTAGAGAAGCAGATAAGCTGATTGAACCGTGGACAGTCGCACCGCCGCAGCTTGAGGATATTTATAATTTTGAGGATGCGCTGCTTGTCGGCTGTATGCTGATTACGATGCTAAAGCATGCCGACAGAGTAAAGATAGCCTGCCTTGCACAGCTTGTGAATGTCATTGCGCCAATCATGACAGAAGAGAATGGGCCTGCGTGGAAGCAGACAATTTTCTATCCATATATGCATGCGTCCGTTTACGGCAGAGGTGTTGCCTTAAATCCAGTTATCTCCAGCCCTAAATATGACAGCAAGGATTTCACCGATGTGCCAACATTAGAATCAACAGCAGTATATAATGAGGAAAACGAAGAACTGACAATCTTTGCTGTCAACAGAGATCTTCAAGAAGGCTTGCTGCTTGAATGCGATCTGCGCAGCTTTGAAGGCTATAAAGTTATCGAGCATATTGTGTTAGAGAATGACGATATTAAACAAACGAATTCTGCTACAGCTGAAGCAGTGAAACCACATACTAATGGAGATGCTGCCATAAGCGGAGGACAGCTGGCTGCGATGCTGCCTAAGCTGTCATGGAACGTCATCCGCCTCGTAAAAGCATAATGGATAACAGCCATGCTAAATTTTTAGCATGGCTGTTTATGTAGAAGAAACTTAAATGTAAAAGTTAAGTAGCACAGGCCCCACCTACGCCTTATGCCATTGATAGCCACTCATGCTATCCACGCTATCTTTATCATAATGGACAAATATGAACAGAATACGGACATACTGTAAAAGGTATGTTAAAAAAATATGTCAACTATGTCTTTTTGTTCGAAAAACAATATATTCTGCCTGAAGCAGCAAAGCGATAAAGAAAATAGGGAAGGAGATAGCTACTAACCTTCTGTGCCAATCTAAATTTCGCTTCAGCAAGCCTCCAGAAAAAAGCATTTCTATTAATGAAAACAAGAATTGCATGTTCACTCAACTCCTTTTTCTTAGTTTGCAATCTTCTGAAGCTGTTATACATAGCCCATAAAAAAAAGCCCGAAACTCTGGGCTGTTATTTCAAGGCAAGAAGCGCCTGTTTACATGATTGGAAGAAACGGATATTCAAGTCATTGCCGTTCGTATAAGTAATCGTATCCTGTGCCATCTTAACCTGCACACCGCTGATAATCAGCTCTGTGCCCATTAAGCCAAGAATATCATTGATCATTTTGAGACCATTATGTACAACTTCATCATATTTCAATAAACCTTGCAAGTCGATAATGAAATAATCTTCCTTAGAATTGCCGACATATGTTGATATATCCTGAACAAGCTGTTCAAACCGATCCATTGTTAAATCGCCAATAAGCGGTAAAATAGATGTTTTTTCGTTAATGGAAATAATAGGAGTAGAAAGACTCGCTATTTGCTCTAAATATTGGTTGATAAGCTGCTCTGATTCTTTTCTGTCAGTAATATCTTTTTGAATGCCAACAAAAAAGAGCTTACTGTCGTCTCCAATGCGAATGGGAGAAAGCTCAAGCTCATTCCAGAACATTTCACCGTTTTTGCGATAGTTACGCAGCTGAACAACAATATGTTCTTCATTTCTGATCGCATCCCGCAATGCTGTTACTGATCCTTGCTTTTTATCATTTCCTTGTAAGAACCGGCAGTTTTTGCCGAGAATGTCTACTGCCGCATACCCCGTCAACCGTTCGAATCCTCTATTTACATAAATGATGGGGTTATCCAGTAAGCTTGGGTCTGTGATGACAATACCGGTTCCAACTCTTTCCACTGCTTCTCTGATAAAGCTGTCTCTAAACATGTCAGGATACTGATTTGATTGGATGTTATTCCCCTCCTCGAAAGTTAAATTCCATTTAATAATAATCATTATAACAAAATGGAAAAGACAATAACATCACAGACTCTTATAGATATGTTAAAATGACAAATGCAAGCAATATGTCACATTATTTTCCATTATTTTTAAAAATTATAAAATAGTGCTAAAAAACCTTTGCAATACTAAGAAAAAGTGTTACTATAATTGTACGTTATTAAGAACATTTTGTTAAGTAAAAATTAAAGTGTACATATTATTATTTTTTAGATAGAGAGAGAAGATTGGAGAGGTTAAAATGAAACAAGTAAAAAAAGCGATCATTCCAGCAGCAGGATTAGGAACAAGATTCCTGCCAGCAACAAAAGCAATGCCAAAGGAAATGCTGCCAATTGTTGATAAACCGACAATTCAGTATATCGTTGAAGAAGCAATCGCTTCTGGCATTGAAGACATCATCATCGTAACAGGAAAAGGCAAAAGAGCAATTGAAGATCATTTCGACTATGCTCATGAGCTGGAGCAAAATTTGCTTGAGAAGAAGAAGTTTGATCTTTTGGAGAAAGTTCAATACTCCTCCAATCTTGCTGATATCCACTATATTCGTCAAAAAGAGCCGAAAGGACTTGGCCATGCTGTTTGGTGTGCGAAAAGCTTTATCGGCAACGAGCCATTTGCTGTCCTGCTTGGTGATGATATCGTTCAAAGTGACACACCTTGCTTGAAGCAGCTGATTGACCAGTATGAAGAAACACTTTCACCTGTCATCGGCGTACAGACTGTTCCAGACAGTGAAACAGACCGTTACGGCATTGTTGACCCTATCGAGCAAGAAGGCAGACGCTATCAAGTAAAGAACTTTATTGAAAAGCCGAAGCGCGGAACAGCACCATCTAACCTGGCTATTATGGGCAGATACGTGCTGACACCAGAAATCTTCATGTTCTTAGAAAAGCAGCAAACAGGAGCTGGCGGTGAAATTCAGCTGACAGACGCTATCCAAGAGCTGAACCAAATTCAACGAGTATTTGCTTACGACTTTGCAGGCAGCCGCTATGATGTTGGTGAGAAGCTTGGCTTTGTGAAGACAACATTGGAATTTGCTCTGCAACAGGACGAAATGAAGCAAGAGCTGATTGATTATATGAAGCAATTGATGAAAAAGCATGATAATGCAGAAATCAAAATTCTTTAATTAGAGCTAAGAACAGGGCATAATGGATGTCCTGTTCTTTTTTGTTCTATAACGCTATTATTCCATAATTTTACTGTATAATAATGACAGTAGAAAGGTGGAGGGAAATGAGTAAGGATACAAAGCAAAATGAAAAGAAGGATTTCACCGATTCTAGTTGGTTTATTTTTCTAGTTGTTTTGGTGGCGGGTCTTATTAATGTTTTTATTATTAAATAAAAGACGAGGGAGTCGCATCTTCGTCTTTTTTTACAACAAAAAAAGACAGACGGAAGATTAGCCTCCGTCTGTCTTGTCGATTATTTCGCTTTTGTGACTGTTTTTTCTGTCACTTTGCTAGTGTTCCCAGCTTTGTCTTTTGCTGTTACAGCAAGCACTGTTTTTTCTTTTTGCTTTTTAATTTTAATCGAGTAGTTGCCTTTTTTATCTGCTTTCCCATTGGCAATAGCTTTTTTATTTACTGTGATAGTAACAGTTGCATTAGCTTCTGTGCTGCCTTTTACCTGTGTTGTAGCAGTTGTGACATTGTTAACCTTTGGAGCCTTTGGCGCTGTTTTATCAGCAACCGTGATCGTTTTTGCTTTGCTGACATTGCCAGCTTTATCCTTCGCTGTGATGCTCAGCTTCGTGCCGGCCTTTTGCTTTTTGATGGCGATAGAATAAGCGCCTTTACTGTCCGCTTTTCCACTCGCAACTGTCTTTTTACCGTCTTTAATAGTGATCGAAGCATTCGCTTCTGCTTTACCAGCTATTTTCGTGCTGTTATCACCGACTGTACCGCTGACTGTTGGAGCTCCTGGCGCTGTTTTATCAGCAACCGTGATTGTTTTCGCCTTGCTGACATTGCCAGCTTTATCTTTTGCTGTAATGCTCAGCTTCGTGCCAGCCTTTTGTTTTTTAATGGTGATAGCGTAAGCACCTTTGCTGTTCGCTTTCCCGCTGGCAACAGCTTTTTTGCCATCTTTAATTTCAATGGAAGCATTTGCTTCTGCTTTGCCTTCAATTTTTGTGCTCTTGTCACTGATTGTGCCAGTCACAGAAGGAGCAGCTGGCGGTGTGCTGTCGCCAACAGTGATAGTCGCAGCTTTGCTTGTCAGCTTCGCACCGTCTGTTGCTGTAATACTTAGCTTCGTGCCCATTTTTTGTTTAGCAATCTTAATAGAGAACTTACCTTTGCTGTCAGCTTTGCCTGTGCCGATTGATTTTTTACCAGCTTTAACGGTAATCGCTGCGAATTCCTCTGCTGTTCCTGTCACCTTCGTATCATTGTCACCAACTTTATTAACTTTCGGTGCATTAGGTGCTGTTGTGTCTTCAAGGACAGCTGTGCGGATCGTTGCTTTTGCTGGTGTTCCATTTACTGTCTTTTCAAATGTTACTTCCAAAATGCTGTCTGTTTTTTGCAGCGGAATTTCGATAGCGTAATTGCCATTTTTGTCTGCTGTTGCTTTTTTCACGTCCTTGCCGATTTTTACACTAACAGCAGTGCCGCTTTCAGCTGTGCCTTTAAGAGCATAGCTGCTGTTGTAAACATCAGCGACAGTTGCTTTCAGCAATGCTGTGCTGTATGCCCCGTAAACATCGAGTCTGCCCCAGCCGGAAACATAATCATAGCCTGGTGGGAGGCTGTCTCCTTCTTCGTAAATAATTTCGCCGTCCTCTGTGATCACTTCTACTATATCCTCAAACTTGTACGGGTTGTCCTGCTCTTCAAAAGCAATGTTTTTTGCTGTTTCTGTCAGGATTTTTTCGACTTGCACAGGCTTCAAGCTGCTGTCTAATGACAGAAGCAATCCTGCAGCTGCGGCAACATGCGGTGTTGCCATTGATGTACCGCTGTAGTAAGTAACATTACCGTTTGGCACAAGGCTTGGGATATTAGTGCCTGGTGCGACTAAATCAGTGCCGATACCATAGTTGGAATAATCGGAAACAATATCCATGTCATTAGTAGCGCCGACAGATGTAGCATACTTGCTTGATGCAGGATAGCCGACTTCTTCCATACCGTCATTTCCTGTCGCAGCAACGATAGTTACATTATGGTTGTACGCATACTGCATCATATATTCCAATGTTCTGCTGTAAGGTCCGCCAAGGCTCATGTTAATGACTTTAGCACCTTTATCAACAGCATATTTAATTCCTTTAGCGATTTGTTCTGTATCACCTGAGCCGCTTGCGTCCAGAACTTTTACAGGAAGAATCTTCGCATTAGCATGAACACCAGAAATCGAATAGCCGTTATCCATACCTGCTGCGATAATGCCGCTCACATGTGTTCCGTGACCGTTATCGTCAAGGGCATTATTATTGTTGCCAATATAGTTATAGCCTTCAGAAGCTAATACATTGCTGCTTAAGTCAGCAAGTGTGCTGTCCACACCTGTATCTACAACAGCAATTACCGTTTCACTGGGCTTAGCTGCTGTCAGCAAGGAATGAAGGGGACCGAACTGAATATCTGCACCGCTTGTTCCTTGTGTTTGGCCAGTGTTAGATAAAGACCATTGGTATGGATTAGAGACGTCATTTGTTGTCTTACCTAATGCTTTATATGTTTGAATTTGTTCTACATATTCAACTGCCGATGATTTTTTGACAGAGTTCACAATGCTGTTCTTTTGCTGTGTCGAATAGCTGTTGTCTTTTACTTCACTGCCAAGGTCGATTACATATAAATCATCAGCGATTTTATCTGAGTTATTTAAACCTTGGATTGTTTCACTTTGAGCTGCTTGTGCGCTTTTCTTGAAAGTTGATAGGCTTTTGCCTGATTTTAGTTTGACGATATACTTGTTGGAAGTATTCTTGTTAGAAATAGCTGTTGTAGAAGCTCCCAATTTATTAAATACAGTTGAGAGTGTTTTATCTTCTAAGTTGCTGATGTTGATTTTTGCTTCTGTCTTTTTCAGCTGTTCCTTCAATGTCTCAGGTGCAGCATCATAAGCATATTTGTACAAGCTGTTGATTGCTTTCACGTCTGCGCTTGTAAAGGTGTAAGTAGAGCTTGTGCCGTTTTTAAGCAATTCCGTGTAAATTGGCTTAAGCTGACGCAAGTTCTTTAACACATCACTGCGCATGCCTTCATCAAAAACGATTTTTGCACTTAAGAAAGGTGCCACCTTGTAGTATAAAGAAGACAGCTTTTTGCCTTCATCTGTTTGCGATAAAATCGAATCTCTGATTTCACGCAAGTCCTTCAAGATAGACAAACCATCCTTCTGCTCGCTAGTGCTCAATTCAACAGGGCATTCTTCCGCTGTTTCTGTTGAAGGCTCAAGCACTTCGCCTTTCACATTCAGTGTAAAGGAAGTATCAGCTTCGATAGGCTCTGCTTCTTCCGTTTCTTCACCTTCTGGTAATTCTTCTTCTGCTAGCTTCTCTTCTGAGACCTCTTCTTCTAAGACCTCTTCTTCATATGGATAATACTCAACCTTCACATAGTAAGAGCCAATCCATGCTAACGGAAAATGAATAACCGCTGGCGATTCGATAAAGCTGTAGCCTTGATACTGATCAAATGTGTTTTCAGCATTTGCATTTTCAAGACTAGAGTAAACGGAAACATTCATTTCCTCTGTTGAATCTAATGTGAATTCATAGTGCGAAAAGTTCTTAATGTCTTCTGCAGTCGGCGTGAATTTAAACCATTTAACATACTCTCCGTCTGCGAAGCTGTCTTCAATTAGCTTCCCGCTAACTCCAGTGTCTGCTTCATCTGCAGTCGAGGCTGCCGCTGCTGGAAGTGCTGTCCAATTGCTGACAACTAAAACAAAGGCTAGTAAAAAAGTAAAGATCGAACCAATGCGTTTTTTGCTTTTCATCACGTTCCCCCTAGGAAAATTAATAGATTACAAATCTATTAAAGCATGTTTTTGGGAGAAGTGTTAATAATATCTAGTAAAAATGGAAAAATTATTCAGTTCCTATTTGTTAAAAAAGTTTGTAGGCATTAAGTCTGGAAATAGGAGATGACAGAAATTTTCTACTATTTATGGTAAAATAAACATTATCTGTAAATAGGAGGAGAAGAAATGAACAAAAAACTGATTCTGCCAATCCTCACACTCGTGCTGGAGGCAGTTGGCACCTTCCTCGTCGCTTCGTTTTTTTCAATTCGCTTTATTGAAGTAATGTTTTTTACTGGACTTGTGTTTACACTGATTATTTTTACCTTTTCCAGCAGCGGCGGAGCATGGACAAGATTTATCGACAGCCAGACAAGTGCACAAACAGGCATTATGCTCGAAAAAGAGCCGTTTTATTTACGAATGAATCTTTCCCTTATCACATCTGCTGTGTATACAGCAATCGGACTTATTCTGTTTATCTTATTAATCGCAAAGGTGATTCCGCCTGCTTAACTTGTAATTAAAAGCCCTCAATTGGGCTTTTTTATAGTTTGCCTGTCTAAAAAACTGTTTTTCTTCTATATATAAGGTAAGAAAGGAGAGATGATGATGGCAAGAGGATTTGATTGTGCAACAAAGCTCAACACTAAATCAGCAAGTGCCTTAAAGAAAGAAGGATTTGACTATACGGCCCGCTATCTTGGGAACAGCTGGAAGACATTTGATAAAACAGAAGCAGAAGCCATCAGCAAGGCCGGCTTAAAGCTGATCAGCATCTTTCAGAAAAGCGCCGACAGAGCAGCCTATTTTACAGAGGCACAAGGCAAGGCTGATGGACTGGAGGCGGTGAAAGCGGCAAAGGCAGTCGGCCAGCCACCGGGAACAGCGATTTATTTCGCAGTTGACTTTGATGCCAGAAGCAGTGCTATGCCAAGCATTCTAGCTTATTTCAATGGAGTCAAAAAAACATTCGAAACGTATAAGCTCGGCATTTACGGGTCCTATGCCGTCATGCTTGCAGTAAAGGGCAAGGCCGATTATTACTGGCAGACATATGCCTGGTCAAATGGCAGGATTGCTGACTTCATTCATATGCACCAATATGAAAACAATATTAAAGTCGCAGGGGTGCTGATAGACAGAAATGATGTTCGCAAAGAACCAGGGCACTGGAGTTCGACAGGAAAAAGCTCCGCCACTAAAAGCTTTGAGGTGAAAACAGAAACAGCTGCCTATTTAACAGCAGCAGATGCAAAGCTTGGCAAGCACAAAAAAGGGATTGTAAAGACTGGAAGCTACTATATTTTCAATGAATCAGCAGGAATGGTTAATGTCACGAAACAACAGGGAGTGCCAGGCTCATGGATTAACCCAAAAGCAAGTGGCTCAACAGAATACCATACTGTTGCAAAAGGAGACAGTCTTTCAAAGATTGCCCAACAATATGGCATAACCCTCGCCAATCTCCAAAATCTAAACCCGCAGATTAAGAATATCCATCTTATTTATCCAAACCAAAAAATTAAAGTAAAGTAGGGCAATGCTGCTCCCTAATCATAAGGGGGCTTATTTTTTTGTGAAATTTTTTCCAAGTAAGGCGAACAGCAATACATTTTCCCTCTGTTTTTAGTATGATAGAAGTAGATAAATAACAAGGAGGCGATATGGTTGGAGAATAAGCAAGAAGAACTTCAAGTGACGATGAATGCTGCCGGAAAACATTTCTCAGAGGAGAAGTTCTGGGGAAAGCTCGCGAAGTTTGCCAAAAAGGCAGGCGCATCTGTCGTGTATGCAGTGCTGCTCTTGTATTTCACATTAAAGAAGCCAGAAGTGCCGGTTAAAGCGAAAACCACGATAATCGGGGCCTTAGGCTATTTCATTCTTCCCATTGATTTAATTCCAGATATGGCAGTCGGAATCGGATTTACAGATGACCTCGGAGCGTTAGGAATTGCACTGATTCAAGTAGCCATGTATATAGATGAAGATACAAAGCAAAAAGCAAAGCAGAAATTAGCAGACTGGTTTGGAGGCAATGTCAGCACAAAAGAGATTGACGCTAAAATCGGCGGTTAACGATAGGTGATAAGAAAGTTGTATGAACAGTGATAGTAAATTATGGGTATTTCGACTGGTGTAAAATGAACCTTTTGGCATATGAAAACAGCTTTTTTCTTTTTTACAATAAAAGGATATTAGGTAATATATCGGATAATGAGGCTTTACATGTTCGAAATCCTTTGTGAAAAAGAGAGGAGAGTTTCGTGAAAATACTAGATGCTTCCAGTTTACAAGATACAATGGAACAGAGGGCGAAGCATTATGATAAGCTTCGCGACCAGTTTACCGCACTACGAAAGGCCTTTCAGGAAATCATTGATTTAGACGACTTCGAAGGAAGAGGCGCCGAAGCAATCAAAGCCTTTTACCAAGGCCAAATTGAAGTAGTCGAAGCATGGCAGCGCCTGTTTGACAGACAAATCGCCTTTTTTGAAAGCATCGGCGGCAAGCTCAGCGACAAGGATTTAGACGGCAACACAAGAGTAGAGACAGCCTTTCTGGAAGAAGATCTTGTCCAGAAAGAACGCCAAGCAGATGAGATGATAACCGAGCAGCGCCGTGCACTCGAAAACATCTTTCGGGATATCGATGATCTCGTCTCATTAGATGCCTTTTCCCGAGATAAATTCGATGATTTAATGATGGACGCAAGCAAAAAGCGCACAAAAACAATCGAAGCAGTCGAAGATACAGATCAAGAGCTCAAAGAAGAATATCTGACCTCAGAAGGGGAAGAAGCCTATGCCATTCAGCTGTTCAGTGCCTTGCTTGGCGCAACAAAACAAGGCAGCAGCATCTCCCCCGTCCATTTCGACGCAGACGCCTATCACTCAAGCGACATCTACAAGCTGAAAGGAGAGGCAGAAGCCGCCACCTTAAGCTACATTACATACAAAAAAGAAGAACAACAAGCAAGAGAAATCGCCGAACAGCCCACTTCCGAAAAAGTATGGGGCGGCATCAAAAGCTTTGTCGGCGAATTCACCGGCTATTATGATTACAAGCGCGCAGTCGAAGGCGTGGATCCCGTCACAGGCGAAAAGATGTCAACCGCACAGCGCTTAGCAGCAGGCGGCATGGCATTAGCCGGCTTTATCCCAGTCGTCGGCTGGGCAGGCAGAGCCGTCAAAGGCGGCAAAGGCATCTATTCGGCAACAAAAGGAATCAGCGCCGCCGAAAATGCCATGAGCACCTACAAAAACGTAAAAGCCTTCAGCACCCTAGAAAAAACCGAAATGGGCATCTACGGCCTCCTTTCCGCCAATGGCCTGTCCGAATACGTAACCGGCAAAGACATGTTCGGAAACGAACTCACAGACCAGCAGCGTCAAGCAAGCCTAACCCAAAGCATCTTCGCAGGCCTACCATTTGTGCCAGGTATGGCGAAAGAAGCCAACCGACTTGGCCAACAAGCCTTGAACTCCACCGTGCAGATTGGCAAGCAAGGAGCGGATGTTTCAAGAGCGTTTATGGATGATCTTGGACGTAGTCTTAATACTTCTCCTAATGCAGCGTTTGCGGGTGGGGTTGGTAATATGAGTTCCTACTTGAAAGCTGAGAGCAGGGCTGATGTTGGGAAGGTTAGTGGGGATAAGGAAGAGTATTTGAGTATGTTGAGTGGGCGTGGTGTTGAGGATGCTGGTAAGGGTACGGGTGATGTTACACCTAAAAAGAAATCTGTACCAGACTGGCTTAAAGAGCGTTGGGAAGCAGGTAATAATTTTAATAAGGAAAATCGTCCTCGTTACCCTTATAATGAGGTAGAGTTGGAAGCAAAAGAAGTAGGGGGCAAAAAGTACGTAGTTGACTCATATGCACCCAACAAGGAAATAGTATCGAGAAAATTCACTCAACTTAGTGAAGTGCAAGAAAAGACAGCTAAGAGTTACTTAAATGAAATTACAAAAAAATATTCTTCGGGTTCTAAAATATCAAATGGTACTTTTAATCCTAACGCTCTCAAAGGAGGGCGACTTAAAGGTGAATTAATATTAGAAATACCTGTTCAAAATAAACCAATTCCGCAAGCAATTCTTGATGAGGCAACAGAAAACAGGATTATTATTAGGGATATTAAGGGGAAGGTGTATAATTGACTATGAAAATTTATTATTGTGACGAATGGTCGGACATCAAAAAGAAGCCTTGGAACATACTTGATGACCGTACTGCATACACATACCATCAAAAACAAGAACCATATACGGCGGTATTATTAGAGGATGAGAAACCTAAGTATATTGTAAATATTACAAATGAATGGGTTTCGGTGGGGTTTTATGATGACCTGATTCGTAAATATTTAAATTATGATTTTGAAGTTATGAGTGATGGTAAGATTTTTTTAAGAACAGCCATGTATTGGGAATATGATGATGAAACTGACACGGAAGTAAGTAGCTTGATTTTGGGCTTCCGAGAAGATGGCTATATAGCAATGGAAAAGAGAGATTTAAAGACCGGTTCAATCGAGGAGCGCGAAACTAGCGATACCCTTGAAAGAAACTGGGATGTATTTCCTGAATTTGGTCATTACAATCATTTGTGCAAAGAGGAAAGGTAACGTGTTTAGAGCACTCTAGTGCCTAAACTAGTTATACGAAAGGGTTTTACGTATAAGCACATAAAGCAAGTGAACTAAAATACAAATAAAATATTTGAGTTGGACAAAAAGAGCAATGATACGTTTGAAAATAGAGACTCCATGAAGGTTCTGCCATCATGGAGTTTTATTTTATATAGGAATAATAAGAAAAGTACGAGAATTGGGTGATTTGACATTTTACATGGTGTGGGGACTTATGATACTGCAAAACCCACAAACTAAAGAAAGACAATGACAAAGCTCGTAATGCTAAAGTTGGTAACGACACAGATACATAAATCTAGTGAATAAAAAGAAAGTGAGGATTTTAGAGTGAGACAAAAAGAAAATGATTTAATTGAAAATCGAAAGCTCATGATGGTTGTACCATCAAGGCATTCTGTTTTAATACTTGGTTTGTGTAAATAATACGATAATTAGGCGAGATGACATTCTACAAGGTAGGAGGACTTATGACAGGGCATTGACAATAAACAAACGATAGTACATAAGCTTGTTGCGATATACTATATGGAAATTAAGAGGTATGTATTTATTTTTTATATTACAAGGTTTTGGTTGTGTTTTTACAAGAGACGGTCGTATAATACTCGCTATTCGTTTAATAAGCGTTACGAAAATTACAATTTATGTAACGGGAGGGTGAAAAGTTGAACGTTATTGGGTATATACGAGTCTCCACTCAAGGGCAAGCAAGAGATGGATATAGTTTGAAATATCAAGAAGATGAAATTAAAGCATATTGTAAAGAGCATGGATTGAAGTTGATACATATTTTTAGAGACGAAGGAATTAGTGGCGCAAAACTAAATGAAGAAGCATTAGAAATAGACAGGGTGGGCTTACAGGAGATGTTGGCACACCTTTCGTCTGTCCAAGTTGATTATGTGGTAGTACTGAACACAAGCCGATTATGGAGGTCGGATATAGTAAAGGTGTTGATACAACGAGAGTTAAAGAAATATGGATGTGACATTAAAAGCATTGAACAGCCATTTTACAGTATCCATAAGAAAGACCCGAATGACTTTCTGGTGAATGGCTTAATGGAGTTATTAGACCAATATCAACGGCTTGAAATTGCCCTAAAACTAACGAAAGATAGAAACAAGAAAGCGAAGGAAGGAGGATATGCAGGAGGACGGGCGACATTTGGCTATATGAGACAAAAGGGTGAAAAAGAACTGAAGATACATAACGGTCATGCAGAAGTAGTAAAAAGATTATTTCAACTTAAACAAAAATATAAGAATTGGTCACTGTCTAGGTTGGCAGAAGCATTGAATGAAGAAGGCTATCAAACAACTCAAGGGAAAGCATTTACGAAAGTACAAGTGAAAAGAATTTTAGACCGAGAAAGTTTTTATCAAGGGATTTATACATAAGGACAAATACAAGCAAACGGGAAACATGAAGCAATAATTTAATAGGTTACTTAAAAAAGGGATTCATTTTCTAATAAGTTCTTATGAAGCGACGAAAATGGATAGGCTTTCGTACCAATGCGCACCGGATGGTGAACGCTCGAACTAAGGTTGCCAGCATTTTCATTCAATAATTGACAACTGAATAGGAGGATGAACGATGCATGAAAAGCAGAAACATATTTATGTGGGTGTAGACTTGCATAAACAGCATCATGTGGCAGTGATCATTAATTGTTGGCATGAGAAGCTTGATGAAATAAAGGTTGAAAATAAACCGTCCGCTTTCTCAACATTTTTACTAGATATTGATAAACTGACAGAAGAAGGGTTGACACCTGTATTTGGATTAGAAGATGTGGGCGGTTACGGTCGAGCACTGGCACAATATCTAACGGACCATGGACAAGTTGTAAAAGAGGTTAACCCAGCACTTTCATATGCTGAACGAAAAAGCCATGTGACCGTACAAAAAAGTGATAGCTGGGATGCGGAATGTGTGGCACGAATATTGTTTAACAAACTCAATCAGTTGCCAGACGCTAAACCACATGATTTATTTTGGTCGATACAACAATTGGTGACAAGAAGAAAAGCATTGGTGAAAGCTCAAGGTGCTTTAAAGAACCAATTGCACATTCAATTGAGCCACCATTATCCAAGCTATAAAAAGTTTTTCTCGGAAGTTGATGGAAAAACAGCATTGGCATTTTGGGAACGATATCCGTCACCATCTTGTTTAGAGAGTATAACCTTACAAGAATTGACCACTTTTTTATTAGAAGCCAGTAACAATACATGTTCCGTGAAAAAGGCTAATGACATATTAAAGCTAGTAAAAGAAGATGGACACACTGTGAAAGAACACCAAGAAACACGAGACTTTCTAGTAAGAAGCATCGTTCGAGACATTTCGTTTAAAAAGAAGGAAATGAAATATGTGGAAGGAGAATTAAAACAGTTAATGAGTTTACTAGACTTTCAACTAGACTCCATGCCAGGCATTGACCTTGTGACAGCCTCTGCATTAATTGCAGAGATAGGTGATGTAAGACGTTTTCCTAATGCCAACAAATTAGCACGATTTGCGGGGATTGCGCCTGTTTACTTTGGGTCTGGTGGGAAAGGCAAGGAACAAAAAAGCAAACAGGGAAATCGGGCGCTACACGCTTTATTTTACAACCTCGCAGTCCAGCAAGTGCAAGTAGCAAAAGGAAGCAAACTACCAAGGAACCCTGTGTTTCATGCTTACTACCAACGAAAGCTTAAAGAAGGCAAAACAAAGGGACAAGCATTGGTTTGCATTATGAGAAGGCTTGTGAACATTGTTTACGGCATGATGAAACATAAAACAGCCTACAAATTGCCGATAGTGCAAGAAAAAGAAGTAGTTTAATAGTGTGGTAAAATGGCTGATTTTTTTATTATTATTAGCCTTTATGATTACAACATAGGGTACGGATGAAATTGATAAGGTATTAACGAAAAATGGAGCATTTAGGGATGCAAAGAGAAGGGCGGGAATACCTAACTCTACTCAGCACAAGAAACCTGTCGATGTTTATGTTGGAACAACTGAAAATAGAAGAGTATATGAATTTGAAGTAGATGGCAAGAAAAAATATATTATAGAGCACCGAGAGGATAAATTCGGGAGAGGTCCTCACTTTCATGGTGCTGACGATTTAAGGGGAAGCCCATTGGAAAAAGGAAGATATAATCAGTATCCTGGACATTCTCCGGAAGATTTTGTTGGTTATAAAAAGAAGGGTCGACGATGAGAAAGGTGATTAATTTGAGTGACGAAAGAACAACAAAAATGGAGCTGTTAAAAAGACAAAGTAGAAGAAAGAATTTGGTAAAAGAAATAAACTTCATGAATCTTACAGAGGAACCTTTTTTAGATATTGAAGATAATGATTTATTTTGTAAGAATGTGTTTTCGCTACTTAACACAAGGGAAAATAAGATTCAATTGCAAGGAGATAGCTATAAAGAACATATTCAAAAATCAATACAATTGTTAAATGATACTATTGATAATATCGAAGTAATACCAAAACAAGGAAGACTATTGTTTTTTAGAGAAAATGAAATAGAAGCAGTGTTGGTTAATGTTAATGAAGTATTTAGTCACTTAAATGAAATTATTGAGTTAACAAAGTTTTCAGTTGGATATGGAGATTTTATTCTAGTTGCAGAAGATTTTAATTTTGGTTTGTGTATTGAACGAACGGAATATTTTTATGAGTTAAGTGTTTGGGGACTATCATAAGGAAAAAATTAGGAACCTTGATTGGCTAAAAGCCTTTCTAGGTTTTTTACTTTAATTAATGGTCTTAGTAAGGCTAAAATAGATTATAACCCTTATTCCGAGTAGTATTTACTAAATAAGAAAATTTTTAAACTATGATTATTAAAATACTTAACTATAAAGCACTTGATTTCTCTTTTAGGAAATCAGTTTTTTTTAAAAGATAAGAAAGTATAAAAATTTGGGTCTACCACAGTCATTTAAGCTGTGGTATTTTCATTTTATGGAGACCAATATATTGAGAAGAATATTTTTTGATAAACACCAACATTGGGAAGCTTTCAAA
>NZ_JAMAUK010000119.1:0-442 GCF_023714395.1 Niallia sp. MER 6 | reverse complement strand
GTCGGTGGGGTAACCTTTTAGGAGCCAGCCGCCTAAGGTGGGATAGATGATTGGGGTGAAGTCGTAACAAGGTAGCCGTATCGGAAGGTGCGGCTGGATCACCTCCTTTCTAAGGAAAAATGGAATTTATTCCATTCATAGATTGTTGACGATTTTGTTGTTCAGTTTTGAGGGAGCAATTCCTCAAAGAAAGATTGTTCCTTGAAAACTAGATTATGAATAGTAAGAACCAAGAAAGAAACCGAGTAATCGCCATCTTAGATTCTCTATGTAAATAGAGCAATTGAGGGTAAAGAG
The DNA here is from genome assembly GCF_023714395.1 of Niallia sp. MER 6. NCBI lineage: Bacteria > Bacillati > Bacillota > Bacilli > Caryophanales > Bacillaceae > Niallia > Niallia sp. MER 6. The sequence goes on along the minus strand of NZ_JAMAUK010000119.1, from coordinate 145 downwards.
TAACATCTTTAGCCGAATCAAGTTAAGTTAGAAAGGGCGCACGGTGGATGCCTTGGCACTAGGAGCCGATGAAGGACGGTACTAACACCGATATGCTTCGGGGAGCTGTAAGTAAGCTTTGATCCGGAGATTTCCGAATGGGGGA
>NZ_JAMAUK010000118.1:0-447 GCF_023714395.1 Niallia sp. MER 6 | reverse complement strand
ATGCCAGGGCTCGCGTTCAACAGGCCGACTCCACCACCCGCCTGGCCAGCCAGCAACTTCGGGAGCTGATTCAGGGCACAGAGGTACTGCAACTGGGCGCGCTGAGTGAGGGGCAGGATCAGGTTAAACAGAAAGCCGAGTTCTCTCAGCAGTGGCTGGGCGAGTTGCGCACACGCATGCAGGCGCTGGATGTCCGTTTCGCCGACCGGCACGCTGCCATCGAAATCGAACTGCAACTCAAGGTGGCAGAGACTCGTGAGCTGATTTCACTCGATCACGACATGACCGCGGCCGAGCACACGGCCGCGCACGCCAATACGCAGCTTTCTGCGTTGCGCGCCCAGCGACAGGAGACGCCCGAAGGGTCAGACGAAGCCGACAGGCTGGACACCGCCATTGGACAGACGCTTGCAACGCGTTCACAGGCCATGCAAACACATCAGCAAC
>NZ_JAMAUK010000117.1:0-451 GCF_023714395.1 Niallia sp. MER 6 | reverse complement strand
GGCCCGCATCCCGGCCCGCTTCGCTCAGCGGCCGTCGCGTACGGGCGGCGTGTTGCGGAATGTTTCACAACTGCTACGGGCGCTCGCCGCGCCGGATCGACACGACAACGATAAACAGCCGGACGCTCAACCGATCTGTCTGACGACGTCGTCCGACGAATCGTGCACGCATGTCGAGCCGCCGCGACGCAGCGAATCTGCGGCATCTTTCGACGCGCGTTGCGTCGTCTCGATTCGCCACTTTCGTCTGTGCACTGTGCGGCGCGCACGCGAGCGTCGGCCACCCACGCACGCGCAGGATTTCTCCGACACGCGACGGCGCTTGCGTCACACGAATCGGTGCGCGGGAAATGTTGCGTATGTGTAACGCGGTTCAAAAACCGGAAAATACATCGGAGTCCGGTCTATTTGTCTCACATGAAACCGGCGTCGGTTTCGATCACCACACCAA
>NZ_JAMAUK010000116.1:0-469 GCF_023714395.1 Niallia sp. MER 6 | reverse complement strand
CCACAGGGAGAAAACGCCATGAAATCAGCATTCGAATCGAAGTGTGTCGCGCGGCACGTGCTGGCGTGCGCAGCCGTCGCGATCGTCGCGGCCGCGCCGGCCGCATGGGCGCAGAACTCGCAGCGCTCGGACGAGGGCACCGGCGCGCCGAATCCGTCGATGGACATGTCGACGCCGGGCACCAACGGCAATACGACCGCGCCGCCTCCGCCGGCCGGCACGCAGCGGCATGGCGCGAAGCACGGCATGCGTTCGCACAGCGGGTCGGCCGGCCATGTGAAGCCGGGCGGTGGCCCGAACGGTGCGGGCGAAGGCGGTAGCGGCGCCACCGGCGGCGGGGTCGGCGGCGGGTCGGGCGGGGCCGGCGGCTCGGGCGGCACCGGCGCCGGCAACGGCGGTTCGGCCGGCTCGACGGGCACGGGCGGCGGCGGGGCCGGCGGCACGGGCGGCGGTTCCAGCGGTTATTGAC
>NZ_JAMAUK010000115.1:0-474 GCF_023714395.1 Niallia sp. MER 6 | reverse complement strand
ATAAGCGTGAGGTCGATGGTTCGAGTCCATTTAGGCCCACCATATTATTGTTCCGCAGTAGCTCAGTGGTAGAGCACTCGGCTGTTAACCGAGCGGTCGTAGGTTCGAATCCTACCTGCGGAGCCATTTTTTTGGGGAAGTACTCAAGAGGCTGAAGAGGCGCCCCTGCTAAGGGTGTAGGTCGCGTAAGCGGCGCGAGGGTTCAAATCCCTCCTTCTCCGCCAGACGGCCCATTGGTCAAGCGGTTAAGACACCGCCCTTTCACGGCGGTAACACGGGTTCGAATCCCGTATGGGTCATACTTACAATAGAAAGAGCTGTTGGTATATTGCCAACAGCTCTTTCTATTGTTTTTTTTAAAAGATAAGAAAGTATAAAAATTTGGGTCTACCACAGTCATTTAAGCTGTGGTATTTTCATTTTATGGAGACCAATATATTGAGAAGAATATTTTTTGATAAACACCAACATTGG
>NZ_JAMAUK010000114.1:0-476 GCF_023714395.1 Niallia sp. MER 6 | reverse complement strand
ATATAATGATTGACCAAATTAACGCGGCAAAAGCAGGCACCGCGCCCACATAACCAATCATCGACATTGACCAGTGCAAACTCACCTGATTACCTACCAACGCACCCGCCCCGATTCCAATATTAAATATGCCGGAGAATAGCGCCATCGCGACGTCGGTAGCATCTGGTGCCAGCGCCAGCACTTTAACCTGCATACCAAGCCCGATGATCATCATCGCGATCCCCCAGAAAATACTCAGCACCCCGAGGTGTATTTCACTGTTCGCCGCAGGTAACAGCAATGCCAGGCACACCAGCAACAGCGCAATCGCCGTACTCACCAACGCAGACGCATACTGATTACCCAGTTTACCGAAAATCACGCTGCCAATAATGCCCGCACCACCGAGTAATAACAGTAATGCCGTGGCAAAGTTGGCGCTGAATCCCGCAATGTTTTGTACAAAAGGCTCGATATAGCTGTATGCCGTGTAA
>NZ_JAMAUK010000113.1:0-481 GCF_023714395.1 Niallia sp. MER 6 | reverse complement strand
ATCCCGGAGGATGCACCTAAAGGCTGTGCCTAAACATCAGCATTGTGGGGAGACGATTACCCCTTGCCTTTTACACTGCTGACAAAGGTGGAACGAGCGGATTTCGAGCCGAGGCGCTCAGCTTCGTTCATCAATTTCAGGGCTTTGTCGATGTCACCTTGTTTCACCGCCTGCTTAATACCATTGTTGAAGTAGGTTTCGGTATCGCTGAGCATCGGTTCGCTTTTGGCGGCCGGCGCCGCGGCGGAGGCTGGCGCGGCTACCGGCGCCGCGGTGTTGCCGACGGTTACCGGACCCGGGCCGGAGGAGCCGAACAGCGGCCCTACCAGCACGCTGGAAGTGCTATTAGTTTTCACTTTCAGCTTCAGCACGCCATCGGTGGTATGTTTAGCGATCGGATCCGGGATATCCGGGGCCGCATTGCCGGCGCCTTTGGCATAGGCTTTCGCCGGATCCAGCAGGGTCGTGGTCTGCTGGAGAT
>NZ_JAMAUK010000112.1:0-548 GCF_023714395.1 Niallia sp. MER 6 | reverse complement strand
TTAACAGCCGAGTGCTCTACCACTGAGCTACTGCGGAACAATAATATGGTGGGCCTAAATGGACTCGAACCATCGACCTCACGCTTATCAGGCGTGCGCTCTAACCAGCTGAGCTATAGGCCCATATATTGGAGCGGGTGATGAGAATCGAACTCACGACATCAGCTTGGAAGGCTGAGGTTTTACCATTAAACTACACCCGCGTTATTAAATTTAAAATATGGGGCGACTGATGGGAATCGAACCCACGAATGTCGGAGCCACAATCCGATGCGTTAACCACTTCGCCACAACCGCCATCATGTTAATCTATTATAATCATGATATTAATGGTGGCTCAGGACGGAATCGAACCGCCGACACAAGGATTTTCAGTCCTTTGCTCTACCGACTGAGCTACTGAGCCTTTATACTTTTTTTGAAAAATGGCGGTCCGGACGGGACTCGAACCCGCGACCTCCTGCGTGACAGGCAGGCATTCTAACCAACTGAACTACCGGACCAGATTGCGGGGACAGGATTTGAACCTGCGACCTTCGGGTTATGAG
>NZ_JAMAUK010000111.1:0-561 GCF_023714395.1 Niallia sp. MER 6 | reverse complement strand
TTCCCCCATTCGGAAATCTCCGGATCAAAGCTTACTTACAGCTCCCCGAAGCATATCGGTGTTAGTACCGTCCTTCATCGGCTCCTAGTGCCAAGGCATCCACCGTGCGCCCTTTCTAACTTAACTTATTCGGCTAAAGATAAACTTCGCATCTCTTCGTCAGCTCCCTCACTCCGCTCCTCACGTACTGTCGTACGCTCCGGTGCTCGTTTAGTCGCTTCCTCGACCTGCTCGTTTCTCTTTACCCTAAAATTCTACTAATAATAGAGAATCTAAGATGGCGATTACTCGGTTTCTTTCTTGGTTCTTACTATTCATAATCTAGTTTTCAAGGAACAAATTCGGCTAATGATGTTAATCATTACCCTGATGTTTTGAGGAATTGCTCCCTCAAAACTGAACAACAAAATCATCAACAATCTGTGAATGGAACGAATTCCATTTTTCCTTAGAAAGGAGGTGATCCAGCCGCACCTTCCGATACGGCTACCTTGTTACGACTTCACCCCAATCATCTATCCCACCTTAGGCGGCTGGCTCCTAAAAGGTTACCCCACCGAC
>NZ_JAMAUK010000110.1:0-590 GCF_023714395.1 Niallia sp. MER 6 | reverse complement strand
CGAGATTAGCTATATTCTGTAAATGATAATTTGGAGGAGCCGTGTGCGTTAATAGCGCAAGCACGGTTCTGTGAGGGGGGAGGAGTACAATTTGCCGTAAGGTAGAAAGGCTCCCTTCTACTCGACTTGTTGAAGAAGAGGATTCTTATATCGTTTATAGAATATAAAATTTTATATCACTAAATAAAGGAGAAAAGGATGGATAATAAAAAGGCAACAACTAAAAAAGGTATAGGCAAAATTATAGATGAAGGTTTAACAGAAGAAGAGATATTTAAAGAATTACATGGAATGACTCTTAAGGAGATTAAAGCAAGAGAAGAAAAAGAATTTAAAGCTAAAACTGGAATGACTTACGATGAGTGGTATGTAAATGAAGTGAAAATGACTACACCTATTGAAATGCTTAAAGATCCCAATTGGAATGTCAACACCAAACTGGACAACTTTTATAAGGCCTGTTTCTTGAATTCTACTGGCGTTAAGTAACCGAGTGTTCCATGAATTCGAATATGGTTAAACCAATGAACATAATCATTTAATTCCAGTTTTAGCTGTTCAAGAGAAGTAAAATGGGCTCCATTTGCGAA
>NZ_JAMAUK010000010.1:0-160136 GCF_023714395.1 Niallia sp. MER 6 | reverse complement strand
GTACATCCATTACTATAACAACGATCGAATTAAACAAAAACTGGCCGGCATGAGTCCGGTAAAATTCCGAACTCATGCCAGCCAATTAGCTGTGTAATAAAAACTCTAACTTTAAGGGGTCACTACCAAAATGCAGTCTTTTATATTTACTATTATTTTCTTAATATATTAATCTTCCTTATTAAAGGTCTTTAAAACTTGCTCTTGAATAAAGGAAATAGTATCTTTTGCTATTCTCTTTTTATTTAAGACAATTCCTGAGTGGCCGCAATTATATACATGTCTTGCTGGTTTGCCCCAGCTTTGCCACAAGTGATCAGCGTCTTCTAGTGAGATATATTGATCGTGTTTTCCTGAAATTAATAAGATGTTCTCTTTCTTTATTTTAGGAAGCGACCCGCTTGGATCGGTAATTCCCCAGTGCTCAATCAGTTCTTTAAAGCCTATTCCATTGTTCAGGAAATCAGCCTTAATGTATTTCCCAGGAATTGTATTCCAGATAGAATGAGATAGTCTATTGGCATAAAAGACGGAAATAACTCCATCAATTTCAGCCTCCTGTGTTGCTGCAAGATTCGCTATCCATCCTCCTAAGCTAACACCAACTAACACAATCGGCCCCTCTTGTGTTTGTTTAATCCAGTGAATCAATGTTCTTAAATCAACAATCGATTGTTTAGTTGCATGCACCGTTCTGTCCAAGTTTGCACTTATCATAAATTCCCCGCTATACAGAGATGGAGGAGGAGTTCTTTCCATGTGATAGGCTAATGGAAAATAGTACAGGTTCCAACCTAAGCTTGACATCTTATCATGGTAAATACTTTTTAATTTACTGTATGAGTTCATTCTCCAGCCATGAATCAAGATTATATTTGGTGTTACCCCCTTATTATTTTGCAAAAACATTTCCCCTTTAATAAAATCATTATTAGGGTATTCTGTGGCAATGAAGGAGGTAAAGCTATATGTATTAGATTGATAATCTGCAGTTACTTCTGTCTGAAAACTAGGATTGTCTGGTTGGTAGAAATCCTGTCTGTTTATTTCAGTTGGTAAGACTGGTATGGCAAATTGTGTGGTTGAGCTTTTCTTTTTATGTAATGCAGATAATGCATAATGATCAATAAACTTTGAAAACACGGAACAATCCCCTTCTATTAGCAGCTTTTATCTTCCTATCCCTTTCATTATAATTAACTTAACACCATTAATGAATATCGCTTCTATTTTTTATGAAAACATGCTATCGTTAATTTTTGTTAGGAAAGAATTTTTCTCTCCTTTATTAGTTTAAGCAAAAGGGTGAGTTTATGTTTATCTTAGAACTATTCGAGAAATTTCCAGTTAGACTGACAGCAGTAGCACTGCTCATTATACTTACAGTTTTTTTAATTAGAAAGTTCATAAAAATATTTTTTGACAAAACAAGCTTTTTAGATGAAAAGCGGGAAGAAACTTTGATGCATTTCACCAATCAGGTGACAAAGGTTATAGGACTGGTATTCTTCCTTATTTACTTGCTCAGCCATTTCTTTGAACTGGATAGACTGATAACCGGGTCAGTTGTATTAGCGAGTGCCTTGGCATTGATTCTACAGCATATTATTCGCGATTATATTATGGGACTGACATATTTATTTGAACGTCAGCTGCATCACGGGGACTATGTTATTATCAATGGAGATAAACAAGGGAAAATTGAAGAAATTAGCATTCGCCACCTGAAAATCCGCCAGTATGACGGTTACCTCTATACCGTTTCCTACAGCAACATTACCGAGCTGCAGAATGGAACGAGGGGAAGGCGGAGGGTTAACGAAAGCCTCATCCTCAACTATAGACAAAACCCAGATGCTGCCTTTAAAGTGATGGAGGATTTAGCAAAAACCTGCAATGATAAATATCGTCACTATTTATTGAAGGATGAATTCGGCATTCCTGTCGAACCATTTCAATTCAATGAAATTACGGAGCTGAATGTTGGTTTCATGGGGCATAAATATTCTATATCTGGCCTTGTAAATGAAACAGATTTCGTGGAAGCCAGCAAAAAAATCAGATATGAATTGGCTCTAACTGCCTATCAAAACGATTTAGCGATGGCAGAGAGCCCTAATACAAGCCATTAAACAGTAAAAAGCAAGAGTTCGAATGGAACTCTTGCTTTTTACTGTTTAGAATCCTTATTGCTTAATATATACACCTTCCCATTAGAACCTATTACTGCATAATCAACTTCATTCAAGAGTAGTTTCTGTTTGTCCAGCTCGAGTTGCAGCAAGGAAAGATTGTGTTGCATAAGATTTGCTTCCAACACTGCTCCTCCGACAATTAACTCAACTGGGCGATTTGTCTGCTCTGCTTCAGCAATCTTTATATCCTGTTTTGTAACTTCCCTATATAGAGGCTTTTTTAAGACAGACAATTTTCCACTTGCCTCTACTATTGCATCCTGAACTTCCTCGATATTGAAAATGTCTTTCTCTCGCAGCAGCTGATTTACATAGTCTATTGTAAAATGGAGGTTTATCATGTTCTCTTCTAAAACTTGCCCATCCTTTATAACAGGTGTGGGACACCCGCCAAAAAACTTCCGTGCCTCTTTGCTTCTTGCAGACATTGTAACCCCTGCTAAAGCAATCATAACGATAATAACAAATGCCAGAATAAAATTAGCGACTTTAATAGGAGTATTGAACGTTAAATTTGCTGCAATCGTACCCATGGAGATAGAAGCAATAAAATGGATATTTGTCATTTGTGAAATCAGCTGTTTCCCTAAGATCCTTGTGCCTATATACAATAGAAAAAAACAGCCTATTGTTCTAGCTGTTACCTCCAAATACTCAGACATGTATTCTTCCACCATTCTGCTCTATTTCCAGTTAGTTTTTCCCTTTTTCATGAAATCATTCTACTAATTATTCTGATTTGAGACTGCATTTTATGCATATTGCGTAGAGACTTAGCGTTCGCACTTCTCACACTATCATCCTCAAACAACGAAAAAATTATTTTGACATAGCGACAAATATGGTGTATCGTAATGCATGTTCGCTTTAACGCTTAAAAGCGTTTAAATAAGAAAGTTACTATTTTACTAGATAGCTGACTTTAATAAATCATAAGCAGCAAGTTTTAAAGAGTTTTGGAGGAATAGGTATGGATTTTGAGAAAAATACACTGTTGATCCGTCCGTTGGAGGCAGTGTTTATTACGATATTACTAATGGGGGCCCTTGGTTACCTGATAATTGGGGTAGAGGTTGTCCCACATATTGCTATCATGACAGGTATCGCTTTATTGTTAGTTTATGGAGCGATTAAAAAAGTTAGCTTTCGCGATTTGGAACAGGCAATGGTAGAAGGTGTTAAACCTGGTCTCGGTGCTATTATGATTTTCTTCTTTATAGGAATGCTAATCAGCAGCTGGATGGCAAGCGGAACAATTCCGACATTTATTTTTCTAGCAGTTGAATTAGTTTCAGGTAAATTCTATTTTGCGATTGTTTTCGTTGTTACAGCTATTATCGGTATTTGTATCGGCAGTTCCCTTACTACAGCGGCTACAATTGGAGTAGGCTTTATCGGAGCAAGCACGGCTTTAGATATATCGCCTGCCATCACTGCTGGCGCTGTAATTTCCGGAGCGTTTTTCGGTGATAAGATGTCACCTTTATCTGATACAACAACACTTGCAGCAAGCGTTGCAGATACAGACTTATTTGAACATATTAAAGATATGGCATGGACAACAGTTCCTGCATTTATCATTTCGTTCCTTGTATATTTATTGATTTCACCAGGTAAAACTGGAGACAGCATTCAAAAGATAGATGAAATTAAAGATACTTTATTGAATCTAAACCTTGTGCATTGGTACTCACTAATTCCGCTAATTTTACTAGCTATTCTGGCACTCAAAAAAGTATCTGTAATTGCCACATTGTTCGCTGGAACAATTTCTGCGTTAATTATTTCTTTTTGGGTCAATAATGGCTTAGGTTTTCATGCAATACTTGATTTACTATACTCTGGCTACAAGTCAACAAGCGGCATTGCAGAAGTAGATTCTATGCTGTCAAGAGGCGGAATTGAAAGTATGATGTTCAGCATATCCATCATTTTGCTTGCTTTAAGTATGGGCGGATTGTTATTCAGACTTGGAATTGTACCTGCCTTATTATCTGTAGTCCAAAATATGCTGCACCGTGTTTCCTTACTAGTATGCTCTGCAGCAGGAACAGCAATTGCCGTTAACTTTATTCTTGGAGAGCAATACTTATCTATCCTGCTGCCTGGTAATGCCTTTAAAGAAAACTTCAAAAAAGCCGGCTTGCAGCCTAAGCATCTTTCAAGGGTGCTTGAGGATGCGGGAACAGTCGTTAATCCCCTCGTTCCATGGGGTGTCTGTGGCGTATTTTTGTCTTCTGTACTTGGCGTTTCTGTTGCAGACTATGCTCTATTTGCACTGTTTTGTCTATTATGTCCGCTCATTACGATTTTTTATGGATTCACAGGGATTTCATTATCAAATTCTAAAAAACAATAAAAAAGCAGCACAGTTATCAATTGATAACTGTGCTTTTCCTTTTCCATAAAAATTGTATATTCCTAAAACCATCTGCAGAAAATAAAGGCAAATCTTAAGGGTGGTTACAGCATGCATGAAATTATTGATAATCTAGATTTAAGTTCAAAGGGCTTATGGTTCCCAGTTACTGTAAGCATCGTATTGGTTCTTTCTGTACTTATTATACCTAAGAAGATTTCATGGAGAGATATTTATATTACATTCGGGGTAGTTGGATTTGCTACTTGGCTCAGTGACGGGATTCTCGCAAGGGCATTCGACTTATTTGATATAGGCAATCCTAAAAAAGCAGGTCTCGGTGATATTTTGAGCTATACGTTAATTCCAACCTCCCTTTCGATTCTTTTTTTGAATTTCCTCCATTCGAAAAACAAATGGATGTTAACTTCCTGGTTTACTCTGGCAGCCTTTTTAATTCAATTTGGAATGGTTCAGCTTGGCTATATGACATTTAAAGGCTGGAACGGATATATCTCCATTATTGTCTATGTATTTGCATTCGGTTTTCTATTGCCTTGGCACTTGAAATTTATTACAAACGAATAAGTTTTTGCCCCAACTGAAAGAAGGTGCTGTCTATAAAACCTGCTCCTATTAAAGAGTGAGTTTAATTGACAACACCGTTTATTGTTAGTCTTTCATAAGTTGATCCAATGCAAGACTTTGGAGCCCATATAAATAATCTTTTTTCCAATCACTAACTGTAAGTTCCGGCAGATGTTCGGAAGGAACATATTTTGCGCTGCATGTTGCTATGTGTTCTAAGCTCTCTTTATCCACTTCATCATTATAAAATATAATTGTATGCGGATTAAGAATTGATACAAACGAGGCAATTAGTCTGCTTGTTGCATCGATTTGATGGTCCTCCACTATCATTACCTTGCTTCTAGCTTCACTTTCTATCGCCTGCTGAAAATTCTTATCATTATATTGGGGAACAAACGAAATTTCACCTGAAAAAAAGGTGTTTCCTCTAACTACATCGCCATTTATCATAATACCTGCTCCTGGTCCGTTTTGACCAAAATACAAATATACTAAGGAATGCTTGTCTGTCATCCCCATATTTGCGTGATAACCAAGAACAGCAGCATTCATATCATTTTCCACTACAACAGGAATGTCAAACCGTTCTTCATAATAACCTTTTAAATCAAAGTTTTGAAAGGATTCATAGCCTGGTATATAAAAAATCCGTCCATTATCAACAGAACCTGGCACCCCGACAGCAAGCGATCTTATTTTCGGATGCTTCTCCATCATGCTTTCAATATATATATTTAGAGAGGTGAGTCCATCCTCTTTTAGCACACTTGGAGTAGTTCCATTTTCCTTTATTTCTCCAATACAATTAAAAATCGTGTAATTGGTTTCTGATCCTTCTAGAAAGATCGCCAAGCCTAACATATATTCTGGGTTATACGAATAGCGTTTAGCTCTTCTTCCCCCACTTGAATCATCTAATCCGACTAAGTTTATTTCCCCGTCCTTTTCCATTTGCGCTAGGAATTTACTGATAGTCGGAAAACTGATACCTAATGTATTACTAAGTTCCACTTTCGTTGCACTTCCTGCTTCAAGAAGGGCTTTGCGAATTCCAGTTAGGATCATTTTTTTCATCGATTTTGGAGTTGCTGATAATTCATTCATTCCATTCACCACCATAAACCTTTTTAAAGCAGTTAAAAAAGCATGGTGATACTATAGCATAAATAAATATCTATCACAATACAAGCATCACTCTACATCTTACTTAAAGGTCTTTAATCTTAATTCAATGCTTATCTAAAAAACTGGTCTTAATCAGCACAGTTTGCTGAATTTCAATACTTTAAAATAATACAGCTGTATGAAAAGCAGGAATATCACATTCCTTCTTGAATAAAAATAAAGTGGAAAACAAAAATTAGGAGGTTTACATGGAAATATTCCTTTGGATAATGATTGTTTTTTTGTTTGTGTATGAGCCTATTTTTGGATATTTTGATTTTCAGAAATTCAAGGTAAATGTCACAACCATTGCACATGCCAGAGAGAAGTATTATATTCATACTATTGTTGGCTTGTGGGTCCCTACTCTTTATATTATCCTCTTAGTCCTTTTCACCGAAGTTACCTTTAATCAAATCGGATTTACCTTACCTACTATTAACACAGATGTATTTGGTCCTTTTATTACCTATATCGTCTTTGCCTTAACTGGCGTCTATATTATGGCTATTCTCTATTATATGATTGGATACCATGTCAGTAGTAATATTCGGACAAATCTAACCGAAGCAAAAAACAAACAAAAGGAGAAGTCCGAGTTTCTTGCAATAATGCCTGTAAGTAAGAAGGAGAAAAAGCTTTGGAATTACGTTTCTATTACGGCAGGTGTTACCGAAGAGATAATATACCGCGGCTTTTTACTCTTTGCTTTTTCTTACTTATTTCCAAACCTGTCCATTTGGTTTGTTGCCATCTTTGCATCTCTTTTATTCGGACTTGCTCATACGTATCAGGGGCTATTGTCAGGTGTATTGCGGACAGCAATTGTTGGCTTAGTTTTTTCGATCTTATATGCTGGCCTTGGCTCGATTATTCCCCTTATTATCCTCCATTTCTTAATAGATTACATGGCTAAGCTGGGCGAAGATAAGCAAACCATACAGGATTCGCGCATAACAAAAATCCCATAACTATTTAAGGGATTTTTGTTAACTATTCCATTCACTCAAAATCTCCTCTGTCGTAAGAATTGTCGCAAATTCGTTCTGGAGCATGGCAAGCTCATAATTATGGATAGAGTCTGCATCATAATAATTACCTTTTTGATCGGTCGTTTCGAATGCTGCTGTGGCATCAGACACTAGGAAAGTTTGATATCCTAAATTTCCACTCATTCGTGTTGTCGTAGAAATACAATGCTGTGTGGACAGTCCAGTGATAACTACAGATTTTATTTGCTGATCTTTAAGATATGTTTCTAAACCTGTACCGATAAAGGCACTGTTTACATTTTTTTGAAAGATAGTTTCCAGTTGCAGTGGCTGTATACTGTCTTTAAACTGTGTTCCCACCTTATTTTTATAATGAAGGGGAGAATCCGGCTGCACAGACATATGCTGCGAATAAATAATATGCCCTTTTCTGTTTCTCCATTCAGTTAGAAGGCGTGCTATATTTTTTTCAGCTTGCTGATTGTTCCGCTTTCCCCAGTACGGGTCGTCAAAGCCTTTCTGTACATCCAAAATCATAAGTGCTGGCAATTCTTCTCTTAAGTTCGCCAATAGTATCCTCCTAATATTTAAAATCATTAGAAGTTATTATTCCAATGAACCCTCTATTTATGTAAAATTGGCTGCAAAAATAAGGCTGGTTCTTTACCAGCCTCTCATTCATGGATTAATATATATCAGAGTTTTTTTCTGCAGAATAATAATGATGTAAGCTGCGCGTTAAACTGGAGTTTACAGCGGGGAACTTATAGCTACTATTAAATGACTTCCAAAAATACTTCTGTAATGTCTGGATCAAATTGCTTCCCTTTTTGTTCATATATATATTGTAGTGTCTTTTCCTTTGACCAAGCTTGCTTATAGGATCTTTCATTCGTTAATGCATCATAGCTATCTGCAATAGCTACTATCCTAGCCTCCAACGGTATTTCATAACCCTTCAAATTATATGGGTACCCTGTGCCATCCCATCTTTCATGATGATATAGTATGATGTTCTCCGCTACCTTTAATACTAGATTGTCACAATACAGCACTCTAAAGGTCTTTTCTTTAAACATGGCTGCGCCAATTATCGGATGCATATTCATCATATTTCTTTCCGAATGATCTAATTCACCTGTTTTATACAGTATTTCCACCGGAATTCGCGCCTTTCCTATGTCATGTAGGATGCTTGAGTCAGCAATGCTATTGTAATAATCCTTATTAAGTACTTCTCTGTTTCTGTTATAAGCCTTTATGAGCATCTTAGTCAATTCCTGCACTCTGCTTAGATGGCCCATAATTTTTTGATCACGAATATCACATGCTGATGCCACATGGCTAATTAATTCTCTGGAAGATTTCCGCCTGTAATGGAAGGTCTCTTCATCATGGTACGTTATAGCAGTATTTCTATTTCCCAATTTAATCATCCCTCCTCTTAGGTATATTAGCCTATCTACCAAAAATTATAATAAGGATTATGGAGGATTTATATAGGAATAGAATCCTAATTAGACAGCTTTTGCTAATAGGACCTGTATTTTGCAACAAAAAAAACTGCAATTTAGAAATTCCTAAATTGCAGCTCTATCAATTTATAAGCTTATCAACTTTTAAATAGTAGAAACACGTTAACTAATAAACATGTTGATAATTAACACACCTGCAAGCCCAACTAAGGATGCAATGGTAACCATAACAGACCATGTACGGATGGTTTTTCCGATTGAAAGGTTGAAATACTCCTTATAAATCCAAAAGCCTGCATCGTTCACATGGGAGAATGTCATACTACCAGCTCCAGTCGCCAGTACCATTAGCTCTGGACTAACATGGGCAGCACCAACTAAAGGTGCGGCAATACCTGCAGCTGTTAGTCCTGCAACTGTTGCTGAACCAAGGACAACACGAAGAATCGCAGCAATCAGCCAAGCTAAAATTAACGGAGACATCGTTGAGCCTTCCATCAGGTTTGCCACATACTGATCGACATGTGTGTCAATCAGCACTTGTTTAAATGCTCCGCCCCCTGCGATTACCAATAGAATCATAGCAATGCTGCTTACTGATTCAGAAATCAGTTTCATGATTTCCGGCATCTTTTTTCCACGGTTTAAGCCAAAAGTAAAGATAGCCACAATAACTGCAATTAATAAGGCAAAACCAGGATCTCCTAAAAACTGGGCGACTGGCAGTAAGGAGGAATTCGGCATAGCAATTTCCACCACTGCTTGGAAAGCAATAAGTATTACTGGAATTAATGCTGTAAACACACTGATACCGAAGCTCGGCAGTTCACTTTCTTTATAATGCTTCGGAGTAAATAATCCTTTTGGGATTTCTACTTCTAAATCTGCTTTCTTAAATGTCTTCACATAAAGTGGACCACTTAAATAAATCGCTGGTATTGCAATTAGCACACCATATAATAATGTCTTTCCGATATTTGCATCATATACTGCTGCAACAGCTGTTGGCCCAGGGTGTGGCGGTACAAAGCCGTGCATCGTAATCAGTGCAGATATGACCGGCATTCCGATATAAAGAATTGGGACACCTGCTTGTGCAGCAATCGTAAACACTAGCGGAATTAACACCACTACACCTGTTTCAAAGAACAGTGCGATACCGACTATACCTGCAGTTAAAACTGCTGCGAGCTGAACCCGCTTTTTCCCAAACGAATTTATCAAGGTTGTGGCAATTCGCTGAGCACCGCCTGAATCAGCCATCAGTTTACCTAGCATACCTCCGAAACAGATAACTAAAACAAGATGCCCTAAGGTGCTTCCAAGACCATTTGTAATAGATTCCATTGCTTCGATTGGCGCCATGCCTTCCATAACCCCTACAAGCAGCGAAACAATCACCAGCGATATGAAAGCGTTTAACTTAAAGACAACCATTAATAAGAGCAAAAGCGCTACCCCTATACATATATATACGATCGGCATATTTCTCCCTCGATTCCCTCTGTAATTTTGGAATGCCGTAATCGGCATTCCATGATTATATGTGATTTATGCTTGTGTGCCTAATATTTGGACAACAGTCTTTAGATCATCGACTGTACCGACATTCCCTGGGAATATTACATAAGACATCCCCGGATATTTACTTTCTTCTCCAGTAATCCATACTGGAATTCCCGGTCTGATTTGTCCGGCAACTGTTGCTCTTTTCACCCCGAGACCCTTTGTTCCTACATCACTGGAGGTAATGCCGCCTTTGGCAACAAGGAAATTAGGTCTTACCTTCAGCTTTGTGACAATGGACGTCACTGCATCTGAAATAGACACAGAAAGCTTCAATTCTTCTTCTTTTTTGTTTTCCCCAAGGTCCAGCCTTTTCCTGCTCGTATAAACTGCTACCGTTTTACCTGCAGTAATCAAGCTTTCGACTGTTTCAATCACACGCTCACACTCTGCTTGAAACTTATCTGGCTCAAGCACTAAGTTTGTTTGAAATTCAATAAATTCAATCGATGTTAGCTCTTTTAATTTATCCAATTGCTCTGTCGTTTTCTTTACATGAGAGCCGACTATTATTAAACCGCCATTAGTTGTTTCTTCCTTGACTAGTTCGCCTCTTGTCAAAAGGCCCCTGTCTTGCACACCGCCGATTACTTTAGGCAGAGCAGCTGCACTTCTAAACAGAAAATTCTTTCCTGCCTGAATTGCTTTAACGAGTGCTGCAGTAAATATCTTTACATCTGCTTCGTCAGCTGCATTGACAACTATCTTGTTGAAATCAGTCACAGCAGTTAACTGTTCCGCAATATTATCAACTTCCTGTGCGCGAAGCTGCTCAATGGAAATATATAATGTGTTCTTTGCTGGAAACTCCCCATTTGACTTTTCCTCTACCCATTCTCCAAGATGAGAACTGGAATAGCCAAATGTACGGTCTTTAGCGAATTCCGTTTCACCAGCAGGAATCAGCTCTGTTCCTGTTTGCACATAATGAATATTATTTATCGTAAAGCGTCCGCCTTCTTTAAAATAGGGAAGGATTACTTCTCCGTCTATCTTTAAGCTGGAGCCCGCTTCAAGTGTCTTGCGGATAACAGCTGTTTCAAGGGGATAATGACCGCGTAATGTCGAATCCCCTCTGCTGATAATTATAAATTCCTTATTCAGTTTGGATGCAACCGAAAGGATATATCCAGCAATTTCACGATGAACTTCTTCTGTTTCTTTTACTGTCAATCCGCGTGAGTTTGTTAGAATAAAAAACATGGATGAATCTTCTTGAAACCCTGCCTCTATCGCTTCTTTAGACCAATCAGTAAAAACAGAAATATTATTTACTGTTTGGACACCTGTCGGATCATCATCGAGAACAATGATTTTTTTGTTTAGTTCCTTTAATGCCGCTGCTGCTAATTGGTCTGCCGCCTTTTTGTCTACTGCTGGAAGTTGGTTAAGGTATTCTGCATTCAAGCGCAAGCTCTCCATTATTTCTCAACCTTCTTTACTTCAGTATTAGCTAGCTTTTCATAATAGCGGACAATGCTGGCATGGTCATCATTCACTTTTCCGTCTGTTTTTAATGCATGGAATATTTCCAGCAATTGACTAGAAAGAGGCAGTGGCACACCAATTTCATGGGCTGTATCCATAACATTTGTAATATCTTTCATATTGATTGCAATGCTGCCGCCTGGTGCAAAATTCCTTTCAAGAATCATAGGCACCTTAGCATCAAGAACCGTACTTCCTGCAAGTCCTCCGCGAATTGCTTCATACATCTTCTCAATATCAATACCTGCTTTTGCAGCCAGTACTAAAGCCTCGGACATTGCTGCAATGTTAAGGTTTACAATTATTTGATTAGCAAGCTTGGCTGTTACACCACAGCCATTGTCTCCCACTAAGACAATATCCTTTCCCATACCATTCAAGATAGGTTTAACGCTTTCAAATACATCTGACTTACCGCCAACCATAATGGACAATGTTCCATCAATCGCCTTTGGCTCACCGCCGCTAACAGGCGCATCCAGCATTTCCACCCCAAGTTTGGCAGCTTCTGCTGCAAGTTCACGTGAGACATTTGGTGTGATAGAGCTCATATCAACGATGACAGAACCGGGTTTTGCACCTTCCAAAATACCATTTTCTCCAAGTATTACTTCTTTTACATGTTTAGACGCAGGAAGCATTGTAATAATAACATCTGACTTTTCAGCAACCTCTTTAGCGGTAGTTGCGGCATATGCACCGGCTGCTTGCAATTGTGCAACAGCATCCTGATTAAGATCAAAAACCGTAAGCGTATGACCTTTCTCTATAAGATTCAACGACATTGGTTTCCCCATTATTCCTAATCCAATAAAACCAACTTTTCGTTCCATATTTATTCCTCCTCTATACTGTAAGCATTTGCATTTTTTATTATGAATGCAGTGTGAATTTTACAACTACTGCAATCGTTTTCAGTTATTTACAACCCTATTGTACACGATTACATAAAAAATGTATACAATTTTTATATTTTTGTATACAAAAATATTATCTAAGTATTAATTTTTTCTATTGTTTGGTAAGATACTTGTAAATAGTAGTTGTTCTTGGAGGGTGAAGCTATGTTTGGAAATAACCGTTCACGGCCTGCTTATCATCAATCATATGAGATACTGCGGGACAAGATATTAAACGGTGAATTATCTGGTGGCACAAAAATTGTGGAAGAAAAGATTGCCGCCGAATTAGGAGTTAGCAGAACACCAATCAGGGAGTCTATCCGTAAATTAGAGCATGAAGGATTAATCGTCAATAAACGTGTCGTGAAGCCGACTGAAAAGGACCTGCGCAACATGTTTCAAGTCCGCATTTTGCTTGAAGGCTATTCTGCCCAGTGTGCTGCATCGTACATAAAAGAAAAAGAGCTGGAAGAATTATTAGAATGTGTCGAGATTGGAAGAAACGGAACAGTGGACGAAATCATGAAAGCAAATGAGCGTTTTCATGAAATCATCGTTCAATCAAGCAATAATCCTGTCATGATTGATATTATCGATCGTATGCAGTCTACCATCTATCTTTTTAGAAAAACGGTTGTGTTTTATAACCGGCCTCATCTCATCGATGAGCATGAACAGATATTTGAAGCAATAAAGCTTAGAGATGGGCAAAAAGCAGAACAACTGATGAAAGATCATTTGCAGGCTGACTTGGAGTTTTGCCTTCACTTGATAGGGTAACAAAAAAAAGCAAGGGTGCACTCATAAGAGTACATCCTTGCTTTTTGCATATATTATTCTTCTTCTTCTTCTACTTCTGGAGCACCAGCAAAGTTCATTGCTAGTTGATCAGCAACAGATAATTCTTCTGTTCCATTGAAATAAGGATAGTATGGCAATTCTACTACTCCATTAATTTCACAAAGTGAAATAGTTACAGGATAATAGAAAGGAGCAGGACCTAAAATCAATTTATCACAGTCTACATTGCCAACTAAACCTATGAAATATCCACCATCTACTATTACTTTAACAAGGCGGCCTCGAAGTCTTTTCAATTCTTCTTTAATACCTTCTGCACATTTGTTGTCACATTTGTGATCATGCTTATGCTTGCATTTACAATCATCATGATGATGATGTTTTTTCTCTCCGTCCTTTTTTTTCTTATGCTTTTCAAATAAAACAAAATCTAAATGAAGATGCATAATGTTATCCCCTTCCATCAAAATATTATTTACTTCCCTAATAATATATTGCCGCTTGTCCCCTTCTGTTACCGCTCATTTACCTATTTATAAGACCTGACAAGAAAATGATGAAAATGCATGAAGGACATTAATACAGCTGTTTGCAAGAATATTTAAAACAAGAAAAAGAGGTGCACTTATAAAATAGTGCACCTTTCAAAGTAAGTGAAAAGGGAGGTTTTAATGGTATGCTAGGGGAATTATACTAAGAATCTCTTAAAGATTTTTGAGTACAAATGTTTTGTCAGAAGAATAATTACTTAATAAGAAACGAGCATTAGTCTTTGAAGACACTGCACATTATGAGAGTTTACATCATTTATTTGGGCAGCTTATTTCTATACAGCCTGATACTTAACTTAGTAAAACTGTGCAATACCTAAGGAAACAAAAGGTTTATTTCTTTATTTTTTTCATCGTCCTGCTTATAACATACTTAATGAACAACAAAATTCTTTACTTAGCTACATCATCATATTTTTATTTCTATTGAACATTCATAATGCTCTGCCAAAGACTAATTCCACCATCTATGTTCCCGAATACTTAGTGTATAGTGCTTTTTCCTCCCAAGTAATATTACTTCCAAAAAAAATGCTTGTCCCTCACTTCCTTAAGAAATTTCTTAATACCATATAATATATTAATGCGAGCTGTTGTCAGAAACCGCTTCTCCCCAATGGTCATACCTATTTTTAAGAAAATAAGAAAATAACATAGCGAAGCGTTAAAGGGTGATAATTACATGTAATAAACTTCGCAAAAGTGAACTTTTACGAAGTTATAAAATGGACTTGGTTTTTAAAAATGGTTAGTTTGGCTTTTTCATAAATAGTGACAGTACAAAATTAACGACTGCCAACACTAAACTAATCGTAAAGACAAAGGATGAACCAGATGCTGCTGCCTCTGCAGGAGCATTAGCAACGCCTTCAAGATAGCTTGTCTGATTCGCTGATAATAAGGATACCATCACTGCAATTCCTATGGCGCCAGATACTTGCTGAATCGTTTGCGTCAAAGCAATACCGTCTGGATAGTACTGTTTTGGCAAGGAATTCAGTGTATTTGTTTGGACAGATGCAAGCACCGCTCCAATTCCAAGCATCATAATAATATGCGTTAAGGCAATCATCCATAGTGCTGTATCAGTGCCAAATTGTGAATAAATAATATACCCGATAGCTACAAGTAAAGTACCTGGTGTTATGACCGCTCTAGGTCCATATTTATCAAACAGCTTGCCAATAATCGGTGCTAACACACAGTTTAGCAAGCTTCCTGGCAGCAAAATAAGTCCTGATGTAAAGGCAGCAAGCATAAGTGCCATCTGCATATACATCGGCAAGATGATAAGCATAGAAAGCATGTTAAAGAAAGTAATAAAGCTCATGAATACGCCAAGAACAAACAGCGGATACGAAAATGCTTTTAAATTCAGCATAGGATGTTCCATCTTCGTTTGCCGGACTGCAAACAGCACAAGTGCGATTAAACCGATGATGATTGATATAATGACAGTCGGACTCGTCCAGCCATCATGCTCACCGCCCACACTTACTCCGTAAACAATCCCACCGAAGCCAATTGTCGACAGGGTGACAGACAGTGCGTCTATTGAAACTTTACGCAGCTCATTGACATTAGGCAAATAAATAAATCCAAAAATCAGGGAGAACAATAAGAACGGTATTGTAACCCAAAATATCCAATTCCATGATAACGTGTCCAAAATCAGACCAGCTATCGTCGGACCAAGCGCTGGTCCTGCAAGCATCACAAGCCCCATAATCCCCATGGCACCACCTCGTTTATTAGGAGGAAAAATCGTAAAGATGACATTTTGTGTTAAAGGCAAATTAATCGCAAGCCCTGCGGCTTGAATAACACGCCCTGCCAGCAAGACTCCAAATACAGGAGCGGAGGCTGCTAAAATCGTTCCAGCCAATGTCAAAAAGATAGATGTTAGAAACATTTGCCTTGTTGTAAACTTTTGCATCATTATCCCTGTAACAGGAACTAATATTCCTAATGTTAGAAAATAACCTGTTGCCAGCCATTGAATCGTTGTCGCATTTGTTTGGAAAAGGCTGCTTAATTCTCCTAAAGCAATATTTAACGCTGTTTCACTAAAAAGCCCGACAAAGCCTGCGACTAAAAGCGCAGCCATTATCGGTCCGGTTTTGATCTGTTGCTCTGCTGCAGAGCCTACATTAGGCCCTGCATTTATTTGTTGATCCATTACTAAGTCTCCTTTAATATATTCGGCAACACACTTGAGATTGTTTTTAGTGGTTCGCTTGCCTTTTCTGTTAGGCAAAGCATCATCCCACCTTCAATTGATGCCGTCATCATTAGTGCAATCGACTTAGCCTTTACGTCTGAAAAGCCATCATCTATCAGCTTGGCTGCGTAAATGCCTTGAATCTTTGTATATAAAGAAGAACAAGCATTGCGGACAGGCTCACTTAATGATGCCATTTCACTGACAATACTGTTAAACGTATAGCCGGCAATCGTGCCCTCTTGATCAAATACAGCAATCAATTTACTAATCATCGCTTGTGTTGCTTCAATTGTTGTTGGATATTGATTAAATATTACTTCAATATCCTCTGTTATCGCCTTGTTCATCGATTGCAGACAAGCAATAAGCAGCTCTTCCTTTCCGCCAGGGAAATGGTGATAAAGACCACCCTTTGTAAGATTGCATTCCTTCAGTATTTCGTTAACTCCTACCCCCTTATAGCCTTTCTGTTGAAAAAGATTAGTCGCGATCTCGATTATCAGCGATTTAGTATCCATTTCCGTAGCACACCTCCACATACCAACCGGTCTGTTTTTAACTATATCAAAAATTTTTTCAGAATTTCAAGCATTTTTTTTATAATTTTTTTGATGAGAATAAACTATTATATAGATTTTTAGTTGATATTCTTCATAGTTTAAAATAGAAATGGGTTATAGTTAGAAGTAGAAAAAAAAGAGAAGCACCAAATTGGTGCCTCCCTCACTTTTTTGACTAGCGAGCTGCAAGAAATACCTACAACACATCATTTTTTCTGACATTTTACCATGAGAAAATTTATAGATGATTTATTTTCACTATGTTTATTTGGTTCATCCACTTCTATCGCCTCTACCAATCCAAAGTTTTTAAAGTCTTCATCTATTGAAGCAGAATCATAAAAAAACATTTTCACACCTTCGATAATTTCGAAATAGTCTTCCGCTAACTGTTTACCCTTACCAAACATTGGGGCTTTTTTGGAAACAGTGGTAAAGACCATGTACCCATTCGGTTTTAACTGGTTGTAGCAATCACTAATAAACTTCTTTCTCTCTTCCCTATTTAACAAGTGAAGCAGAGCATGAGAAAATATACCGTCGTATTGCTTATTATCATAAGGCATGTCACTAACAGATCCATGAAAAATTTTGCAATTAACTCCATTTTGCTTCGCCAAGTCAATGGCTGTTTGGGAAATCTCAATACCTGTAACATTGATTTCATTTTCAAGGAAAACCTTCGCATTCCTACCATAGCCAATCCCTGGTATAAGTACATCCTTTACATTCTTTTCAAGGAAAAAATCCTTTGTTAAAATCGCTGAATCTGTCGGTTCGTATCCCCACATCATTTGTTTTTCAATAAAGCTGGATTCCCAGAATTCCATTATATTTCGCGCTCCTTTTTCATATACTATGCTCATAATTATTAATTAAAGACATAAAGACTCTTTAATAACTATAATAGTTATTAGCATTTTTGTAAAATAAAAAATCTCTACTGTCTAGGGAGTAAAGCATGAGGTTGTTACTTTACATTTTCTAACACCTCTAGAAAATCTCACACCATAGAATAAACTTGCTAAAAAAGAGCTAACAATTTCAATATAATGTAAAAACCACACCCTATTATTATGATGAATGTTGGTGTGGTTTAATTTGCTTCTATTTTATTTTGTTTTCATATTTATCCCAATAATCGCTAAATACTCGCGAATGTAATGGTTTACTGTAAAAATACCCTTGAATCTCATCACAATCCCAATCTTGCAAGACTTGTAATTGTTGCTCTGTTTCTACACCTTCTGCTGTTACTTTGATATCAAGATTTTTAGCAACCGACACTAAAGATTGAACAATGGCAGCATGGTTCTTATTGCTGGGAATATCCTTAATAAAGGATTGATCTATCTTAATTCTATCTAAAGGAAATTTAGATAGATAAGTTAATGACGTATATCCAGTACCAAAATCATCCATGGTAATTTTAAAGCCAATGCCTTTTAGTAGATTAATTTTTTCTCTCGTTAATTCTGTATTTTCTATCGCTAAGCTCTCCGTAATTTCTAAATCTATTTGTTCTGGAGGCACGGAAAACTCTTCTATACTATCCAATAAGACTGGGATAAAATTCTCAGCAATGAACTGCTTTGGTGAAATATTTATTGATAATTGAAAGTCCATCGGAAACCTTATCCCCCAATCTCTAAATTGCGATAATGCTCTTCTAATAATCCAATTCCCTAGCGGAATAATTAAATTTGTTTCCTCTGCTATCGGAATAAAGTCTCCAGGGCTGACAAAGCCTTGCTGAGGGTGATGCCAGCGTATAAGCGCTTCGACACCTACTATTTTTTCATCTTTAATACTATGTTTAGGTTGGTAATAGAGTTCAAATTGTTGTTCCTCAATAGCATTTTTTAATTCTTCATACATCGTAATTTTAGAAAGCATGTCTTTTTCCAAGCTTGCTTCATATTCGGAATAATTATTACGTCCAGCTTTTTTGGCAGCATACATTGCCATATCCGCATGTTTGATTAATGCATCACAATTATTCCCATCATTTGGATAGTAGGAGATACCGATACTCAACGTAATGTCTTTTTGTCCACCTTCTATTTGAAAAGGCTGCTTCATTTCTGTTTGAATGTCTTTTATTAATCTTTTAACTTCTGCTGAGTTCTTAATTTCAGTTAAGCAGATAAGAAATTCATCTCCACCAAGTCTGCCAATTACCCCTTTCCCTTTGATGGTTTTCTGCAATCTCAATGTAATAAGCTTAAGTAATGAGTCTCCAGCTGCATGACCGAGATGATCATTAATATCCTTGAACATATCCACATCAATTAAAATAGTCGCAAAACTAGTGCCCTGATTAATTTGCTCATCTACTTGTTTATAAATACCGCGCCGATTTAGCAGTCCAGTAAGCTCATCATGATAAGCTAAGAAGTTTACCTTTTCTTGGACTTGATTTTGCTCTGTTATATCCTGGGCAATAACATAAATACCTGTTAAAGAATTATCTATTTTGATTTGAGATGCTGTTATATTCAGATTTACTACTTGCTTATTTTTAGTAAGAATAAAGGTTTCAACGCTAATACTGTTCCCTTTAATTACCTCATAAAAAAATGCTTTTAATCTCTCAGTTTCTTCTTTCAACACTAGGTCGGTTATTTTCGACTGAAGAATTTCACTTAATGTGTACCCCGTTAATGGTAAAACGGACGGATTAACTTCTTTAAAATTCCCTTTTAAATCTAATATAAAAATTGCATTTGGATTATATTGAAATAAAGATCTATATTGCTGTTCATTTATTTTAAGTTTCATATTCTGATTCTCTACCATTCCATTCTGGTAGATCAATTGATTTTCAATATAATTAATCGTGATGATAAATAAGATAAGCACGCTGAGAATAGAAATCATAACGATAGAAAAATCTGCAACTTGGAAGAGACTTTGGATAAACATATAAATGATTGAACCAAAGGAAATACTAAATACCGTATAAAAGGTAGTACTCTTCGTATAAGTTATACTTCTGTTAATCATTAATTGGTCAATATGAAGATGCTCAATAATTCTCGCAATATTATAAATAGATGTAGTTAATAGTGCAGCTGTATAAAGAACATTTACATTATTTAAGTACAAAGGAATGGAATAAACTCTTTCTAATAAATAAACTATGTAAATTACGATAAAAGCAGCAACTACAACACTTAATACTAGATAAGGAATGACTCCTTTCTTTTTATTTGTGTTAAATCTAGATGGTTTAATGGCAATTTTTCCGATTAAACTCATGAGCCAAAAACTCACAAAACAGAATAAAAAGGTATATAAAGTATTTTTCAATGTTAGCTTTAAACTTTCAGGTGATAATTCAATCACACTTATACTTAACAGACATATGTATGGAATAATAGAAATAATAAAGCCGCATAAAATGGCTAAAAACAAAGTATATATTGCTTCATGCATTTTCTTCCCGGTAACTGTTGTTGTTACATACATATTTAAAGTCAACAAAGTAACACAAATAATACAGCATACGATTAAATACAATATTAAATTAACCATCACCACACTCCTACTATAGTCCTAAAAACATTACTTTAGACTCATTATAAATGGTAACAAAGGCAGATAGAAAGATATTTGCATCTGTTAATGTTTGCCAATTAAATCTCAAAGTCACTGAAACATAATCGGGAGTCTCCCATTTAAGGAAGACTCCCGATTAAATATTTCTATTTATCGATGCTGTTTATTTCACCAACTACTGTTTAGAACAGGGCTAAGTAAATGGCAGTTACTTCTCTATTATCTGAATAAGGTTACCGCATGTATCATTAAAAACAGCTATTGTGAATTCTCCCATTACTGTTGGTTCCATAGTAAATTCTATGCCACCGCCAAGTAATCGCTGATACTCTTTATGTATATCCGGAACGCCGAACATTGTGGCAGGAATGCCTTCTGCGTATATTTTCTGTTGATACTCTTTTGCCGCTGGATGGTTATTGGGTTCGAGTAACAACTCTGTACCATCTTGGTCTTCAGGTGACACAAGGGTGATCCACCTGAACTCTCCGACCGGCACATCCTCCTTTTTTACAAAACCAAGCTTTTCTGTATAAAACGTTAATGCCTTGTCTTGATCCTGGACAAAGATACTATTTACAATAATTCTCATCATGTATTCCTCCCTGATTAAAGTTTCTGATTTGTTTAGATTCTGCAAAGCCAGTATATTTCCTTCACACTGACGGTAATGTTTTTGAAAAACTTCATCCTAACTGTGAGTCTGCCTCAGTCTTTTTCTCTTTCTCCAAAGTAATTTTATTACTAAAAGGAATAAACATAAAATTGGCATAAACAGCTGAAAAAAAAGATGAATATATAACGGAACAATCTTTAAGCCAATAAAAAGATGAATACTGAAGTTTTTCATAAATACAACACTAATGATATAAACAGTCAGTAAGAATGGAATAATCATCTTCTGGTCTTTTTTTATTTTAAATATCCCTGCAAGCCCCTGTATTCCCGCAAATGAAAAAATACTGATTTTTATAAGGCCGCCGATTGTAAAAATTAACACAGCTAATAATTCCAAATGCCTAATAAAATTCAAAAAATTAATATGCTCTATTGTTTTCATAAAAGGAAAGATAAAGAATTTAGCTAATTCTGCCGTTAAGAAGCCGATATTTAAAATAGATATGACCATAAGAATGAATCCAGAAATAAGGACCGCCAGCCAGCCGTGCTTTTGGAAGGAAGGAAAGGACTTTACATACTGATAATAACAAAGGAAAACGATTACTTCACCAAATGGAAAAGTGATTAAGGTCGGAAATACAGCTTTTATGATTGGGCTATAACCATTTTCTAAGATGGGCCTTAAATTGTTTAAGTCGAATTCTTCAAGGAAAAACATGGAGACGATAACCAACAGTAGAAAAGAAATCATCATTAAAGTTAAAGCTTCCGAAGATCTCCCCAATGTCTCTATTCCTAAATAGCAAACATATGCCACTAACAAAAGGATGGATAATTTAATAACCCAAGCTCTAACACTCCACAAAAGCACTTCATTAATAAAAAAAGCAAAATCAGCTGTCACCCTAGCAGCTAAATATAAAAAATACAGATAGTATAATCCAGCTAAAAAAATGCCCAACGGACGACTAAAAGCTTCCTGTAAAATACTTGTGAAGGTTTTGCTTGCACCGCCTGCTCTATATAAAGCTATATAACAGAAATGGATGGCTATCCCAATCAGCGTGCTTATCCCGATTGCAATCCAGGCATCTTTCCCCGCTTCCATTCCCATGCCTAATACTATAGAACTGCCCAACTGAAACAAAATAATCATGGATGCTAATTCTAATGATCCTATTCTTTTGATCTCCATATCATCCACCTCTTTTGCCCTTTAGTTAATTAGCTATATTAAGATCTCCTAAGTTCCGGACGATTACCTTTGTCTCAATAGCAAATGTTGAAGTGGCATATATTTCACTTTGCCAACTATCTTCAATTTCCTTCCAACTATCCTTTTCGTCAATACGAAGTACATCCCCAAAACCGATAAAGTCGGCATTCATGGCTTGTGATTGAACAAGTAAGTCCTTTAAACCTTCTTCTATTTGTTTTTCCATCAGATCTTCCACTTTTTTTATTCCTGCTGGTTTTGAAATGTCCAGATCGCAATTTAATTCGTCTAAATCCCCTGTTACCTCTACTTTAATCGTAAATTTCGGTTTTCCCTTCGTTATCTTTCCATGGATAGCTGTTTTGGAGTGAATAATGGTTAACCCAAACTCCTCCTTATTGTCATCATTAGGACAATAAGAGCTGAAATAACTATGTTTTAACCTATCTTTTATTAAGTAATACGCTCTACTTTGGTTATCATTTAACCAGCCAACCTTTTTGTCTTCATTTAAAAGCGTTAATCCTGAAAATTCTAGATATGATTTTGGTGCCGTTGATTCTAAGAGGGCTTTTTCTTCGGCTAAATGTTCCTTCCCATATAAAGAAATGGTAGGAATAATGGCCTCCTTTCCTCTTGAAAGAATGTCTGCCTTTACTTGGGTTGGATATACTCTTTGATGTGAGCCCCAGTTTTCCTCCGTATTTCTAAGAGCTTTTACAATTTCATTTCCAGGGATATCTTCCATAAATGAAACCACTTTCAATACATCATAGGCACTTATGTCTTTTGTAATTAGAATATCTAATATGGAAGATAATCCAGGCTCACGTAATATATAATTGAGCACATTATTTATACCTTTCGTTTCAGCTAATTCTTCCCCGATTACAATTAACTGGACTTGTGCAGGACTTAACTGTCTGGAAATTTTTTTTGAAACCATTTCAATTGCTTTTCCTATGCTTTTCGCTTTAGCCTCGTATACAATGACCGGCATTTTATCTGTTTGACTAATAGGAGGCTGCGGATTGATTACTTGCAAGGAAACAGCATAATTATCTGATTCCATGTCTATTCCTACTGCATAGACGAGCGCTATTTCATTTAACTCATTACGATTTATGTTGCCAAGAGAAAGTACCGCAAACAACGAAAGGAATATAATAATACCTAATGTTTTCATCATGCTTCCTGTCCTTTATTAGTCTCTTTTTTTTCTAACAAATTCCTCATGCTGAAATTGATGCTTGTTAGAAAGTTTATCTAATGGAAAACGATAAATCGCATCCTTCTGATCCTTTAAGTTAAAAGGAAACAGTGGAGCAAAATAAGGTACACCAAATGAACGCAAATGATTTAAATGAAAAGTTAATGCTAAAGTAGCAAGAATGATTCCATATAAACCTAAAAAAGCAGCTATGATGATAAATCCGTACCTTAATGTCCGCACTGCAGTAGCCAATGTAATTATTGGAGCTACAAAACTAAATATATAGGACATGCTGACAACCAGTAATGTAGCTGGCTGTACTAAGCCAGCTTCAACAGCAGATTGACCAATTATTATGGTTCCAACAATTGATACAACCGAAACTAAGCCTTTCGGTAAACGCAATGCTCCTTCAATAATAATTTGAAACAGAAACATGAACAGCAGTAATTCCACCACTAAGGGCAATGGCTTACCTTCCCTTTGAGAAGCTAGACTCAATACTAAATCAAATGGCAGCAGGCCAGGATGATATGTAACAAATGCCAAGTAGTATGCTGGCAGATATATAGCCATTGCCAAGGCGAGTATTCGAAGCAGTCTTGTGACACCGCCATTAACAAAATAATAATCATCAGGCGACTGCAGAAATTGCAGAAATAATGCCGGTACTACTAACGCATACGGTGACCCCTCAATCAGAATGCCAATTTTCCCATCGGTAATTTCACCTGTTACTACATCAGGCCGGTCCGTTGTCAACACTAGCGGAAACGGCGTGAGAAACTGATCCAGTATATATTCTTCTATATAATTCGCATCCAATATCTTACTCGTTTCTATTTTTGCCAATCTATTATTTAATTCGGCCAATATCTCTTTATCGACGATATTGTCTAAATAGATAACACAGATATCAGTATTCGTTTCGCTGCCAAATGTATAATTTTCTAATCGCAGCTGTTCGTTTTTAAGAGCTTTTCTCATGATTGCTATATTTGTTGCTAAGTTTTCATTAAAGCCAATTAAAGGCCCTTTCGCAACACGTTGTCCCTCTGCTTCCGTTAAAGAACGTTCCTTCCAGCTAGAAGTGTCAACAACAAGCACATCCTCTATGTCTTCCAATAAAATCAAAGTCTTTCCATTCAGTAAGTCTTTTAGCGCGTCTTTATATAACTGGATAACCGCTACCGACTTTACCTGAATCATTTCTTTTTCCATAACTGCCATTAAGTTAATTACTTGTGTAGTTGGAGAAACCCGCTGTAAAGGTCTGATAATGAAATTTTCTATATCACTTTCATTTACAATACCTGCAATAAATACAAGAGAACAATTCAGCTTTTTATCGTTTAGATTTAATGTAATGGAGCGTATTATTAAGTCAGCTGGATCTCCTAAAGATTTCTTTATATTATTAACACTTATTTTCTTTAAGGTTTCCGCCATCCAAATATTCCTCCAAATAGTGATATATAAAGTAATTTTTACTAAATTTGCGCTTATTATGTAGAGTGTTTATTTGAAAACACAGACTTCATAGAAAAAGCGAACTTGACTCATGAATGTCAAATTCGCTTTTTCAGTATTTATTCAGGTATAGCTTTTATGTACGTATCCCAGATTTAATGGAAATCGCCTCAGAGGTATTTATATCCTTTATTTCCCACTAGGTTATACCTTTGTTAAAATAGTTGGAATAATTATAGGTGTTGGGAATTGTTCTTCTGAAGAAAAGTTTTGTATTTCTCCTATTATATCTTCAACAGAATCAACATGCGCTGCAGTAATTCTATACTTCTAGCTATTCCATTTTACTGCAGGAAAGACAAATGACTTTTCCGTTTGTTCCATTATTCCTGTTCTAATGATTATAGTATTTTCATCTTGAGAACAGCGGCTGACTTTGCTCCATAAAAGTAAGACTGAAACAAGTGTATTTAAGGTTATTGACATTTTTAAACCTAAATAGTACTTATCCAACCATTTAATTTATCATATAATCATAGAGAGAATATTTTAGAGTGGTGAGGTAATTTTGGCTAAAATAGATAGAAGAATACTGAAATCACAAGAAGCAATAAAAAAAGCTCTTATAGAGTTAATGTCTGAAAAGAAGTTTGATGATGTTACCATCCAAGATATTTCTGACAGAGCAAATGTAAGCAGGGGGACTATTTATCTTCATTACTTAGATAAATATGATTTGCTGGAAAAGCTTATTGAAGAACATATTAATAATCTTCGGGAATTATGTGAAGCCACGGCAGATTCGGAATACAGTGAAGCTAATCTACCTTGGTTTAAATACCTCGAGAGCCATTATTTGTTTATTTCTACTATGCTTAAAAGCAAAGGTGCTCCTTATTTTCGCAGTCAATTTCATGAATTTCTTATAGAAGAATTTAAGGATGAAGTTGATACAGCTATTGCTAAAAATAAGGAATTAAATGAAGATGTTCTGCTTCAATTTATTGTGACATCGTACGCGGGTTTAGTGGAGTGGTGGGTTATAAATGACATGCCAATATCACCAGAGGAAATGGCATTGCAAGTGGGGATCTTATTAGATAGAAATCTTTAAGAGCAAAAATGGGTAACCTGGTGGTTACCCATTTTTGCATTACTAGCATGACATGGAAGCTGCATGTAACTTAATAAAACATGTGTAAAATTGTATCAATTGTTAATTTCACTGAATTTGTTTATTATTAAACATTTTGACAGAAATTGTTCAGTAACTCGTATTGACGATTCACGGTAAAAAAATGATAATGAATTACCAAGTCATATTGGTCTATATAAATCAATATTTTAATGATAACGCTTACTTTATTGCTATTACAATTTCACAACGCAGGGAGAGAATTATATGAAGCTTATTGCACTTGATTTGGACGGTACTACGTTGAATTCAAAAAAAGAAATGAGTAACGAAACGATACAAGCAATCAGAAAAGCACAGGAACAAGGCCATATCGTTATGGCTTTAACAGGCCGATCAGCTACACCGGTTATATCTGAACTTGCTAAATATGATTTAGATTTACATGTTGGTGGAAATAACGGCACGGAAATATATGCTAATGGCCAATTAATAGAACTAACCTCTCTTCCCCTTCCTCAATGTCAAAAAATTATGTTAGAACTAGAAAAAGAATCAATGCCATATAAAGTCTGTACAAATATTCGTACATTTGCCCATAAAGACTGGCTTGATCGATATGAAAAAGTTTTGGCATCTGGTCTTGTCCCAAATGAGTATCTTGATCACAAGGATTACAAAATGTTCACAACACCTCCACATGTTTACGGTCAGTCATTCTTTCATAACCCTGAAGAAATACTAAATAATGAATCTACGGTTATAAAGTTTCTTATCCTAGGACTTGATCCGATTCAAAAAGATCGGTTGAGATCCCAATTAGAGTTAATTGAAGAAATTTATGTAGCCTCTTCTTCGCCATTCAATCCTGAAGTTACACATATTAACGGAAATAAAGGAAATGGCTTAAAAGCAATGGCACGCTTTTTTAATATTCCAATCGAAAATACAGTAGCTATCGGAGATGAAATAAATGATATACCTATGTTTCAGGCAGCTGGGCTGGCGATTGCCATGGGAAATGCCGAAGAAGAAGTAAAAAAGCATAGTGATATTACCACACTATCAAATGATGAAAATGGGGTGGCTTATGCTTTTGAAAAGTATATTTTAAATGATTAAGTGCTGCTAATTTTTCTGTAGTTATGTAAAGGTGGGGAAAAGAAATGCTGATACGTATAAAAAAACTATTCACAATCAAAGGGTATTGTCTTTTCATGGTTTGTATGCTGCTTGTCGGTACAGGAATTTCCATTACGATGCCGTACTTATCTCTGTATTCTACTGAGGAACTAGGAATGAGCGCAGGGGCATTTGGGGTCTTTATGGCTGTAAGCTCGCTGAGTGGTGTATTAATAAACTCTTTCATTGCAAAACGGTCAGATAGCGGGCTCAACCGAAAATTGGTGATAATCATAGCTATGCTTTCATCCGCTTTAGGTTATGTGTCTTACCTTCTATTTCATAACTATTTTCTGCTGTTATTAGTGGTTACTGTATTTAACGGATTAGGTGCTGCTGCGATGCCGCAAATCTTTGCTTTCGCACAGGAGTCGGCAAATGCAAGCAAGAGTGATGATAAAACATTTGCACTGTCTACTTTGCGTTCCCTTGTTTCATTAGGTTTTCTTATTGGGCCCCTAGGCGGGACGATTATTTTAGGATTGGCTGGTTATGAAGGGTTATTTCTTGGAACCTCTGTTATCTTTCTAATTATTGCATCTCTAGTATTCTTTTTTCTGAGCAATCAAAGCAACACTGTTCATACGAAAAGAAATAATAAATTGCCGGTTCCCGCATCTTCCCTAAAAAACAAACAAATAAGATACCCCTTTATCGCCTTCATCCTTCTTTTTGCAGTAAATGCTATAAACGTAATTAACACACCACTGTTCATTGTGAACGAGCTGCACGGAAGTCACGCAGTTGTCGGAATTGTAGTCAGTGTTTGTGCAGGTTTAGAAATTCCCATTATGATTGGCCTCGGTGCTTTAGGAAAAAAAATATCCAATCATTCGTTAATGATTATTAGCTGTTTCATAGCCGGTGCTTACTACATTATTTTAGCAACTGCGTCTCATTCGTGGATTTTAATAGCCGCACAGCTCCTCCAAGCTGTTTTTGTAGCAATTGTTATGGGAAATGGGCTAAGTTATTTCACAGAATTGCTGCCCTCTTCTCCTGGAATATCAGCAACTATTTATTCTAATGGCTCTACCATTGGGAGATTAGTCGGAAATTTAGGTGGAGGATTTATTGCTACTTTTATAGGGTTTCGCTTTGTTAATCTAGTTTGTCTGCTGTTAGTTTTGCTATCCTTCTTCATCTTATGGAAAGCTCGATTCCATAAGCAATCGGAAGTTACATTAGAGGAAAGTAATTCTGTATCTTAATCTAGCAAACTTCCCTTCTAAGACAGGTTATCGCCTGTCTTTTTCCTTTTCACCAAGTTTTCACCATTTCTATATATAGTGGTGTTTGTGAAAAACAGATAAAGGAGAGAAAACATGAATTTTTTAAAACGAGCATTTTTAAGTGTTAAAGCTAGAAAGGGGAAAAGCCTGCTGCAGATTTTTGTATTTTCGGTTATTTGTGTACTCGTACTGGCAGGTTTATCTATTCAAACGGCGGCAAAAAAATCAAGTGATCTCGCGAGAAAGCAGCTCGGTGCCGATGTAACTTTACAGGTGGACATGGAGAAATTGCGTGAGCAGATGCAGTCACAATCTTCTGAGGATGGTGAACGAGTTAGATTCCAGTCTACGCCAATTGAAGTCAAAGCAGCAGAAGAACTAACAACATATAACCAAATTAAAGGCTATAATTTCTATTCATCAACTACTGGTTTAGCTTCTAGCTTTGATCCGATTGAAAATAGTACAAGTACTGAAACGGAGGAAGAAACAGAAACAGGAGAAGGTTTGGTCAGAATGGGCGGCGGTATGCAGGGAGATGTCAGTCTGCAAGGTGTAACCTTTACTGATTCCTATACTGATTTTATGGACAGCACGTCTGAAATTATAGATGGAGACCATCTTACAGATGAAGATGTCGGCAAAAATGTAGCCGTAATCGAGCAGACTCTTGCGGAAGAAAATGATCTGCAGGTCGGTGATACGCTAACTGTCACAAACCCGCAAGATGATTCCATTTCTATTGAGCTAGAAATCAAAGGTATTTACGCTACCACTTCCACTGGCTCTGACCAAGCAATGGACTTTACTGCCATGATTCCTTATAACAAAATTTATGTTCCATATACAGCTGCATCTGACCTGAAAGGCGCGGATTATGAAGGTACGATTGATAATGCTGTTTATTATATTGATGATCCAGCTGACATGGAAGCATTCGTTGCTCAAGCTAAATCGGAAAGCAGCATTGATTTTGATTCATTCAAACTGGATGCAAACGATGACCTTTATCAACAAATGGTAGGTCCAATTGAAAATGTTGCAAGTTTCTCGAAAAATATTGTTTATCTAGTTTCCATTGCCGGCGCCATCATCTTAGGGTTGATTGTAATGATGTCCATTAGGGAGAGAAAATACGAAATGGGTGTGCTGCTTGCACTAGGTGAACAGCGCTGGAAGCTAGCAGGTCAATTTATCGTCGAAATTCTTTTAGTGGCCGTTCTGTCACTTGGCATTGCAACAGTAAGCGGGAATGCCGTTGCTGGCAAAGTTAGTGATCAACTGCTGAGCCAAGAAATTGCTTCAAGTGAGACAAGTACCACACCAGAATCCTTCAGAGGCGGCGGCGGTTTCGGCAAAGTCATCACATCGACTGCAGCTTCAACAGCTGGCGTTGAAACGATTGATGAGCTGGATGTCAGCGCAACAGGTCAGGACCTAGGATTATTAGCGATGATTGGTGCATTAATTGCCGTTATTTCAGCCTTGCTGCCATCCTTGTCCGTACTGAGGCTGCAGCCTAAAACTATCTTAAGCAAACAGGATTAACATTGATTGATGGGAGATGGAGTAATGAGTTCATTATTAGAATTACAGAATATCAGTTACTGGTATAAACATGAAAACAAGAAAGTCGATATTTTAAAGAATATAAATGTAGCATTTGACAGAGGGATTTTCTATACGATTATTGGCCCTTCAGGCTCAGGAAAGACTACTTTCCTTGCCCTTGCAAGCGCCCTTGATGTGCCTAAGGAAGGTGCAGTTCTGTATGAAGGAAAAGACATAAAAAAAATCGGACTCACCAAGTTTCGCAATAAGTATGTCTCAATTGTTTTCCAATCGTATAATCTTTTGCCTTATATGACAGCCTTGCAAAATGTGACAACAGCTATGGAAATTACAGGATCAAGTCATAAAAACAAAAAAGAATATGCCCTAGAAATGCTTACAAAAATGGGTATTACTGCTGAACAAGCCGGTCAAAAGGTTCTAACATTAAGCGGCGGTCAGCAGCAGCGTGTCTCTATTGCCAGAGCGCTTTGCTGCGATGCAGACCTTATTGTGGCAGACGAGCCTACAGGGAATCTGGATGAAACAACCGCTCAAGAAATTGTTGGAATCCTGAAGGATCTTGCCCATAATGAAGGAAAATGTGTGGTTGTCGTCACACATGATCAGAATATTGCCCAAAAATCAGATGTTGTTGTAAAGCTGTCTAAAGGAAGCTTCACTGTAACTTCTAACAAGGAAGCAGTCCACATTTAACCGTAAAAAAGTACATCCATTACAACAGGATGTACTTTTTTGCTATTTAAAGGTATTCACTTAAAACTAACCCTATCCAGGATTTTTGCTTTTTGATAATGAAAGATAGATTTAGACAACTCAAATATATTGCCGTTCGTAAGCGATACGGTATTTTCTATAATTAACCCAGGGTCTCCCGCGTTCAGGTTAAGCAAAAAGGCGGTTTCCTCATCCATTAATTCACAATTGATAACTTTGTCGGCAAACCCGATGTTCAGTCTTAAGTCATCAATTAAATAGGTATAGATAGATTGGATGGCAATATCCTTATTTAAATAAGGAACGATGTCTTTTTTAAAGTAGCTGAGTTCAATCGAGAAAGGTTCTTCATTTACTATTCGGATGCGTTTTGTATAATACAATTTTGTGCCAGGTTCGCATTGCATCCTATTTGCAACCTCTTCTTCTGCTTCTATAACACGAAGCTCCAGTATTTTCGTTTCGATTGTTTTCGCTGACAAATCCTTTGTCAGTCCCCGCAGACTGCCTAGATTAATATAATCTGTTTCCGACTTTTTCCTTAAAAACATGCCGCTCCCCTGCACCTGATAAATATATCCCCGATTGACTAGCTGGGTAACAGCTTTCCTGACCGTGCTTCTGCTTACCTCAAATTGTTTTGCCAACTCTTCCTCAGTCGGCAGCTTATTAGATGCATCAAATATGCCTTCTCTAATATCCTTTTCTAAAGAATCTGCTATCTCTCTATATTTGACTGCCATATTATCTCCTTTAAAAAATATGTAATAATTGGTTATGGTTCTATTGTAAACAATAACCTCCTTGATTAAAATGAAAATGTAATAAATTGAAGTTTAAGCATGTAGAAAAAAACCTCCTAACATAATTAGGAGGTTTCGTTCGTCCTATTTCTTACAGCTCTTCTCCCCTCGTTTCAATAATATGCTTGTACCAATGAAACGAGAGCTTTTTCTTTCTGTTCAGATTGTCAGAATGGTCCACATAAATAAAGCCATACTGCTTCTTGAATCCGTTTAGCCAGCTTAATAAATCAATGACTGACCATGCATAATAGCCTTTTAAGTTAATGCCTTCGCTTATTGCAAGTTTGACAACCTTTAAATGCTCTTCGATATATTTTATTCTTGGAACATCCACTATTTCCCCATCAATAATTGGATCCTCATCACCAAGGCCATTTTCTGTGACATACATTTTTATATCGCCATAACGCCCTTTTAACATATGCAGCCCATCAAGAAAGCCTTGCGGCGAGATTTCCCAGCCCCATTTTGTATATGTTTTATCGTCCATTTTCACTGTGCGGTAATATCCGTCAAAGGAAGGATTTCCTGGTGCAAGAGTAGATGATTCCCGTGAATGTTCTACTGTTAGAGAACCTTCGGCAATTTTTTCAACACGAATTGGCTGGTAATAATTTAAGCCGATAAAGTCATTGTTTTCAGCATTACTTTTCAATGTGTTCAGCTCTTCTTCTGTCCAGGTTGGAGTCCAGCCTTTTTCCTCTAGTTGCTTAACGACATACGCAGGATATTCTCCTTTTAAAATCGGATCATAATACCAAAAAGTTTCATATTCATTCGCATGCTGAGCAGCTGCAATATTTTCTGGCTTTTCATCTACACTGTAGGCAGGTAAAAATACGTGAGTAATACCAATTTCGCCATATTGCTTTAAGCTTTTATACACTTCTACTGCTTTTGCATGGGCATAAAACACATAGTGTGTTGCTTGGAAGTATTTCTTTTCATCATTTGTAATGCCTGGCGGATGTGCACCTTTTAAGTAGCCTAATCCGGTAAACATAACTGTTTCGTTGAAGGTAATCCAGTGCTTTACACGATCACCAAATTCACGGAAGCAGATTTCAGCATATTTAACGAATGCATCCGCAGTGCGTCTGTTCGTCCAGCCGCCATCCTCTTCTAAAGTAATTGGCAAATCCCAATGATACAGTGTCACAAATGGTACAATTCCGTGTTTTAAACATTCATCAATCAGATTATTATAGAATTCCAAGCCTTTAGGATTTACCTCTCCGTCCCCGGTAGGCAATATTCTTGCCCATGATACAGAGAAACGGTATGATTCCAGCCCCATTTCGGCCATTAATTTAATATCTTCTTTGTAGCGGTGATAATGGTCAATAGCGACGTCTCCATTTGTTCCCTCGAAAGTCTTGCCTGGTATCTTCGAGAATACATCCCAGTTTGTCTTTCCTTTGCCATCTTCATTCCATGCTCCTTCCACCTGGTAAGAAGCAGATGCTGCACCAAATAAAAAATCATGTGGAAACTTCATTGTCGACCTCCATTTTATGCATACCTATTAAATTGTAAGCTATATATTAAATTTGTACATACAAATTTAATATATCTATTATACCATGCTTTCTTCGTTTAGCAATCAGGGAAAAGAAGTCAGCTACTTACCTATTAATTTGGTTCAAGACATGTACGAATATCCGTTTTTTCAGGTAAGAAGACAATTTATATCAGTCATATAGACGCTTTAAATGGAATAACTTGTATCGATATCATCGATAAACGGGTAATTATCTTCACGAACAACAGGGGGGATTATATTGAAAGATAATAATCATTTGAACAAAAGAAGTACCTCAAACAAAAACGGCCGCAGCCCTGCAGATTGGCAAGGCGATTTACCTGGGGCGCTGCATTCAGAAACAGTCGGAGACAGAGGCCCTGTTCTTGAGCAGGATAATATTCTTCACGAAACTTTGGAAAACTTTATCCATGAAAAAATATTGGAGAGACCTGTACATGTGAAAGGTTACGGGGCTTTCGGCTATTTTCAAACCATCTATTCTATGAGTGAATATACAAAGCTTTGCTTTTTACAGGAGCCGGGGCAGCAGGTCCCTGTTACTGTTCGGTTTTCCCTTGCAGTCAGCACAAAAGGCACACCAGACACATCTCGGAATGTGCGAGGATTTTCGACCAAATTTTATACAGATGAAGGGGTTTTTGATCTAATTTGCAACCATATTCCTGTCTTCTCTGTCCGAGATGCCATCCGCTTCCCTGAATCAATAAAAGCCTTTCTTCCCTCTCCTGTAAATAATTTGATTGATCCGGAACGGTTTTGGAGCTTTGTTGCACGGGCCCCTGAATCCATCCATTTCGTAGTAAGGTTATATTCAGATGCAGGGACAGTTAAAAGTTTGCGCCATATTCCCGGCCACAGTGTAAGTACATATGTGTGGAAAAATGCCCAAGGTGTGCGCCGCTATGTGAAATATCATTGGCTTCCGTCTTCCGGGATAAAGTTTATCGATAACAAAGAGGCAGCACATTGGAACGGTGCAGATCCTGATATTGCCGGTAAGGATTTGTTTTCTGCTATATCAAAAGGTAAGAAGGTAGAATATATCCTTTATGTACAGCTGATGAATACAAACGATGAGCAAAGTCTTCCATATGACCCGCTTGATGATACGAAGGTTTGGGATGAACAGCAGTATCCCCTTATCCCCGTCGGCCGCATGATATTAAACCGCAATCCAGACAACTATATGGAACAAGTGGAGAAAGTGGCTTTTTCTCCTTCGAATTTATTAGAAGGAGCCGAATTGTCTGATGATAAAATGCTGCAGGGCCGTTCCAATATATACTGGGACTCACAGCGGCGCCGGCTCGGTCCAGGATTCCGCGATTTACCGATAAATCAACAAAGTGAATGGGATACTTCCTCTCTTATTACAAGCGGCAAAGGAAGACAGGTAAGCGGCAGGCTTCAACGGAGCGATATCAAAAAGCAAGATGATTTCACACAGGCTGGACACTATTTTCATACCCTTCCACCTATCCAGCAAGACCATCTAGTCCAAAATCTTGCAAATGATCTTGCAGGAGTTTCGGATGAAACTAGAAGCACTGTTCTGCAATATTTATATAATGCCTCATCAACATTAGGTGGAAGGGTGCTAAAGCAAATTGAAAGCAATCAATAAACTGACACGACTAGGGTGCAGCCAGTCTAGCACCCTTTATTTGAAAATATGCAGCTGTTTCGACTTGGCTGCAGGTTTCGTGAATCCAGTGATTTTGAGAAGGGCTGCTGCGAGCACAATGCCGATAAAAGTAAACGCAATAACCATGATAACGATACCGCTCCAGCCAAGGTGAGACCATAAAACTCCGCCAAGTGTTCCACCCATGCTTGAACCTGTATAGTACAGAAACAAATACAAAGAAGAAGCTTGGGCTTTGTTAGCAGCTGCTCTCTGGCTGACCCAGCCGCTCGCTATCGAATGGCCACCGAAAAAACCAAAAGTAGTCAGTGCTAAGCCCATTATCTTCCAGACCCAAAAGCCCACATGCAGTGTCAACAAAGCTCCTATTATAATTAGAAAGAGATTCGCAATTAAGATATAATGTCGTCCGTAGCGGTCCACAAGCCTGCCAATCCATATCGAACTGAACATGCCAATAATAAATAATAGAAAAATCCAGCTGACTACACCTTGCTGCAAAGAATATGGCTTACTTGTGAGCACATAGGCAATATAGTTAAACAGCGCTACATTGCTTCCAAGCAATAAAAAACCAAGACCATATAAACAAAGCAGTCCTGGATCCTTTAAGTGGTTTATTAGAGACCTGCCTAAAACGTTCATGTTAAGCTTACGCGCTTGAAAATTTCGAGAAGGCTGCAGAGTTAAGGCAAAAGAAAGAGTAGCAGCAATGCTTATTACCCCTATGCCGCCGATTGCAGCATGCCAGCTGAAAAATTCACTTAGAATACCTGAAATAATTCTTCCTCCCATTGCACCAACGGCGTTACCGCTAATATACAATCCCATCGCTTTTCCTAGACTTTTGGATTCCATTTCCTCACCAAGATATGCCATCGCCACTGAAGGCACTCCAGCCAAAACAATTCCCGTTAATGCCCGTAAGAAAAGCAAATAGTAATAATTGGCGCTGAACGCAGTCAGCAAACATAAAATGGAGGCAACCAGCATGGAGGCAACCATAACCGGTTTTCGCCCCCATACTTCTGATAATGATCCAAATAGGAGCATGCTTACGGCTAAGCAAATAGTTGCTACAGACAGAGCCAAACTTGCCATAGTAGCAGACAACTTAAATTCTGATGAAAATTCCTGCATTAATGGCTGTACACAATACAGAATGGCAAATGTGTTGAATCCTGCAGCAAAAAACGCAATGCTAGTTTTACGAAATAAAGGTGTTCCATAATTTATGTAAGCCATCTCTTTTGTACAACTCCCTCTATACTTTTTCCTCTTCATGTTAACACCTGCTAATAATGATGTATAATTCATAATAATCATATTTTCGATGCATATATGTAATAAGAGAAGGAGTTGTAATAATGGAATGGCAACAATTTGAATACTTCCGAACCCTCGCCCAAATGGAGCATGTCACAAAAGCTGCTGAAGCACTCTCTATTACACAGCCGGCATTAAGTCGCTCCATCGCACGATTTGAAGAAGAAATAGGGGCACCGCTATTTGAACGGCAAGGCCGTTCCATCAAGCTTAACAAATACGGCAGGCTGTTCTTAAAGCACGTTGACTCCATGATGCTGGAGTTTGAACTCGGAAAAAGAGAGATACACGAATTACTTGAACCTGGCAGAGGAACTGTTTCCTTTGGCTTTCTGCACACATTAAGCACTAATTTAATTCCTGATTTAATCGCTGCTTTTCGCAGTGAGTTTCCTGCTATTAATATAGCTTTAAAGCAAAACCCTTCGCACTCCTTATTAGAAGATATGCAAAAAGGAGAACTAGATTTTTGTCTAATAAGTCCTGTTGAAATACACACTCCTATTGCATGGTCCAAGCTTTTTAGTGAGCAGCTATTCGTTTACGTACCAAAGGCACATAATCTTGCACAGTCTAACAGTATAAGATTAGTTCAGCTAATAAATGAACCATTCATCCTGCTAAAAAAGGGGTACGCTATGCGAATCTTGACAGAGGCAATGTTTAAGGAAGCGGGAATTCAACCATTAATAGCTTTTGAGGGAGATGAACCAGACACGATTGCCGGCTTAGTCGCAGC
The DNA here is from genome assembly GCF_023714395.1 of Niallia sp. MER 6. Classification (NCBI taxonomy): domain Bacteria; kingdom Bacillati; phylum Bacillota; class Bacilli; order Caryophanales; family Bacillaceae; genus Niallia; species Niallia sp. MER 6. The sequence continues at coordinate 123,287 of NZ_JAMAUK010000010.1, read as the reverse complement.
AGGACTGGGGATATCCATCCTTCCTGATATGAAAGACACCAGCCTGAATCACTTGGTGAAAATACCGATTGATCCTCCTGATTACGAACGAATTATTGCTTTAGCCTGGGTAGATGGGCGATATCTTTCCCCTGCTTCCATCCAATTTAAAAATTTTATTTTCGATTTCTTTTCAACATAATATTTATAAAATATACAAAAAGGGTGCTCCAAAATAGGGAGCACCTAAAGAAATAATAATATGATGATGGATCCAAGCGCTATTGAAAGCTTCTTGAAACGAGAATGGACGATATCCTCAATATGATTATATGAATAATAGATTTTTAAGAAACGGCAAATGCCCAGAGCTTTTGTCTTTCCTAACAAGATTACATATTGATGTTATTAATTTTTCGCTTGTTTTGCTGTGTTAAAAGCTTTATTGACTTGATGAAGCAGCACAGAGTCCTTCAGCAAACGATAACCTGTTGCAGCAAGTGCCTTTGCTCCTTTAGTAATGGCTTCATTGCCAATACTAGAACGAGCCGCTTCTCTGAATTCATTTGTGTGTGCAATCAAATCATCTGGCCCTATTTTAATATGTCCGTGAGCAGTCGGAACTTCATAACTGATGTTTCCAGCATCGGTTGAACCTTTGCCTGTTGATTTTTCCACAGAAACAACTTCGCCAACCGCTTCTAGCTCCGTTTTAAGAATATCATCTAATACAGAATTAATGACAAAATCCTTTACCTCATTTTGGAATCTTTCCACTTTTACAGTCGCACCTGTTGCTAATGCAGCGCCATCTGCAATGGCACGAACTTTCACGGCAACCTCTTCCGTTTTTTTCCACGATTCAGCGCGGATAAAGAAGCGTGCAGATGCATACTCAGGAATAATATTAGGAGCATCGCCGCCATGTGTAATAATTCCATGTATCCGCACATCAGAAGTTAGCTGCTGCCTTAATGCGTTAATGCCTGTGAATAACTGGATGACAGCATCAAGCGCATTAATGCCTTTTTCAGGTGAGCCTGCAGCATGTGCGGCTTTTCCGTAAAAATGAAAATCTAGAGGATCAACAGCAAGTGTTTCACTCGTCAAGGAAGTTTTCCCAGCAGGATGGAGCATTAAGGCAACATCGACATCCTTTAAATAGCCATGTTTCACAAAGCTGCCTTTAGCACTTCCATTTGGTCCGCCTTCTTCTGCCGGTGTTCCGAGAACAAGGACACGGCCGCCTGTTTCTGACAGTGTTTCGGCAAGTGCAATTCCTGCGGCAACACTAGTTGTTCCAATAATGTTATGACCGCAAGCATGGCCAAGACCTGGTAGTGCATCATATTCTGCAAGGAAAGCAACTGTCGGACCAGACACCCCACTGTCCTTTACTGCGTAAAAGGAAGTTTCATGGCCAGCCACTCCTGTGTCTACTGCAAAACCCGCCTCTTCCAATAAATTTACTAAGGTTTTACTTGCAAAAAACTCTTGATTGCCGATTTCCGGTCTTGAATGAATCGCTTGACTGGTTTCTACATAAAGATCCTTATTGCTGTCAACAGAATGATTAATCACGTCTAAGCCATTGTACACTTTGCCCATTTTATCTCCTCCTACAATCCTTTAAATTGTTTCACTAAGTCTTCTTTCGGTGTGTCGACTACAATGGAGCCGCCGTTTGTATCTGCTTCGACCGCTTTTATCACGTCTTCTTCATGATAAATCTCGACTATGCGCTGGAATGTTTCATTATCAGCATCTTCTGCACGTGCTGCAAACACATTTACATATGGAAGAACACTTTCGTCATCCGCATTTTCTAAATAAATTGGATCCTTGACCGGATCGAATCCAGCCTGGCCAGCTACACCGTTATTAATTACAGATGCTGCCACATCTGGTAAGACACGTGGAGTCTGTTGTGCCACAACTGGGTAAATATCAAGGTCTTTCGGATTTTCCACAATTTTAGTTGGGTCACCAAACAGTCCGAAGTCATCTGAAAGTTTGATTAATCCTGCAGATTCAAGCAGCTTTAATGCACGAGCCTGATTTGATGGATCATCAGGGATCGCAATCTTATCACCTTTTTTTAGTTCACTAACATCTTTAATTTTTTCAGAGTAAATTCCCATTGGAGCGATGACTGTAGCACCAATCGGTACTAAATCAGCATTATTTTCTTTTGCGAACTGGCTTAGGAAAGCAATATGCTGAAATGAGTTGATATCAATTTCCTTGTTAGCAAGCGCCTGGTTCGGAAGCGTATAATCTGAGAACTCAACTAGTTCTATTTCTATCCCTTCTTTTTCCGCCTTTTCTTTAACTAACGGCCATACCTCACCATCTGTGCCTGTTACCCCGATTTTTACTTTAACTGTTTTCGAATCTCCTGAAGCTGACTCATTTCCGCATGCTGCAAGTGCCCACACAGCAAGTAATACAACAAAAAGTTTCACTAATTTTTTCATGTTCTTTTCCCCTCTTCTTTTTTATTTATCTGCGCATAATTTTTCTAGATAATGTATTTCCAATCCATTGTGCAACCTGAACGAGCAGAATCAGGATGATAACTGTTACCAGCATGACACTGCCATCAAATCTCTGATAGCCGTACGTCATGGCAACATATCCTAATCCCCCGCCGCCAACAGTTCCTGCCATAGCGGAAAAATCTATTAAACTGATGGTCACAAAGGTTAAACCGAGAATCAGCGGTCCTAACGCTTCTGGTATTAACACAGTGAAGATGATTTGCAGCGGGCTTGCACCCATTGCCTTCGCTGCCTCAATGACACCAGGATCAATGCTGATAAGATTGTTTTCAACTACCCTAGCTATACCGAATGCAGCGGCAATCGTCATCGGGAAAATTGCTGCCCATGTACCGATTGTTGTTCCTACTATTGTCCGAGTGAGCGGGCTTATTGCTACTAGGAAAATAATGAAAGGTATCGGTCTGATAATGTTAATGAGTATATTCAGCAACTGAAATACAAGCTTATTTTCAAGAATATTTCCTTTTCTTGTTACAAATAAAAGTAAACCTATCAAAATACCCAGAATTGAACCAAAAATCAAAGTCATAATGACCATTAGAATGGTTTCGCCTGTCGAATCTACAATTCGTGGCCAAAACGTCGTCCAATCGACCTTCATTCTATAATCACCTCCTCAATTGTGACAGTCTTCTCTAATTCGGAAACGACTGTATGTATAGCTGTTGCTTCCCCTTCGAAGGAAACTAGTAAATTGCCGAAAAACTTCTCTTGCAGTTCTTGAACAGAGCCATAAACAATATTGACATCCACATTGTTCTTACGTGATATTTGTGAAAGCAATGGTGTATTCGCTAGTTCTCCTTTGAAAATAACTCGATAAAGATTATTTCCGCCACTCTGTTTCCATTGCTGAAGCAGCGAATCAGACGGACGATCTTGTTGAACGGATTGGATAAACCGTTTTGTTGTCGGATGCTGTGGATTTGTAAACGTATCAAACACATTGCCAGTTTCGATGACCTCACCGTTTTCCATAACAGCAACCTTGTCACATATAGTTTGGATGACATTCATCTCATGTGTTATAAGTAAAATGGTGATTCCAAACTCTTTATTTACCTTTTTTAAAAGCCGTAGAATGTCTGCCGTCGTGTCAGGATCCAATGCCGAAGTAGCTTCATCACAGATTAAGATATCCGGCGAATTAGCAAGTGCCCTCGCAATGCCGACCCGCTGCTTCTGTCCACCTGAAAGCTGTTCCGGATAGTCATTCGCTTTATCTGTCAGCCCAACGAATCTTAACAGCTCATCGACTCTTTCCTTTATTTCCGCCTTTGGCTTGCCTGCCAACTTTAAAGGATAAGCAATGTTACCAGCTACTGTTCTAGAGGTAAACAAGTTAAAGTTTTGAAAAATCATGCCGATTCGTCTTCTTAGTTTGCGTATTTCTTTTGCACTGAAGCTTGATAAATCTTCCCCTTGAATTTTAATTGATCCATTAGACGGGCTTTCCAACTGATTTACAAGTCTCAGCAATGTGCTTTTGCCCGCACCGCTAAAACCAATGATTCCGAAAATTTCTCCTTTCTGAATAGTTAAGGAAACATCTTTAACTGCTTCCACTTTCCTTTTGCCTAATACAAATGTTTTCGCCACTTGACTGAATTCAATCAATCTATTCACTCTCCTTTGCATTAATCAACAACAAAAAGCCCTCTTTTTTCCTATATCCAGAAGAAAAAAGAGGGCTTTAATTATAAATCCTCATTCTCATCTTTCAAATGTGTTGTCACACATTTGCAGGAGTTAGCACGGTGTTTATTAAACCCGTTGCCGAAACGTCATAGGGCCTGATCCCTCGGTTTCTCTGGATAAGAAGTGGTATATTCGGTTTTTGTTAGTTAAGATGTGTTTTACTATATTGCTAATTTTAAATAATGTCAACCGGATTTTTATAAAAAGTTAGAGTGAACAGGCAAAACATATGTTGAGTTCTCTCCTAAATATCATTCAATAAATTTGTAAATTATCTATATTTAGCAGGTATCTTCGTCTATTAGACAGTTGTCAGAACTCCCTTGTTACCAAGGTAAAAAAGTTTTCAACAATATTTTTTTGGGTATATAATTAGCAGCCGAGTCTTAAAAAATACCTCATACTGAAGTCTCTTTATTTGAATTAGTAAGGAGGCATTTGTGGGAGGTGATTTTTTGAGAAAGGCAGTTGGAATACAAAATCTAATTGCTTACCTGCAATCGGTGAGCTATCCCCTTTCTGAGGAAGATGTCAACGGATTAATCAAGGCCAGAACCATTCCCCATCAACGGCTTATAGGGGATACGATGCTATTTAATCTGGACCATATTGATGCTTGGATCAAACAACAAGAAGCAGACAATTAAACTATTTTTCTATATGTAATTGTGAAGAATCCCTGCTTTAGCAGGGATTCTTTATATTAACTAAATTCCTTGCTTTTAAAATTATCTTCAATTTCCTCCAAGGAAAGTCCCCTTGTCTCAGGCACAGCTTTAGCTACAAAAATCACACCTATAATGGCAAACAAGGCAAATAAGAAGAAGGTCGCAGAAAGTCCAATACCTGCAAGCAGTACAGGAAAGAACAATCCTACTAGAAAATTACAAAGCCATAAGAACAGCACTGCCAGCCCCATCCCTATTCCACGGAGCCGCATTGGGAAAATTTCCGCAAGGATAAGCCATACTAATGGGGCAATTGCACCTTGGAAAAACGCTAAATATAAGACTGTCATTGATAAAACGATGTATGGGAGCATTGCTGAACCCTCCAGGAAGTGTGCAGAAGTTCCAATGGAAATGAGAGCAACAGTAACGCCTATCAAGCCCGTAAGCAGCATGGGTCTTCTATTCACTTTGTTCAACAGCGACATGCCAACGATAACCGCAATCACAGCGATCAAGCCATTTGCGACATTGGCGATTAAAGCTGTTTTAGTGCCAAACCCAGCATTTTCAAGAATTTGGGTTCCGTAATACATGATAGAGTTGATGCCGACTAGCTGGGAAACTGATCCAAGCACAATTCCTATCCATACAATTCTTCGAATCCATGGAGTTCCTAAATCACGAAAACCCAGCTTTTTGTGCTTCTGTTCAGCAGAAAGATTTGCTTTTATCTCCTTCATTTCCTGCTCGGCAATGCTTTCTGTCCGAATTTTGTTAAGGATTTTTAGCGCTTCTGCCCATCTGCCCCTTGAAGCCAGCCACCTAGGACTTTCAGGCAGGATGAGCACACCAATCCACAAGGCAACTGCGGGTAATGTCGCAATAACTAGCATATATCGCCATACATGCCCTGTATCTCCAAATATATTTCCAATTAGAGCATTAAATATATATGCTAAAAATTGACCTGTAACGATCATTAATTCATTTTGGGTAACGAGCATTCCGCGTCTGTCAGAGGGAGCCATCTCAGCCAAGTAAGAGGGAATTACAACAGAAGACCCGCCGACTGCTAGCCCGAGCAGAAAACGGAAACCAACCATAACAGCTGTGTTTGGTGCGATAACACAGCCAGCTGCAGAAAAGAAAAACAGCACAGCAAGATATAAGATAACCCTGCGACGGCCCTTCTTATCTGCCAGGCGGCCGCCAAAAATGGACCCAAAGGCTGCTCCTAATACTAATGAGCTTGCTACAAGCCCTTCTGTAAAAGGTGATAAATTTAATTGATCCTTGTCTGCCATAAAGGGGAGTGCCCCGTTTATGACCCCTGTATCATATCCAAATAAAAGTCCTCCAAATGTAGACACAATTGTTATGCGCTTCAGAAATTTTTTCGGATCTTTTTGCTTGGGAGGCTTTGCTTGAACGATTTGTTCAGACATCTCTATATTTGTCATACTGATTACTCCTTTATACAATATTGGAATTACGATTGAGAGGTTTATCTCCAAACTATATAAAGCGCTTACATTTATAACCTGCTGCTGTTGATAGGGATTGTTGGGAAGCAGTCTGATTAACTGCTCCCCCCTGCCTAAGAACCCAATTAATGTGTGGACGAAAGCTTTTGTTGATTTTCATATTCTACCCAAACGGCACCGTTATCTGCAGAACGAACACAATTTTCAATCCAGCGAATGCCTGCAATTCCAGCATCAATATCCGGATACACTAGACTATTTAATGTTTCTTCATCATTGCGGTTTTTCGCATCTATGGCAATTGCGAACTTCAAGTAAATATTTGCCCAGGATTCTGATAAGCCTTCCTGATGGAGTGCACCTAATCTCTCATCAGCATTGCAAGCGTCATCCAAGTAAGGCATTGCTCGAATTAAAGTCTGAATAGGTTCTCCTTGAACTTCATATCTCAATTCATTTGGTTTGCTGTCCCACCATTCTAAGCTTGCCTTCGTCCCTACTATCCGGATTCTGTGACCATCCATACAGCCGGCATTAATGGAGGATGTCCACAGCCTGCCAACTGCTCCGTTTTCGTACTGCATGAGTACAAAAGCATTATCCTCAAGTGGAGCACGGCTTTCAATAAAGCTTTGACGATCACAAAGCAGCCTTTTTATTTTCATGTCGGGCATAATCAACTGGGACATATAATACGTATGTGTGGATAAATCTCCTAAAACGAAGCTTGGTCCTGCTACCTTAGGATCAATACGCCATTTTTGAGCAGCACTCGTTTTATCTGATTTATCATTTGAATTAAAACCATGTGTATACTGCAAATCAACAACTCGAATATCACCGATTTTTCCTTGTTCAATCATTGCTCGCATCTGCAGCAGCATTTGATTTCCAGAGAAGCCATATGTCACCCCGATAATTTTGCCTGTTTTCTCTGCAAGTCTCTTAATCTCTTCACCCTCTGCTGATGAAAAAAACAACGGCTTTTCACAAATAACATGCAACCCTGCTTCGAGTGCAGCACGGCATATTTCATAATGTGTTCCATTTGGGGTGGCAATGGAAACAGCCTCAATTCCATCCTCTCGCATGGCTTCCTCTTCAAACATAGTTTTATAATCAGGATAGCAGCGATTTCCCGCCACCCCTAAATTTATGCCGAACTCCTTCCCTCTTGCTGGCTCAATATCAAAGGCGCCAGCAACCAATTCAAATGCCGTATTGTCCCTCAATGCACCTATTCTATGCTTATAACCAACCTGTCCAAGTCGGCCTCCTCCTACCATTGCCCAACGTATCGGTCTTGCTATTTTTTTCTCCCCATTTAACATTTTTAACCACTCCTTTATTTTGAATATTCAGATATAAATTGGTATGATTATTAAAAACTCAGCGTTTGCTGCAGAGCATCAATTGATGTTTTTATTCCAGCCTCTACGGACATCGTCAAATCTTCCATTTCTAAAGAAACTTCATCGTCATATCCCATCATCTTCACAACAGAGAAAAACTCTTTCCACCACTGCAAGTCTTGCCCGCAGCCGACAGCTACATAATTCCAAGCCCGATTGGCTACATCTGTTATTTCCTTTGTTTCCAAAATGCCATTAACAGCAGATAGATGTCTTTCGATTCGCACATCTTTGCCGTGAACATGATGTATCGCCACTCCTAGTTCTCGGGCAGCTAGAATTGGGTCTGCACCCATCCAGATAAGATGGCTAGGATCAAGATTTAAACCAACAATTGGACCAACTTCATTGCGGAGTTTAAATAATGTTTCAGGATTATAGACTAATTGTGAGCTGAAATTTTCAAGTGCAATTTTTTCAACACCACATGATTCTGCTTTTTTCACAAGTTCCTTCCAATAAGGAATCGCAACTTCATTCCACTGGTAATCTAGTATTTCTTTTAATACCGGCGGCCAGCTGACTGTATAGGTAATCCAATTAGGAACTTTATCTTCCGGACCTCCAGCAGGCAGGCCGCTCATCATAATGACCTTTTTAACTCCTAATAGCTCTGCCAATTCCATCGTTTTATCGGTGATTTCTCGATGCTGCTTTCCTAATTCGCCTGGATCCAAAGGGTTGCCAGAACAATTCAAGGCACATAGTTTTATATTGCGTTTCTCAAGATTATTCAAGAAGTGGTTTCTTTTTTGCTCACTTTCCAATAGTTCATTAAGATTTAAATGTGGTGCAGGAGACCAGCCCCCTGTCGTCATTTCAATAGTATCAATTCCAAGCTCAGCTACTTCATCAAGCATTGCCTCAAAGGATAAATGTGCCATACTGTCCGTTACATAAGATAATTTCATTGAATGCCTTCCTCCCTTTTTAAATCCATCCAAATTGAATACGTTTTCACTATTGTTCGCATTCATACATTAACACTGTGTTTACGTATGTAATTATAGTAAAGATTTAATGAATAGTATTTAAATTTTGAAGACATGTTTTTATACTTTTAAGACATCTTTCCACTCAGAAAAAATAAAGACCTCCCTTTTCATGGAGGTCAAGTATCAGAATATGTTGTTGTATGTATATTGATAAACATTGATCTAAACCGCCCTGGTGAGGTTTGCATCATCGAGGTGAAAACTCTCGTAAAATATTGGACATTCATAAATCCTGTCTCTTCAGCAATTTCCTTTAATGATAAATTTGTCTTTTTTAACAGCATGCTCGCTTTCTTAATCCTTTCATCTTGCACATACTTCGAGAAGCTCATACCTAATTCAGAAACAAAAACCCTAGACAAGTGTCTTCCAGATATATGCAGATGCCTTGCTACTTCTGTCAGCTTTAAGCAATTAGATAAATTATCATGAATATACAGGCGTGCCTGTGTAAGAAGATCAGAATGCTGATCTGGCTCTTCTTTCTGACTGCTTTTATTCAAATCAGGAACAAAATCCTGTAGAATCGAAATGATAAGCGAACCGGCAATAGTAACTAGCATCTCTTCAAAGAATTCATGCTTATGCTTTGTAGCCTGAATAAGCAGAGATTTCCACAAATAGCCGGTCTCTGTATCACTATTATGTAAAAGCACCGGTGCGCATTTTTTAGCTGAATTCATTATATTAACCCAGCTTTCTGTCGACTCTGATTCCATTAGTTCAAAGGCTACATACAAGAGTGATAGTCCTTGCTCGCTTTTTATTTGATGTGGCACTTCTGGTCTTGATAAAAAGATGGTGTTACCTTGGAGCGGATAACTGCACTGTTCATCGATATAAAAGCCTTCTCCCTCGACAACAAAGCATACTTCGAAAAAAGAATGCTTATGCAGCTGATTATCATAATGCTTAGGCATAACTCCCCAATAATGAACATGAAAAGCAGCTCCACCCTGGTTTATACGATGAACATAATCATTTAGAGAAATTTTTCCGGATATATACTTATTTAAATCCACTAAATCACTCCTAAAAATAACCAAGTTAGTTTTTTCTAACATCTTTTCCTGATTATAAAAGAACACGCTTACAATAACAAGTTTGCTAGTTTAAGATTTCAGGATTTTTTACCTATTTTTGTTAATTTTCATCGTAATCGCTACTTTTTACTACTCAAATTAGAGTATAGTAGAAATAGACGCACATGCTTTTCTCGCACAACAACGTGAATGACATGCTGTTAGCAGTTACAGATGCTAAACGGACATGATTATATAAAAACATTTGATCTATTTAAAGGAGGAGAAACTGCAAAATGGTAAAAGAAGTAATCCCCATTAAAGAAATCACCAATTTCCAATCACGTACAGACGAATTTTTTCCGATTGCCTGGTACCAAAAAATGCTAAAGGAGCATCCTATTTTTTTTCATAAGGAAACCAATACATGGAATGTGTTTCAATATGAGCATGTCAAAGAAGTGTTAAGCAACCATGAGTATTTTTCCAGCGCCGGTACTAGAACAACGATTTTTGTTGGAGCCAAGAACGAAAGTAATTCCGATAAACCATCACCAATAAACATCACCAATCTTGATCCTCCGCAGCATAGAAAAAGCAGGTCGCTGTTAGCCTCTGCTTTTACTCCTCGGAGCTTAAAAGAATGGGAACCTAGAATCAGGCAGATTGCCGCAGAACTGGTTGATGATATAAAAGCGAACGATGTTGTTAATATTGTTGAAGCTCTAGCTGCCCCTTTCCCTAGTCTTGTTATCGCTGATTTATTTGGTGTGCCAGTTAACAATCGTCATCAGTTCAAAAAATGGGTGGATATTCTCTTCCAGCCGTACGACAGACAGCGGCTAGCGGATATTGAACTCGAGAAGCAACAGGCTGCCAAGGAATACTTTCAATTCCTCTATCCGATTGTTGTTCAAAAACGGACAAATTTAACAAATGATATTATCTCCGACCTCATCCGTGCCGAAGTGGATGGAGACAGGTTTACTGATGAAGAAATTGTCCAAGCTACAATGGTGCTGTTAGGTGCAGGCGTTGAAACTACGAGTCATGCCATTGCTAATACCTTCTATTCATTGCTGTATGATGATGAAGCCTTATACGAAGAGCTGCGGAGCAATCTCGAGCTCGTCCCAAATGCAGTCGAGGAAATGCTCCGTTATCGGTTTCACTTGTCAAGAAGAGACAGGACTGTTAAACAGAATAACAATCTATTAGGTGTAGAGCTGAAAAAAGGGGATGTCGTGATTGCCTGGATGAGTGCATGCAATATGGATGAAAATATGTTCGAAAATCCCTTCACGCTAAATATTCACCGGTCAAACAACAAAAAACACCTTACCTTTGGCAATGGACCTCATTTCTGTTTAGGAGCACCGCTCGCCCGCCTGGAAATGAGAATTGTGCTAGAGACTTTTTTGCTTAAATTTTCCCGCATAGAACCGGTTGAAGGCTTTGACTTAGAAGCAAACTTAACCGCTTCTGCAACAGGTCAATCTTTGACTAATTTGCATATGCGAATTTTAGAATAATGAAAACATGAACAGCAGAAACATTTCTGCTGTTCATTTAGTTTTATGAGAGGATTAGGCAAACACTTGATAGTATTGGGCTAAAGACCTCACCTGCTTTATGCGATAATAATCCTATATCACATAAAGACAGGGAGGAAGAAGCAAATGGAGTATGTAAAGCTTGGTAATACAGGATTAGATGTATCTAGATTATGTCTTGGATGTATGGGGTTTGGTGATGCCAGCAAGTGGCTGCATCAATGGGTCTTAAATGAGGAGAACTCCCGCCCTGTTATTAAGAAGGCCCTTGATTTAGGAATTAATTTTTTTGATACAGCCAATGTATATTCACTTGGTTCCAGTGAAGAAATTCTTGGGCGCGCTTTAAAGGATTATGCTAATCGTGATGAGGTTGTTATCGCGACGAAAGTACACGGTCAAATGCACCAAGGACCTAATGGTTCTGGGTTATCTCGAAAAGCAATTATGAGTGAATTGGATAAAAGTCTGCAAAGATTAGAAACAGATTATGTGGATCTGTATATCATTCATCGTTGGGATTATCATACCCCTATTGAAGAAACGATGGAAGCTTTGCATGATGTTGTAAAGGCAGGAAAAGCAAGATATATTGGCGCGTCTGCCATGTTTGCCTGGCAGTTCCAAAAAGCATTGCATACAGCGGAAAAACATGGCTGGACTAAATTTGTGTCCATGCAAAACCATCTAAATCTTATTTACCGTGAAGAAGAACGAGAAATGCTGCCACTATGCAAGGAAAAAAAAATAGCGATTACTCCATACAGCCCGCTCGCCTCTGGAAGATTAACCCGTGACTTGTCTGTTACAACACATCGCTCAGAGACAGACCAGATTCAGAAGTCTAAATACGATGCTACATCGAGTGCAGACCGCTTAGTTATTGAGCGTGTCGCATCGTTGGCAGAAAAATATAGTGTTCCTCGCACTCACATTGCACTTGCATGGATATTGCAAAAAGAACAAGTGGCAGCACCTATTATCGGTGCTACAAAGCTGTCCCATCTTGAGGATGCTGCTGGTGCCTTGAATGTTAAACTAACACCTGAAGACATCACCTTCCTTGAAGAGCCTTACGTTCCGCATGCAATAGTCGGCCACAGCTGATTTCTTCTCTGAAAAAATAAACAAGCCATTCTCTAATGCGGAGAATGGCTTGTTTCCATATTAAACTGTTTTTGCTAAAGGTTTAAGTTTACTTTCACTTCCTGCTCTTTTATGCAAGCTAAGCATCGCAATGAAGGAAATGCAGTAAAGCAGGGCCAAATATCCCATTGCCGCTGTTACGTTGGCATGCTGTAGGATATAACCTACTAGTATTGGAGATAATCCCCCTAAAGCTCTTCCGAAATTAAAAATTGTGTTTGTTGCTGTACTGCGTATTTCTACTGGATAATACTTGCTGATTAATGCGCCGTACCCTGCAAACATTCCATTCGAGAAGAAGCCTACAATCGCGCCGCCTACTAATAGACCGATACTGCCTGATGCAAAGGAGTAAAGAAATACCGCAATTGCCGAAGCGAATAAGAAGATTCCGTATGAGAGCTTCATGCCAAGACGATCAATAAATTGTCCAAATGTCAGCATCCCAGCAATCATTCCAGCTGCTGTGCTGATTGTCCAAAGGGCAGAGCTTGAAACAGAAAGTCCTTGAGATTGCTGCAGCATGGATGGCAGCCATATCATCAGACCGTTATATCCGGCAATTTGCACAGTTGCCATCACAGCTAATGCAATGGTTGTTGCAGTAATTCTAGGGCTAGCAAATAATTGCTTTAGTTTCCCTTCCTTTTTCACAGCTTGCTTTTTCTGTTGTGAAGCCAGCCATTCTGGTGATTCATCCAGCTTTTTGCGAACAATAAAGGCAAAGATTACTGGTGCCAAACCAACGAAGAACAACCCTCTCCATCCCCATGCAGGAAGAATCATCGCACTAAGCAAGGCTGCTAAAATAACACCGTACTGGGCACCTACACTTACATAAGAAGAAGCGCGCCCTTGTTTATTCTTTGGCCAAGCTTCCGCCACAAGTGCCATGCCAATACCATATTCTCCGCCTGCACCAAGACCTGCAATAAACCTAAAGATATATACTTGTTCAATATTCTGCGCCAGACCTGTTAATGCTGTCCCGATTGCAAATAGAAGAATAGTGTACGTAAAGACCCTGACTCTCCCGAATTTATCAGCCAATATGCCGAAGATAACTCCTCCAGCAAGCATACCTATGTTAGTAATTGAGGAAATTAGTCCGCCTGCAGCCATATCAATATGAAAATCTGCGATAATCATTGACATTGCAAAGGAAATAAACATAATATCCATGCCCTCTAATGTCAATCCGGCTACTGATGCGACTACTGTTTTTTTGCGATAATCCAATTTTGTCGTTCTCCTTTCAAGCCTCACAGGACTTAATTAAAGTATAGTTATAAAAAATACCCTTTCATCCAAAGGACAAAAGGGTAGTCATAGACATCATGAAAGAATATGTATGAGTTCACTTTTCGCCTTTTTGGACTCTCTGGACCAGATTAAAGGGATTTAATTTCAACTAATAGTATCATGCTCTAAAAATCTTGACAATCATTTTTTATGATTTCTATTATTTAAAGACAGTTACTCCCACATATATACCTGCTAAAAATATCGTTGTGATGAATATAAAATGCAGTAAAATCCAAGCCCATGCACCATATCGAAAGGACTCAGCATTCAATGGTTTTCTTTTTTCTGGTGGTACGATCTTTCCGCCTAATAACTCAAATAACAAATAATTTATCCACCAAAGCGTATAACTGTCCCACAAATCCCATTCCGCTTCAAATTTAAAGATAACAGAGTTTTTTAAGATAACTTCCCCAACTAATCCTAAGTGGATAATTCCCCAATAAAAAGGTATTTTCCAAATCCATAGTTTTGGACTATACCTTATTGCAAATAAAGCAATCAATGGAAAAAGTGTGGAAACGAGCAGCACTGGAGTTATCGAATAATCTTCAAGCAAATAGTTAAAAAAAGTATAAAATCCTATATACGTTAAAGAAAAGCATAACAAGTTCCCTGTAACTGCACTAATTAAATAAATAAGACCGTATCGCTTCCAGTCAAATCGGATAATTGCCAAACACCCTGCAGCGGATAATAAAATAACAGCTAACAATATATATTTCTGGAAATTCATTATGAACACCATCACATTCTGACCAAGACTCTTTATATTTATATAGTGTTATTATTTCCGTTTTACTAAGATTTCATAAAGCGATAATGGAATTTTTCCAAATAATGAAATTTAATTCCACAGCCTTCAACTGAAGGTAGTTTATGTATAATATAAAAAGAATGCTGATAAAAGAAGACTGCAATCGCTGCAGTCTAATAGGAGGAAGTTCCATGATAAAAAAATATGGGGAACATACAATAAAACAAAGGGAAAATACAGTTGAAATATATACAGACCCACGAATGGTACTGAGAGTTAAAAAGGCTAATAAAGATTCAAGGCAAATTACCATTGAACTTCATAGCAGTCTTAATGGACGATTAAGTTATGACTTACCGCCAGCATTACTAAAAAAAGTACTTTCTGAAATAGAATAAAATAGACTGCACTTAATCTTGATAATTGTCTTCAGCCTATTAGGCAGTAGATATCTCCTGTCCTGTTACAACAGGATGATTAGTTTTTTGATGCAGTGGTTAATGCGCCGAGCCGCTTTTTCTCTGTTCACGCACAGTCTCCCCCCTACCGCTCCAACCAATCTCATAACTTTAGCGACAAGCTGAAGGCAGCAAAATATGCTGCCTTTTCCACTTTTATTCTGTACTCTTCCCTTTAACCTGCTTGAGTGTTGCAACAATTAAAAAGCTTACTATCACTAATAACAGCCATGAGCTTACCTTGCCAAGATGAACAAGGCTCCATGCTTCTCTTTGATTTGGATATTGCCAAGCTCCAAAGAAAGTGGCAATATTTTCGGCTATCCATATAAAAAAACCAATCAGTACAAAGGACAGTGATAGTGGCATGCGGTAACGAATTCCATCCACCACGTAGACTACCCATGATTTCCAAAAAACAATTAAAACTAATCCAGATAACCACCAACGCAGATCGATCCAATAATGATGGGTGAAAAAATTTAAGTAAATCGCAAATGCGAGTGGAACCACTGCCCAAAATGGCGGCCATTTAATAAGCTCCACCTTAAGCCTTCTCCAGGCCTGACACAGAAAAATCGCTACACTTGCATACATAAAGCCGCTGTATAACGGAACTCCAAAAATCTTAGAATATCCTTCTTCAGGATAAGACCACGAGCCCATATGCACCTTAAACAGTTCAAGGGCAAGACCGATAATATGGAATAAGGTTATAACCTTTAGCTCATCCTTTGTTTCCATTCCAGACCGTACCATCATCCACTGCATAAACAGGCAGATTAACAGCAGCCAGTCATACCTTGGCAGAAAGGGAAGCGGAAAATATTGTGTAACTGCCAAGGAGGCAAAGATAACGACTGGAAACAAGCATGACAGAGCCTGCTCCCAACCAAAAAGTAGCAATTGCTTCAACGCTGATCTTTGTCTCCATTTTTCAATTGTTACATTCATGAGCAGCCTCCTGCTAAAAATTATTATCTACTCTGTATCTTCATCACTTTTGTATTCTAAAATGTCTCCAGGCTGACAATCTAATGCCTTACAAATCCCCTCTAACGTTGACAATCGAATCGCTTTCGCTTTTCCATTTTTCAATATAGACAGGTTAGCCATCGTTATTCCAACCTTCTCTGAAAGTTCGGTAACACTCATTTTCCTTTTTGCTAGCATTACATCAATATTTATAATAATCGCCATTTTTTTCACCTCAGACCGTTAGATCATTTTCTGATTTTATCTCGATAGCTTCTTGAAGAAGCCTTTGCAGAACAGCGGCGAAGACCGCAATGATCAAAGAGGCAAATATAATAACTAAGCCAATAATTATTATTCCTGGTGCGTCGTCAGCATCTGCAACGAAATAAAAGAGCGGCAATCCTAGTACAAATAAGCCACTTATTGTAATGGCACAAAATTTAATTACCTTTAAGGATTTCACTGATATTTTTGAGAAGGCTTTGTTTTTATCAATATAAGTTAATAATTTAAATGCCTCGTATAGAGCGATATAAAAAGGAATTGCCGAAACATAAAAAAAGGCGATAACAAGAAATTTTATAAAGGCAATATCCGGCAGCAGCTCTTCAGCAAATCTCCCGATAGCTGGAACCGCAAAGATACATAAAGCAAGAATTGGAAGTCCAATAAAAATTACAGCTATTTTTAAAAACAGCGTTGACACTTTGTTCACCAAAAAACACCTCACTAATTAATGTGTTTTTAATTTACCACAGTATTTATCGTTTTACAATAAAATAATATTGTTTTTTATTTTATTATTATTGATAAACAACCATTTCATTTCAATAAAAAGAGCATTCCTCTTAAATAAGGAATGCTCTGTAGATTATCTCTTTAGTAATGGAACAATTTCTTTAAGACGAAAAAAATAGGAGTCTGTTAAACTTGAAAACTTTGTGCGATTCTTCATAGTTTCCAAGTTTGCTGTTTTAATTTTGGTCCTATATTGAATGGCTTCTTCACAAAAGATCCTCTGGCTGTTTATATGTCTTTCTCCATTGGTTCTTGGCACATATTTATACTTGCCATTGCGATCTTGCTCGCGAGCCTTGCAATTGTCTTGAAGCATAAGAAGCAGGCATTCATGGATTCTCTCTTTTAAATGATTCTCTAAAATTGGGAATAGTATCTCTACTCGGTTTTCCATATTGCGCGTCATCCAATCAGCTGATGACAAATATACCTTTTCATTCCCATTTTGATGGAAATAAAAAATTCTCGTATGTTCGAGAAATTCTCCTACGATACTTCGAACCTTAATATTTTCACTGACTCCTTCAATACCGGGACGCAGGCAGCATACTCCTCTTATGATGAGGTCAATTTTTACACCAGCAATCGATGCTTCATACAATTTCTTAATAATTATTTTATCTGTTAAAGAGTTCATTTTTGCAATAATTCTGCCATTTTGATATTCATTATGATAGGCAATTTCTCTGTCAATCAGCTCAATGAACGTATCCCGAATACCATAAGGTGAAACAGATAAATGATGATAAGATGGCTTTTCCATATATCCGCTTAAATAATTAAAGAAATTGATGGCATCAATGCCTATTTTATCATTGCTTGTCAGAAGCCCCATATCAGTATAAATTCTGGCTGTGGCATCATTATAATTTCCTGTTCCCAAATGAACATAACGTTGAATTTTACCTTTTTCCCTGCGGATAACAAGAGTTATCTTGCTGTGGGTTTTTAAATGCGTCATTCCATATATAACATGACAGCCGGCTTGTTCTAATTCCTTAGCCCACTGAACATTGTTTTCCTCATCAAAACGGGCCTTGAGCTCCACTAGGACAGTTACTTGTTTTCCATTTTCCGCTGCTCGTTTAAGACTTTCAATAATCGGCGAATCTCCACTGACACGGTATAAGGTTTGCTTTATTGCCAATACATTCTTATCATCTGCTGCCTGTGACATAAACTCCACAACTGGTTCGAAAGACTCATAAGGATGATGCAGTAAAACATCATGGTCAGCAATCTTTTCAAACATGTCTCCTTCTCCTTCTAAATCAACAGAAGGCTGAGGAATAAAGGTTCTTGCTGTTAAATGTTCATGAGTGGCTGCGACTTTCTTATAAAATGAAAATAAGAACGTCAAGTCTAAAGGAGCTTGGACAACATAAACATCCTTTGAATGTATCTCAAGCACTTTTCTAAGATAATCTATAACCCCTTGATTGCTTTGAGACATTTGGTATTCTAGACGGACAGCAGCTCCCCGTTTTCGTTTTTTCAGCTCTTCTTCAATTTCCAGTAATAAATCTTCTGCTTCGTCCTCATGTATAGTTAAGTCTGCATTTCGGGTAATTCGAAAGGAAGTGACAGATTCCACTTTATAGCCTGTAAACAATTTATAAATAAAACGGGAAATCACTTCTTCCAAAAGGACAAACTTTCTTTGCTTTCCTTTTTGCGTTATTTCAACTAAGCGGTCCATAACAGCCGGAACTTGCACAATCACTAAGTTGCCGTTCAGCTCCTGCTCCTTCCGCTTTTCCAGCGACTTCTCTTCAATTATTACTGCTAGATTTAGAGATTTATTTAACAGCATTGGAAATGGACGATAAGCGTCAATCGCCATTGGCGTCAGAACAGGGTACACTTGTTCATCAAAAAAATCCTCCAGAATATCCAATTCCTGTGGTGCAGCATGATCAATTGTAATGATGCTCACCTGTTCATTGTCTAAAATTCCTGATAAATCTCGATATACTTCATCTTGTTTTTTTACTAGTAAATGGGCTTTTTGAGAAATAGCACATAGCTGTTCTTTTGGGGTAAGTCCCGCCTTATTTTCGGGTTTGTTAAACCCAGCCTTTACTTGATCGATCAGTCCTGCGACACGCACCATGAAAAACTCATCCAGATTTGAACTAAAAATCGATAAAAATTTATATCTTTCCAATAAAGCATTCTGGTCATCCACAGCTTCTTCCAGCACTCGGCTGTTAAAATCCAGCCAGCTCAACTCTCGATTATTGTAATAGGAAGGTTTATCTAAATTAGTGGTGCTCCATTGCTCATGATGAGTTTGCATTTTTACATCCCCTTAACAATTATTGCTAATATTCTATAATAAGAATACCACGAATATTCAGATGAATATCAGGTTACTTTGTAAAATTTTTGTAAATATTTGTAGATATATGCAAGATTTCCAGAATGTAAGATTATTATCGGATTCTTAGGGGTACAATGGATAGGCATACTTTACAAAAGCTTAATATTTTTTCTTTACATTTTCTTATAAGATATACATATTAACAATTACAAAGGGAGGATTCGATAATTGAAAGATAACTCAATTGCCATCATTGATCTCGGCTCAAATTCCATTCAATTTGCTATCTATCAAATTGAAAACAACTTAGTAAAAACGGAAGAAGCAAAGCGCGTCAAAGTGGCTGCACGTCTCATCAGCTACGTAAATAGTCAAGGTAACATTACACGAGAAGGAATAGACTTTACCTTGCAAATTTTAAAAGAGTTTAAGAAACATGGCGAGGAAAGTGGAGTGAACCGAATTATTGGTTTTGCGACAGCTGTCATCCGCAATGCAGCCAACAAAGAGGATGTCTTAGCAGAGATTCAACAGGAAACAGGTATACCTTTTTCGATTCTAAGCGGCTATGAAGAGGCGTATTTTGGATTTCTTGGCATCATTCAAGCAACAGATTTGCAAGATGGCATTACCATTGATATTGGCGGCGGAAGCACCGAAATTACCCTGTTCCGAAACCGCCAAATGGTCGAATACCACAGCTTCCCTTTTGGCGCAGTCAACTTAAACGACCAATTCACAAAAGGTGAAAATGTGACAGCACAGCAAACGGAGCGGCTTCAAGCGTATCTTGTCGAACAGCTTCAAACTCTCCCATGGTTGTCCAAAGCAGGACTTCCTGTTATCGGGATTGGCGGAAGTGCTAAAAATTTATCACGCATACATAAAGCTAAATGCAAGAAAAATTCATTAAATATGTCCATACAGGATATTCATCATGTATATGAAGAGTTATCCTCATTAAGTGTAACAGAGCGTGCCAATATTAAGGGACTATCCAAGAAGAGAAAAGATATAATCATACCAGCAGTGCAGATTATCTCTATCTTAATGGAGATGACACAATCTCCTTATTTCCTATACTGTACGCAATCTGTACGTGACGGATTTATTTATAACCTGCTTGAAAAAACTAATAATGCCTCTTAGAAAAAAACCACCGGACACTAGCCCGGTGGTTTTCTACTATTGTTTGTTCAATGGAAGGTCGAACAAGACATGCTGAAATTAGGAACTATATTCATTATAAACGGAAAAGACTACTGATTGTTTTAAGATTTTGTAAATTCTTGTAAACACTTCTCCATTAACATAGTTTATCAAACTATAAAAATAGCCGATATAAGCAAGAGATTGACCTTAATAACATTTGTATACTAGGAGGAAAAAGTGGAGTCTGAAACATCTGAACAACAATTGGAAGAAACAAACGGAAAACAAACAAAAGCATCTCTCTATAAAACTGTATGGAGATGGCATTTTTATGCCGGCTTAATCTTTGCTCCCTTTTTAATTATATTGGCAGTAACTGGATCTGTTTACTTATTTAAACCTCAAATTGAACAAATACTGTATCAAGACTTAAATGAGGTAACCATTAAAACGGAGAGAATACCTGCTTCTGAACAGCTAAATATTGTAAAAAACCACTATACCGGAGCAGAGGTTACAAGCTATCGGCCTGGAGAAAAAAAAACGCGTTCCAGTGAAGTCAGCATAACTTATCAAAAAGAATCACTGACCATATTTGTTGATCCGTATACAGGTAAGATACTCGGAGAATTAAACAGTAATGATCGAGTTATGGACTTAATCGAAAAAATTCATGGCGAATTGATGGCTGGAACTCTAGGTGACAGAATTGTCGAACTAGCATCATGCTGGACTATAGTGTTAATAGTAACTGGAATATACTTATGGTTCCCGCAAAAAAAATTAAGAATTGCTGGCACTTTTATACCTCGATTAACTAAAGGACGAAAGACTTTTAGAAGAGATTTACATGCCGTCCCTGCTGTCTGGATTACAGGCGGACTTGTTTTGTTGATTTTGACTGGATTGCCTTGGTCCGGATTTTGGGGAACTAATTTCCAAGCTTTAGTTACCAATACAGGAGAAGGTTATCCTCCCTCTGTGTGGATTGGCGATGCTCCTGCATCAAATATAAAGACAAAGGACATTGCAGAGGTTCCTTGGGCAGCTGAAAATTTAGAAGTACCAGAGTCAAATATGGAAGGCTTTATTCCCGTATCCATTGATGATATAGTAGCCACTGCAAATCGGGAAGGCATGCATCCAAGTTATTCTGTTATTTTCCCAGCTTCTAAGGAAGGTGTCTATACGCTGTCTGCTTTTCCACCGAAAGCAAAAGACGAAGCAACCATTCATATCGACCAATATTCTGGTGCAGTGTTAGCTGATTACCGCTATGATAACTACGGTCTTCTTGGAAAGATAATAGCTGTTGGTATTACTTTGCACAAAGGAACAGAATTAGGTTTCATTAACCAGCTCATTAGTTTACTTATCTGCCTTGGCACTCTTTTTGTAGCCTTCTCCGGTGTCTATATGTGGTGGAAGCGTAAGCCAAACAAAGGCCTTGGAGCTCCAAAGGCACCAAGTATAAAGAATATGAAAATCCTGCTTATCATTCTTATCGTGTTAGGTATTTTATTTCCATTAGTCGGCCTATCACTTATCGTTGTTGGGCTTATTGACTGGTTGTTGATTCAAAGGATAGCTAGTGTGAAAAGGTTATTAAATGCATAGATAATAATTCTGAAAAAAGAGCTGCACAGCTCTTTTTTCTTTTTACCTATGTTCCAATAACAATACTAACTACCTAATTAACTAACTACCTAATTAATAAACTTAAAAAAGATTGATTTACAGAAATATTGTCCATATAATAGGAAAATACAATTGATAATGATTTTCATTATTACTAATTAAGTAAAGGCTGACTTACTATTATGTTCCTAAAAAATAAGATTACTAGGTTTCATCATTTGTGGAGATTAGTTCTTTTCCTTGCCTTTATAGCTGGGCTGCTCGGCACTTTAATAGCAGCCGTGTCATTCGGAGCAAAAGACATTACCTTCCATACGGTTTGGACAACACTCTTCCACTATGATGCTTCGCTGACTGAGCAGCAAATCATTTATGAACTGCGGCTGCCGAGAGTGATTGGAGCTGCAATTGTCGGTGCAGCCTTTGCTGTTGCCGGAGCACTGATGCAGGGTGTAACCCGCAACCCTCTTGCTGATGCAGGAATACTCGGCATCAATGCTGGAGCGATGTTTATTGTAACTCTATGCTTTGCCTTTTTTCCAACAATCTCTTACTCCTTATTGATGGTTTTTTCCTTTATTGGAGCTGCTCTTTGCACACTGTTAATTTTTATGATGGGTGCGTCTGTGCCTGGCGGCTTGACACCGATGCGATTAACCGTATCTGGAGCGGTAATTGCTGCACTATTGCACTCTTTAAGTGCAGGTATCGCCATTTATTACGACTTAAGCCAGGACCTTGCTTTTTGGTACGCTGGCGGAGTCGCTGGTGTTAAATGGGAGCATTTAAGGGTGCTTGTTCCAGTTATTCTGATTACAATTTTCTGGGCAATAAGCATGGGACGCTCTATTTCGCTTATTGCGATAGGAAAAGAAACAGCTGTGAATCTCGGCATTAAGGTGAATCGGATTAAAGTGTTTTCCATCATTGCTGCCGTCATTTTAGCTGGGGTATCCGTTTCTGCTGTAGGTTCCATCGGATTTATCGGACTTGTTATTCCCCATATTGCCCGCAAGCTTGTAGGCACGGATTATAGATTAATCATTCCGATGTCAGGTATTTTAGGGGCTATCCTGTTAATGCTCGCCGATTTAGGGACACGGACTGTAAATCCTCCCCGTGAATTGGCAATTGGGATTTTAGTAGCTGCAGTAGGTGTTCCTTTCTTTCTTTATACAGCACGTAAAGTTGGGAGGGATTTATAGATGAAAACAGATTTGCGCAGCACAAAAACCATTTCAGTTGCTCTAGTGTTAATCATCATAAATATCATTGTCATCATGATCAGTTTAAACACAGGCTCACTGCGAATTGCGCCAACAGAAGTTCTTCAAACTTTGTTTGGATTTGGGGATTACAAAAATACACTAGTACTGTTTGAATACCGCCTTCCTCGTATCATCATTACAATTCTTGCCGGCATCGGCCTTGGTGTTTCTGGAGCTATTCTGCAGGGTGTTTCAAGAAATCCACTTGCAGATCCCGGCATTTTAGGATTACATGCAGGTGCTTCATTCGGTCTTATTTTGTTTGTTACCTATTTTCATTCTTTAAATGATAAAGCGGCATTGCTCATTCCATTATTCACTTTTTCAGGAGGTTTACTGGCAGCTGTTATTATCATTTTGCTTACATATGACCGCTATAAAGGGATCTTGCCAATTCGTCTTATACTTGTCGGGATTGCTATTTCTGCCTGCTTTAATGCGATCACCTTGTTCCTGTCACTCCGTCTTGATGAAGATACATACACTTTCGCTTCAAGATGGCTAGTGGGTAATGTATGGGGAAGAGACTGGATACATGTTATTGCACTTTTACCATGGATAGTGACATTAACCCCTCTCGGTTGGCTGCAAGCACGAAAGCTAGATGCCTTGTCTTTAGGAGACAATACAGCTGTTGGGCTCGGTGTTTCTGTTTTACGCTCCCGTCTGTACATGCTAGCTATTGCTGTTGCTCTTTCAAGTGCCAGTGTTGCTATGGTTGGAGGAATTGGTTTTATCGGCCTTGTCGCGCCCCATCTCGCACGCCGGTTAGTAGGGCCAAGACATCAGCATTTCCTCCCAGTCGCAGGGCTGCTTGGAATGGTCATACTCGTCTTGTCAGATACGGTTGGGCGTTCCATTTTTCAACCTAATCCAATTCCAGCTGGAATTGTCGTCGCAGCGATAGGTGGACCTTATTTTCTTTATTTATTAACAAAAACAAAGTAAAACAAGAAAAAGGAGAACAAGATGAAAAAGAAACTAGCTATGTTATTTACAGCAATGCTTTTATTAATTCTCGCAGCATGTGGACAATCAGCTTCAAATGATAGTAGCGAAAAAAAAGAGACCGAGGAACCGAAAATCGCTTCCCTCTCTATCCATTTAACAAATGATTTGCTCGCATTAGGAATAACTCCAGTCGGCTCTGTTGTCGGCGGTGAGTTAAATGATTTCCTTCCACATGTTAAAAATCAATTGAAGGATACAAAAAAGCTTGGTCCAGCAAAAGACCCTGATATGGAAGCTTTAATTGCTTTAGATTCATCTGTCATCTATATCGATGAAGGAATTTCAGGTGAGGATATTTCGAAATATGAAGACATTGCTCCAACAGTAAGCTTTAACCTTGATGAAGGAACATGGCGCGATCATTTAAATAAAATTGGTAAACTCGTCGATCGAGAACAGGAAGCAGAAGATTTCATCGCAGACTATGAGAGCCTCACAAATGAAGTTAAAACGTTAGCTTCAGATGAACTTGGCGAAAACAGTAAAGTAATGGCTATCCGAGTAACAGCCAAGGAGCTTCGTGTATTTACGACAAAACGCCCACTTGGCCCAATGCTATTCGAAGATTTAGGATTTAAGCCAGCTGCTGGCATCGAAGAATTAGATTCCACACAGCCATATGAAGTTATATCCCAGGAAGTCTTGCCTGACTTTGATGCAGATGCGATTTTTGTAGTAGTAAACAGTGATGATGAAGCACAAACTGGCTTCAAGCAATTAGAAGAATCTGCAATCTATCAAGGTTTAAAAGCGGTTAAAAACAAACATGTCTATGTTGTTTCTGATCAGCCTTGGCTTGATTACTCCGCCCTTGGCAACAAGCTTGCGATGGAGGAAGCGAAAGAGTTGTTTTCAAAATAAACATTAAAAAGGCTCTCCACGGCGAATATCACACTGGAGAGCCTTTTTTGTATTTACTTATACATTTTCAAATCCACAGAACCTCTCGCCTCTTCCATCTCTCTTTCCAAAAGCTGTTTATCCAGCAATTTAAAGAATGGCATATAAATAAGGAATCCGACAAGAAGCAATACAATCTGCAGGACCATTCCACTAACGCCGGAAACTAAGTATCCGCTGATAAATAATGGTGTAGTCCATGGAATGATAACACCGCTTGTTGCAGATACAAGGCCTGTGCTCATGGCAGTAAATGAAATGACAGCAGAGATTGGAGTCATTATCAGCCAAGGAATAAACATTATTGGGTTTAACACGATCGACAATCCGAAGATGATCGGTTCATTGATATTAAAGATACTAGCAGGCAATGCAAGCAATCCGAGTGTCTTTAAATGCTTTGATTTCGAGAACAATGTCATGCAAAGTGCCAATGCAATCGTAGAACCAGAACCTCCCATTTGCAGATAGATTTCCTTGAACTGCTTTGTAATGATATGAGGCAAATCTTGCCCCTGCTGGAAAGCATTTAAGTTCTCTGCAGATAAGCCGAGCCAAATCGGGTCCATAATAGCGTTTACAATTGCATTGCCATGAAGACCGAAGAACCAAAGAAGCTGACCGATTATCTCAGCTATAATAATGGAAATTAGACTATCACCTAAACCTAACAATGGCATCTGTACAATATGGTAAATAAATTGGTGGATATCCTTATATGGCGTAAAGCTAAAGCCAATTTGAACAGCAAGAACGATTGCTGCAATCAATCCAACAGGAATTAATGAGGAGAATGACCTGATTACTCCAGGCGGCACTCCTTCCGGCATTTTTGGTCCGATACCAAATTCATAAAATTTCTTATATAATCTAGTCGACACTAGCGCAATTAGAATCGACACGAACATCCCTTTCGTTCCAAGCCACTCTAATCCAAAGCTTCCGTCTGTCACAGTTGTTAAAATAATAAATGACATAACAGAGGACATGATTGGGAAAATAGGTTCCATATCCAGCTGTTTTGCATATTGATAAGCAACATTTATAAGTGTAAAAAGGCCAATAATACCAAATGTAGCATCCGTTACTTTCGTTAATGTGGACTGAAACTTTTCGCCGAAAATGCCAATCATCCATTCACTGTATCCTGGAATAGGCAAATAGGCAACCAAGAGAAATAAGGAGCCGATAATTAAAAATGGCATGATTGTGATCATCGAATCCTTTATTGCATTTAAAGGCTTATTGCTGCTTATTCTCGTTGCTAATGGTACTAGTTTACTTTCTAGTTTAGATAGTAAATTATTCATCATAATCCCCCCTCGGTAAGTTTCTCTCCTGCAATGATGACCATAGTCTTTCAACCAGCTCGTGAATAAGAATCATTAATGGCAGCTGGTTTTCTCTATCTACCGTTTTAGATGCAGACTTAATATCAAGATTATGGAATAAACCATAATCAGCAATTCTTGCTAGCGAAGAATTCTTTTTCGTAATCGCAAAGATTGGAACCTTATTAGTGACCTTTAGCAAATGCTGTGTCAGCAGATGATTTTCACCTGTATTGCTTATGGCAATAATGATTGATCTATTAGGAATCGTTTCCGAAACTTGTTTAAATTCATATTCATCTTCCACAATTCTTGTAAAGTAGCCTAAATTAGTCAGCTGCCTCGACAGAAAACTTGCAGCAATTGTACTTGCTTGTGTTGCATACAATATCACTATTTTCGTCTGTTCAAAGATATCAATGTTTCCAGGTGTGAAATCATTGTCAAACTCTTTTAAAAGCTGTTCAACCATCTGCAAGGTAGGATTCAGCTCCTTCATTTTTTCTTGTTTACTCTTAATCAAAAAATGCTTATATTCTACGATTCCAGTAAAACCTAGTTTTTTGCACACCCTAAAAATAGTCGGTTTACTGACAAACATCTCTTTAGCTAACGTATCTGCCGAAAGCTTAATCACCTTGTCAGGATTCTTAAGCATAAATTCATAGGCTTGCTTTTCAATTTCACTAAACTCTGCTAAGTTCACTCTGATAGACAAAGTTAATCATTCCTTTAAGAAGGTCTTTTAAATTTTTTTAAGAGAAATCATTATTTTTAATTGCCTCTTTCATCCAGTAACCAGACTTTTTAATCGTTCTTTCCGTATTTTCCAAATTTAAGGACACAAGGCCATATCGGTTTTTATAAGCATTCGTCCAAGACCAGTTATCAACAAAAGTCCATAAATGATAACCGAAGCAATTAGAGCCTTCGTCGATGGCTTTTGCCAGCCAGCCTAAGTGCTCCTTAATAAAGTCAATTCGGTAATTATCTTCAATGAAGCCATCATCATTTTTAAATCTTTCTTCTCCTTGCACACCCATGCCGTTTTCAGAAACATACCACTTGATATTGCCATACTCATTTTTTACACGCATAGCAATATCGTATAAGGCTTTCGGATATATTTCCCAGCCTCTGTATTCATTCATTCTTCTGTTTGGCATTTCATATGGCTCATAATACCATTCTGGCGTGAAAGGTGAAAATGGGTTCGGCAAACCATCCCTTGCTTTTACGCGCATAGGCTGATAATAATTAATGCCGATAAAATCTACTGTATTTTCCTTTATTGCAACTAAGTCTTCTAAATGATGATGAAACATACAGTCATGTTTCTTTAAGATGTTCAAATAATCAGGATGATACTCTCCTCTTACACATGGATCCATAAAAATTAAGTTAATAAATAAATCGGCCACCCGGCCCGCTTCCACGTCAGCAGGATTTTCACTGCGAGGTATTGGCGGCAGCAGATCAACAACAATCCCAATCTCACCACTATAACCGCCTTCACGGTATGCGCTTACAATTAACGAGTGGGCTAGCAAAATATGATAGTTAGCCTGAACATATGATTGCATGCTCATTTCATTTGGGTAAATAAGATTATGCCAATATGCTCCCTTTGTATAAGCTACAGGCTCATTAAAAGAAATCCAATACTTCACTCGATCACCAAACAGTGCAAATGCAGCTTCTGCGAACTTCACATAAAGATCGACAACATATCTGCTTTTAAAGCCACCGTATTTCTGTTCAAGCTCATAAGGCATATCAAAATGGAACAGGTTCATCATCGGCTCAATCCCATTTGCAATCATTTCGTCGATATAATGGTTATAAAATTGAACAGCCTCCTGATCAACTTCACCTGTTTCGAAGTCCTTTATCAATCTCGACCATTGGATTGACGTTCGGAAGGAATTCAAGCTCAGCTCCTTCATTATGCTCACATCTTCCGCATATTGTTCATACACATTGGAAGTCGTTTCTGGTCCAATCTTTTCATAAAATCTTTCGGAATCTTTTTTATACCAATAATCCCATATAGAATCATTTGTCTTTTGTTTATATCCTTCACTTTGAGGCCCGCTAGAAGCAGTTCCCCATAAGAAATCTTTCGGAAATTGTATTTTTGTCATGTTGTTGCACCTCCTATCAACACTATATTTTTCTGAAGGGACTTTGTAAATGTTTATAGAGCTGACTGTACTATCGTATTCTTTTTTGTACTCTCCTTAAATAAAGTTCTAATCTTTTTCAAATAAAGGAAGGTAATGAGGGTTTGTTAGCAGGTGATTTTGCAAAGATTGAAAGAGAGGTGTTAAGTACATCCATTCACAAAGAAAAAAGTTGCCTGTCTTGTATATAGGCAACTGGTTTATTTATGGTTTTTACGTCCAATAACTTTAGACAGGGAAATATAATTATTATAAACACTTTTTAATGTCGTTTATCGCTTGCAAATGAATACCTTCATGAAAGATGGTTCTAATTAACACTTGTTCTATTGTTCGCATTCCCATCTCAGTAGGGGGATATACTTCTTCTAATCGGCTTCCATAGTTCTCCATCAATTTAACAGGTTGTTCTTTCAGCAATTTTTTCAGTTCTAGATAAGAAGGCGTTTCAGCTGAGAAATGAACCGGTGTTGTTCCATAACCAAACCAATTGCGAAAAACATCAGGAACATCTGTTTTTTCCTTTGTTAGGCTCTCAATCCATAAGTATTGATCCAAGTAAATATGCCCCATATTCCATCTAATATTATTATTAAAATTATGTGGTACTATCTCAGCTGCCTCTGCACTTACACCATTTAAACTATCTAAAACATCTTCTCGGTACGTTTCTAACTGTTTAAAAAGAATCCTATGGCGTTCCTCCATTTTTTCTCTCCTTTCTAATAAAGATATATTTATTATTCGGCACCTTTTATTTTTTCCCTTGTTGAATTTTTGGTAACAGCATAACTTCAGCTAACTGCCAAAAGAGCATTAATCTCCCTGGATTAATGCTCCCATTAGTTACATATCTTCATACTTTATGTTTTGAACTTCCCCATTTTCCACTTTAGCCCATTGTTCAATCTTATTTTCTTTATTCAAGTAAAGCATGTATTCCAGATTACTTTCATCGTCCACTGGTTTTACTAAATACGTTCTCGTAGCTGCCCACCATGCTTCATGTGATTGTCTATCTACCACTGTAATCTCAAAACCCAATTTCGACTCTATTTGTTGGACTTCCTTGTATCTGTCCACAGACTGCCATATGAATAATCCTACTACCACTAGAAGGACTATTCCTATGGCAATAAACAACTTATTGCGCTTTGAATTATCTCTCCTGATTTCCGCCATTACAATCCTCCATATGTAATCATTAAAATCTTTCACTGACTCTTTTTAGTAAACCTTGGTTTACGAATGCTGCAAGCAATAAAAAGAACATGGATAGTAAAATACCAGAGGCCCCTTTATTCAGAGAAGCACATAAAGGAAACGTAATCGCTGCAAGCATGAACATTAATTTCATCATTTTTATCACCTTCATATTACATACGTTTAATCGCTTAAAAGAGTTCCAAAACTAATCAATCTGCCAAGCCTTTTTTAATAATTGGATGCCAATATCTATCTGTTTTTCCGATAGACCTCCGAAACCTAATAGAACACTAGAATTAACATTACTTCCATTTTCATAGTAAACAGATAAAGGATATACTTTCACACCTTCTTGTAATGCTGTATCTATTAATTCCTTCTCGGTCCAGTTATTATTTACCTGTAGAATAAGATGTAGACCTGAGTTTTCTCCTATAACTCGCACCTGATTATGAAGATGTTTTTTTATGGTTTGCATGAAGAACGAATGTTTTTTTCGATACAGTGTTCTCATCTTATTTAAATGGCTTTGCCAATAACCTTCTTTCATAAATCGATATAAGGTATCTTGATGAAGGCGAGATACCGTTTGTTTATACAGCAATAAGTTTTCTTTATATCTTTCTATTAAGATTGGAGGAAGAACCATATAACTAATTCGAATGGAAGGTATTAAAGATTTAGAGAAAGTCCCCATATAGACTACCTTTCCCAGTATATCAAGTCCTTGTAAAGAAGGAATCGGCTTTCCTTCATAACGAAATTCACCATCATAATCATCTTCAATAACATAACCATGAGTAGATTCGGCCCATTCTAACAATTCCAGCCTGCGTTTTATAGGCATAATTATCCCAACTGGGAACTGGTGCGAGGGTGTTACATAAACTACATTTGCTCCACTATGTTTTAATTGTTCTATGTTAATACCGTCTGTATCTAGAGGAATTGAGGTAGTTGCTCTTCCCAAATCTTGCAGGACTTTTCTCGTACGATGAAATCCAGGATTTTCTAGTGCATATACCATATTGTCTCCAATTAGTATGGAAAGTAATGTCATAAGCACCTGTGTACCAGCTCCAATTACAATTTGCTCGGGAGTACATTTAACACCCCTAGACATATATGTGTATTTTGCTATTTCTTCTCTTAATTGTAATTCTCCTTGAGGGTTACCCATATTAAACAGTTCACCTTGATCTTCATATAAAGATTGAACAGTAGTTTTTTTCCACAAGGAATAAGGGAAATTTTCCACATCAACTTTTCCTGAATTAAAATCAATCTCAACATTTACACTTTTTTCACACCTAGTTAACGGACGCTTCTCGGCTTCAAATAATTTATGAGTCAGTTCGTCTTCTAAGACTTTTATATATAATCCTTTTCGAAGTATACTTTCCACAAACCCTTCTGCAATTAATTGCTCATATGCGGTCTGTATTGTATTGATGCTTAGCCCTAAATGCTCAGCTAATTTTCTTTTAGATGGAAGTTTCTCACCTGGTTTTATCCTTCCAGAACTTATCTCCTCTTTTATATAGTTGGATAATTGAATGTAGAGTGGTGATTTATTTTCGCTTTCTAATAATGGTGTAATTTCAATCATTACTCTTCTCCTCCACACTAACTGGTTCCATTAACTTTCTTGAATCTGATACTTTTGATTATATCAAGATATGTTTTAATATTAGTAAAAATTAAAGGAGAATGAACAATGCCGCAACAATCTTTTGAAATAAGAGAATTAGATAAGGAACACGAATGGTTAGAAGCCTTTTCCGTAATGAAACAATTAAGAACTCACTTAGATGAGAAAAGTTACCTTGAATTAGTAAAGGCGGCAGCGAAAAAAGATAATTATAGAATGGCTGCACTATTTATTAATAAGAATATAATTGCTGTTGCAGGCTTTATGCCTATGATAACTCTTTATAATGGCAGGTTTACTTGGGTTTGTGATTTAATAACGGATAACAACTACCGTTCTAAAGGATATGGAGAAGCCCTTCTAGAGTATATACAAAATTGGTCAAAGAATAATGGTTACGATATTGTCTCACTTTCGTCCGGATTAAAACGCATAGATGCTCACCGCTTCTATGAGAAAAAAATGAAGTATAATAAGGTTAGTTATGTATTCTTGAAAGAAGTTTAACAATAATAAATAGGAATAGACTTCTTAATTGAAGTCTTTCTCCTATTTATTACCTAATCACTAAATTCTTTTATTAATATTTCTATTTCCTTAACATCATAAAAGTCTCCATCACTGATGAATTTTTCTATTTCTACAGTACCATCCTCCATAAACTCAACTTCCCAACGTTGACCTGGCACGGCAATTTCAACTAAAACAGCATCATTCCTAATTTTATCCAGTTTATAAAATATATCATTTTCTTCTAATCTATTAAGGAAACGAATGAATTCCTTAAGCTCCATGAAATCTTCCTCCTTAGGCATAGATTCTCCTTTTTAGAATACTCCCCATGATACTTACAAGTTTATTACCTTACACATATTATTGATTTTCTAATTCCTCGTAGTTTATTTCTTCCATAAACTCTTCACTTCCGTCTTCTTTAACCATCTTAACTTTTACATCCTTAATAGAACTGATTGCATACCAAAACCTTTTATCCTCTTCCACTTGAATGATCTTTGCAGATTGATTGCCTGCATATACTTCAGTGATTGAATTATCACTTATTGCACCAGAATATATATAAGGTGGTTGGTTCATGGAAGACCATTTTACTGGGCTATTCCATTTTGCTCCTCTTGTTCTCTTCCATTCCCATTGCTGTTCTTCCTTCTCTAGATAAGCTATATATATTTGATCTCCTTGATGGTTATTATGCTCTTCGAACACTACAATTCCATCATTTTCGTGAACAGCATTTAACTCTGTATGAACCAGTGAATAGGAAAAATTTTTTTCATCTTTATGCATTTCTTTCATTTTTTGATGAAAGTATTCCTCAAGTGTTTGTTCAATTGAGCACCCAACTAAAGTAACGATGCATAATAATACTCCAGTACATATATTTCTCATCAAGTTGATCCCCCATAATTACTGTCTTTTTATCATTTTCATAATTAAACACCATAACCTTCAATATAATGCAAATTTATCCATTTTATATTCTATATTCTTTGGAATTCTCCTTCATCACAAACTTCCCATATTTATACTTAAAAAAAGTAAAAAAAGCATTATTCCTTAAGGAACAATGCTTTCTTAAAATCCTTGTCTACCAGCCTCAGTAAAAGGATTATCATTTGTACTAACTGCCTGATGTATTGTATCGTAAATTCTATTTCAATGAAACCTTCTAACTATTAAAACGTAAATAACACAACAACAATTCGGAGGTAATATATATGCAAAAATGCAGCCATTGCAAGCGCGAATTTAACTGGATTGCTCTATACAACTCCTTTCTATTTAACTATAAGCCTATTACTTGTACATACTGTGAAACCTCTCATAATGTCCGGTTTTTTTCTCGGCTTATAGCTGTAGCTATTTCCGTTGTTCCATTCTTTCTAATTTATTGGTTACTATTAGAATTTCTACACTTTAATTTTGGTTTATCCTTATTATTAGCACTCATCTCTTCTGTTTCCATTTCATTCTCCTATCCTTTTCTTGCTAAATATAAATCCTCCACATCTTGAGGATTTATCTTTTTAAAAGTCATTTCCCTTTTGGTTAAATCTATCTGTCACATAAAAAACTAAAAATATTTGTATTTTCAAAAAAATAAGGTAACATTTACTTATCCATACTAATAAAGGGGATTTTAAAATGATTGTTAGAGAGATAGAACAACAAGATAATGAGATAGTAGCATCCATCATCCGTCATTCACTTGAATCTGTCGGTTTGAATATAAAAGGCACTGCTTATTTTGACCCTTCCTTAGACAAACTGTCAGAGTATTACAATTCGCTAGAATCAGCTGCTTATTGGGTTGCAGTACTTGATGGTGAAGTGGTCGGTGGCATCGGTATCGCTCCCTTTGATGAGGAAAGAGGCATTTGCGAGTTACAGAAGCTGTATTTAAGCCCTAAAGCTCAAGGGAAGGGCTATGCTAACCTTTTGATGGAAACGGCCTTAGACTTTGCTGCAAAGCATTATATAGCATGCTACTTGGAAACTCGTCAGCAATTAAAGGCTGCATGTGCTCTATATGAAAAGTTTGGGTTTGAACTGCTTTCTGCACCTTTAGCCGGGTCTGAGCATTCTGCTATGGATGCCTGGTACATAAAGAAGTTTACATAAACATCATAATCACGGCAGCTGCAACTAGTGCAGCTGTCTTTTACTTTGTTTTTATTCCGAAGAAATCCGAATCAATATCTTCTATTACAAACTCCTAGCATCCTTATTCCCTATAGGTAGTCTTTTGTCCTTGTTAAGTACAAAAAAAGCAGCCAATGGCTGCTTTCGATATTAATTATTCAACTTACTGTTTTTTCTCGAGTATAGGAAATATATGCTCGTTCCAATTGCCAGCCAAATTACAAAGGAAATCCAAGTGATTCCTGGCAGGCTGACTGCCAGTCCTATGCAAAGAAGTGCGCTGATGATTGGCAATACTGGTACGAAAGGTACACGGAAGGAACCTTTTAATTCTGGGAATTTCTTGCGCAATACGATGATTGCAATAGAGATCAGCGTAAATGCTGCCAATGTCCCCATGTTTACTAGATGAGCCAATGTAGACAAATCAACAAAACCAGCGATACATGCTGCAACAATACCTGTCAGCCATGTATTTTTAAATGGTGTTTTTGTTTTACTGTTTACAGACGAAAGCATCTTCGGCAGAAGACCATCACGGCTCATTGCATAGCTTAGACGTACTTGTGCATAAACCAAGGCAAGAATAACAGTAGTAATCCCCATTACTGCCCCGATAGAAATAATCCCTGCAACTGCATTTTGACCAACTGATTCTAACGCAAGAGAAACTGGTGCTCCAACATTCAGCTGTGTGAAAGGAATCATTCCTGTTAAAACAGTGGAAACAGCAATGTATAATGCCGTACAAATAGCTAGAGACCCAATTATACCAATAGGCATTGTTCTGCCTGGGTTTTTTACTTCTTCTGAAGCAGTTGCAATAACATCAAATCCAATATAAGCAAAGAATACAGTAGCTGCACCTGTAATGACCCCATCGAATCCAAATGGCATGAATGGTGTCCAGTTATCCGGCTTCACATACCAAACACCAACAATAATGAACAACAAGATTACGCCAAGTTTAACGAAAACCATGATATTGTTGAATTTAATACTTTCTTTTACGCCTTTAGAAACCAAAGCAGTAATACCTAAGATAATAAGCATTGCCGGTAAATCGACAATTCCACCTTTATCTAATCCAGGAGCAGATGAAATACTTGCTGGAAGCACAATATTAAACCCTGCAATTAAAGATTGGAAGTATGCAGACCACCCTGTTGCCACTGCGGCGATTGCTAGAACATATTCCAACATTAAATCCCAGCCGATTAAAAAGGCAAAAAACTCACCTAATGTTGCATATGTGTAAGTATATACACTTCCTGACAGCGGCACTGCAGAAGAAAATTCAGCATAACAAAACGCAGCAAGTGCACAAGCTATTCCAGCAAGAACAAAGGAAAGAAGAATTGCCGGACCTGCACTTTCTGCAGCAACAACACCTGTTATTACAAAAATACCTGTACCAATAACACAGCCGACTCCCAAGAAGATGAGATCCATAACTCCCATCGTCCGATTCAGCATTTTATTTTGAGATTGTGAAATCATAGTATTTACTGATTTCCTGCGAAAAAGTTGACTCAAAGCTGTAATCCTCCCAAATTGAATATTAAATAATGTTAAAATTTTCAAACAATTATATCTAAAAATGGATATAGTCTATTATTTGTTTAAAATTTCACTTCGCTGATTATAAAAGCTAAAAACGCCTACTGTCAATGGCAGATTTTTTGCAATTTTTAAATGTATCTAAATAATGTTTTAACGCAATAATATTTTTAATTTATCCTATTATTTAAGTCAGATAACTCTATTTAAAAGAACTATGCTGCTATAAACAATTACCAGTCTTGTGAAACATTTCGCATTCTATTATTAATATACCTATTTTCCTGTTTTTCCTATTAATCAAATCCTTCCGTACAGTTTCAAAATTGTTATTTTTATATAATTAATCCAATAGACTTTTTTTATCTTAATGTTTTTCGTAAAAACTTGAAATTTAAGATGGAATTTTAATACTAATAAAAAAAAGGTGTACCTATATAGGTACACCAAAACTCCTAATTTCTTGGGAAATCTCTTGGAATTGAAAAGCCTCTGCCGATAATATCAGATGCATTTAAGAAAATAACAAAGGAGTTATTATCACTTCTTTGAATTAATTCTTTTAAGTATACCGCTTCTGATTGTTCGACCACACTGAACAGCAATGCTTTTTTCTGATTGCTGTATCCTCCTTCTGACCAAACCTTCGTGAAGCCTCTGTCGATTTCATTGCGAATTAAATCTGTGATTTTCTGTTCGTTTTCCGTCACTATTAAGACAAGCTTAGAAGTAGATGAACGAAGCTGAACCACGTCAATAGACTTTCCTATAATAAACATGGCAATCATACCATATAGGGCTCTTTCAAAGTCAAAAACGAACATGGCAACAATTACGATACAGCCATCAATTAAAAATTGCGAATAACCGCTTGATAAACGTGTGTATTTCTTAATAAGCTGTCCGAAAATTGTTGTCCCTCCAGTAGACCCTTTACCACGAAATACAAGACCAATTCCGATCCCGCTGAGGATCCCACCGTAAATGGAAGCAAGCAATGGATCTTCCACTGAGAACGGCAAATAAGATGTCAGCCAAATGAATGTAGGCAGCAGAACTGTTCCAATAAAGGTGCGGATGCTGAAATCTTTACCTAGTAGGAAATAGCCTAAAACAAAAGTTGGGATATTTATTGCCCATTGCACAATTGCTGGGCTCCAGCCATTCAATTTGTTTAAAATAATACTAATCCCAGCCACTCCTCCTGCTGTAATGGATGCAGGCAATAGAAATATATTAAATGCTAAACCTACTAAAAATGTTCCAAGAATAATTAAACTATAAGAACGAAATTCTTGCTTACTTTGCATGATGTAAAAATCCTTTCTAATACTGAATATAAGAATTAATAATAACCGAACAATAGATTTCCTACAATAGAGAAAAACAATGTCAGAAAATATAACAAATTACTAGACAATTTAGAAAAGTTTCAAAATGAGAAAAATCCTCTGTTGACTGAATTCAAAATTAATTATAAAATGGAGAAAATTAAGAAAACGAAACGCTAGGATTGGGAGTATTAAGGGATATTTATTGCTTAGAGAGCTGTCGGCTGGTGAAAGACAGACAATAAACTCCCCCAACTCGCCCAGGAGTGGTAAGGCTGAAATGTAAGTCTTAACGGCTGACTCCCGTAATCAAGTCGTAAAGTGGGTCTGTCTTATTTCAGGCAGATCAAAAAGAGTGGTACCACGAAGGCAAAGCCTGTCGTCTCTTATTGAGATGATAGGCTTTTTTTATTTTCTTTCAAAATTTCATGAGTAAATTAATTCAAAAAGGTGGTTGGCAGTGATGAAAAATATCGAAAAATATTCCAGAGGTTATTTCACCCCTCCCGTAACAAGTTTGAAATGGACAGAGAAGGAGTATATTGACAAGGCTCCGACATGGTGCAGCGTGGATCTTCGTGACGGAAACCAGGCGCTTGTTGTGCCGATGAGCTTAGAAGAAAAACTGGAATATTTTCAATTGCTGTTAGAAGTAGGCTTTAAAGAAATAGAAGTAGGCTTTCCCGCAGCATCTGATACAGAATACGCCTTTTTGAGGACACTAATTGAACAAAACCTAATCCCAGAAGATGTCACAATCCAAGTGCTTACACAGTCAAGGGAGCATATCATTAAGAAAACCTTTGAATCATTAGAAGGTGTGAATAAAGCTGTTGTGCATCTGTATAATTCCACTTCCGTTGCACAGCGGGAACAAGTATTCCAAAAAACAGAGGAAGAGATCATTGATATTGCTGTGACAGGCGCTAAGCTTTTAAAAAAATATGCGGCTGAAACAGAAGGCAATTTCAAGTTCCAATACTCACCTGAAAGCTTTACTGGAACAGAAATAGAATTCGCCCTAAAGATTTGTAACAGTGTGCTGGATATTTGGCAGCCAACAGCTGAAAACAATGTAATCATCAATCTGCCTGCAACGGTTTCTATGTCCATGCCTCATGTATACGCAAGTCAAATTGAGTACATGAGCGAAAATTTAAGCTTTAGGGACAATGTAATCCTGTCTCTTCATCCACATAATGACAGAGGAACAGGCGTTGCAGATGCTGAGCTTGGGATGCTTGCAGGTGCTCAAAGAGTGGAAGGCACATTGTTTGGAAACGGTGAAAGAACAGGTAATGTTGACATTGTTACACTAGCATTGAACATGTATTCCCATGGAATTGATCCACAGCTGAATTTCGATAACATTCCTAGCATTCTAGAAAAGTATGAGAAATTGACTAGAATGACGGTTCATGAAAGACATCCATACGGCGGTGAGCTAGTGTTCACAGCGTTCTCCGGTTCCCATCAGGATGCTATTGCTAAAGGGATGAAATGGCGTGAAGAAAAGGAACGCGACTATTGGACAGTCCCTTATCTTTTAATTGATCCAAAGGATATCGGCAGACAATATGAAGGAGATATTATCCGAATTAACAGCCAATCAGGCAAGGGCGGAATCGGTTATATACTTAAACAGAATTACGGCTTGGATCTGCCTGCAAAAATGCGTGAGAGCTTCGGATATGCTGTCAAAAAAGTTTCAGACAGCCTTCATAAGGAGCTTATGCCAGATGAAATTCATAACATATTTATAGAGGAATATGTCAATATCAGCTCGCCTATTGAGTATATCGAGTATAGATTTTCACAAAATGACAGCTATGACACAACCGTGTCAGTTAAACAGAATGGAGCTGTACAGGAATTCAGCGGTACAGGAAATGGCCGACTTGATGCCATCAGCAATGCCCTTCAATCTTCGTTAGGTATCCAATATAAAGACCTTGTTTATACAGAGCATGCCCTAGAAACAGGCTCTGAATCGAAAGCAGTTTCCTATGTAGGCTTTGCAACCGATAAAGGCGCTATTTATTGGGGATGCGGAATTGATGCTGACATCATGACTTCCTCCATTAAGGCATTATTCAGTGCCGTTAACAAAATGGTTAGCAGTGAACAGCCTGCAACAAAGCAAGGATATTCCTTGTCGAACAGCTAAGTGAAATAAAAAAACCTGCCTTTGTGTGGGGTTTTTTTATGTTTATTTAGATTATGTTAATATTATGAAGTGTAAGGGTACGTATTGAACCCCTACATACTCTCATGTTAATGTTAACAAAAGTGTATCTAAGGAGGAACATATGATAAAAGGTATCATCTTCGACTTTGACGGGCTTATTTTTGACACAGAAACACATCAGTATCATTTATTGCAAGAGCTGTTTGCAGAACACAGCTGTGAATTGCCATTAGAATTATGGCAAAAGGAAATAGGCACACACACCGATTTTTCCCCATACGTATACCTGGAAGAGCAAGCTAAGAAAAAACTGGACTTAGCGGTAATAGAAAGTACCTTCAAAGAGAACTTTTTGAAAAAGCTGGCATCAGAACAGGAGCGACCAGGAGTAAGAGATTATCTGGAAACAGCCAAATCAGCAGGCTTAAAAATCGGCCTTGCATCCAGCTCCAATTATGAGTGGGTTTCAAGTCATTTAAAAAGATTAGGTCTATTTGATTACTTTGACTGTATCAAAACCTCTGATGATGTAGAAAAAGTAAAACCAGATCCAGCACTTTACATAGAAGCAGCCCGCTGCCTGGGATTGGAGCCGAAAGAATGTATCGCATTTGAAGATTCAGCACACGGAGCGCAAGCTGCAAAAACAGCAGGCTTGAATATTGTCATATTCCCAAACGAAGTAACAAATGCCATGCAGTTCTGTGAAGTGGATTACCGCTTTGATTCCATGCTGGCAATGCCGCTTAGTGAATTGGTTAGTAAGTATAAGTAATAGAGAGCAAAAGAGGAATACCCCCATACAGGAGGCTATTCCTCTTTTTCCTCTTTTTCCATACCAGTTAAATTTCTTTAATCACTATTTCCTTTTCTCTATTAACAAAAAAGTGATAAAGTGCACCATAAAGATTAGCATCGTTTTGAAACTTACAGACTGTAATGTTAGGATTTGCCATATGGAGCGGGTTCTGTTTTTTTATTTCCTCTAATGCCCATTTTGTTCTTTCAATAAGTATTGGCTGTGCGCTGATACCGCCGCCAATCGCAAAGATTTCCGGATCTAATATATATTGCAAGTTTAATATTTGAGAAGCAAGATAAATACAAAATCCATCAAAAATAGCATTCGCTTCTTCATCTTGGTTGATGATGTATTCAAATACCGCTTCACCGTCCGTTGGATCGTCCAAATTCTTTGCTTCACCAATACGGCGCACCATTTGCACTGCCGAACAATCAGAGCCAAAGTATTGGGCTTTTCTTGTTTCCATGTTGATTTTATCCATTACAAAGCTCATTTCACCTGCTGAGAGATTAACCCCTCGATGCAGCTTGCCGTCAATAACTATACCTCCGCCTACACCGCTGCCAAGCACTAAGACAACTGCATCCTTAGCACCATTAATGCTGCCAAGCCATAGTTCAGCTAATGCCGCACATTTACCATCATTTTCAATGGTAACATCCTTTCCATATCTATCCCCAATTCTTTTCGCTAGATTCACTTCATGAAGAAACGGGAAAGATCCACCATGATAAATCGTGCCAGTCTCTACATCCACTGTCCCTGGACAGCTGACAGCAATTCCTTTTACTGCAGATAAATCATGATTATCCAAGATACTGAACAACACCTCTTCAAAATCAGCCAAATTCGTACGAGGCATTGGTTTTTTCCCTTTAGAAGAAATATTTCCTGCAGTATCCATCAACGCATATTTAACAAATGTTCCACCGATATCTAGTACGAAATACATGTATAATTCTCCTAGTCTTTTTTAATAATTTTTAGTTTATCAGAATAGTTGAAGTACTATTATATTTCGCCATAGAAATGGATTTTTCCTTTTTTAATGAATAGGCATTTTACTATTACTCATTCCTTCCCTAAAGCTAGGACTCATACTAAAAGTGCGAACACTTATAACCTAATTCCCCTATTCAAAAGCTATATATTTATCATAAAAAACACCTTGTGTTGTGAAAAGATAAGGACTAAGCCAAAGAATACTTATCCTAAAGTAAAGCAACTTATAATTTATTTTTGTTTTTTGAGGTAATTTTCCTATTCTCCCTTTATATAAAAAATGTTTTTGTCTAAATTAAGAACAAAATATACAAATATCCAAATTTTGATGTAAGTTTTTGATTTTTATAGTAAGTTATTTCGTTAATTCAGGAAATTTGCTCTAAAACCCTTTAAGAAAAACAAACCTTCAACAAATATTCAAACTTGTTCGTCCATATTATGAACGATTACACAAGTTTATTTTAGACATGTTCAGATTAATATATGATTGTTTTGTAACATCAAAATATTTATAAAAGGAGTGTGGATTAAACAATGTCAAAGTTGTAATTTCTTTTGCTATCGCCCTTGGATTATTAGCAAGTTCAGTAAGTGCTACTGATGTAAAAAATGAGGATGTTGAAGGACCAGCAATCACCTTAGAGGACGAGTCTAGTATTAGCAACAGTGCTTCAGCAAGAGCTGTTTCTTCAGGTAAGGGAACTTTAACTGGTTCCAATCCATTAGGACTTAAACCTCGTGCTTCTGCTTCAACAACTGTTAATAGCGGTACAGCTTATTTTTTAAAGGCTAAAGTTAATAGTAACAATAATGGTACTTCTACAAGTTCAACCGGATGGCATAGTTTAAATAATACTAGTAAGGTGAGTACTTCAAAACTAGTAGCCTCTACAGAAAAAGCTACTTTCCACGGATATCATCAA
This sequence comes from Niallia sp. MER 6, assembly GCF_023714395.1. Classification (NCBI taxonomy): domain Bacteria; kingdom Bacillati; phylum Bacillota; class Bacilli; order Caryophanales; family Bacillaceae; genus Niallia; species Niallia sp. MER 6. The sequence goes on along the minus strand of NZ_JAMAUK010000010.1, from coordinate 81,331 downwards.
TTAAAGAAAAAGAAAACATCATCGTTAGAAACAGCTAACACAACTTTAAAATTCTAAAATTAAAAGCTACAGACATTTCTGTAGCTTTATTTAACGGAAGGAGATGTCGTTGATTAATTTTCTATTTAGAAAAAAAACATTTTTTTTAGCTTTATTACTTTTAATTGTAGTGATTTTTTTAATTATACATTTAAATTTGTCTAAAAATTCAGAACGAAGAGAAGAAACAGGCAATATAAAGATTTCTAATGTACCTCAAGATAGCTTAGACCTAGGCGCAGGTTATTCACTAGAATTAAACAGTCTAGTCATAGAACAAGAAAGCCAAGTATATGGAACCATTGTAATGGATAGCCCGCAAGATAAATTAGAAGTTCACTTTGACAATCGAGGAAATACTGGTAACTATATTTTAAAAGTATTATATGATTACGAAGAAGTCGATTTTAAAATTGATAATAAAAATTATCAGAGCTCATACCCCTTTCATTTGGAGACAGGTAAATCAATTAGGTTTCCAATTGAGCTAGCCTCAAATATAACTGCAGATAAGCATTCACATAAGCTATTAGTGGCTGTCTATGCATCTCCTGAAAAAAATGCAAGTACAATTGAAGCCATGACAAATGAATATGGAATGACCCTAGACTATGAGATTACTTTTAATAAAAGCAATCAATCGTTTAACTCTAATAAGGAGTATACTTCTCCTGAAAAAAAGATAAAAGCTGAATATCAAGGATTAATGGTAAATGAAAATTTTAATAATTTTAAAGAAATATTATATCCGCCATACAACCTAAAAGCCAAAAAGGGTGAAAAAATTAAACTAGCTTATAACGCTGGAAAATATCCAGAGGCAAAGGATTATTTAATTATAAGTATGTTAGATTGGAAACAAATAGAGATGAATGGTGCTCCTTATTTATTTATAAAAAATGATCCTAATTTTATTGATTACGGCACATTTTTTATTACAGCTCCGGATAAAGAGGGGTTATATGAATATTCTGCAGTTATTGTCCCAGATCCATATAAACATAAAAATGATGAGTATTATTCTTCTATAGAAACCGGTTATCGTTTTACGATAGAGGTTGAATAGCAATGAACAAACCAATTGATATAAAAAAAGAATTCACTGCACATACCAGTGAATTCTTTTTTTGCTTCTAGTTATTTGTCTGTATCGATTTCTCAGCTAATTCTGCCAGCTCTTGAGCGGTTTTGCTCATTTCTTGCATGGTTGCAGAGAATTCTTGAATGGAACCAGCCTGCGTATCTGTTAATTTATTAATATTATTAAACGCATTTCCCAGGTCTTTAATTAAGTTCTGAATGGTTTTTGTAATATCGTTAATTTGACCAACATTATCTTTAGAATTAGTGGCCAGTTTCCTAATTTCATTTGCTACAACTGAGAAGCCTTTACCAGAGTCTCCGGCTCTGGCTGCTTCAATTGCAGCATTTAGGCCTAACAGGTTGCTCTGGTCTGATATTCCTTTTACTACAGTCGATATGTTTCCAATTTCCTCAGCACTGTTGCTTACTTGGCTTATTTGAGAGGAAACTTCTGTTACTTGTTCAGAAAGCTGGGAGACAGATGTACTGATTTCCTCGATGGATGCTGCTGTCTCTTCCACAATAGCCGAAAAACTTTCAGCCATTTCATAAAGCTGGTTTGCCTTCTCTAGACTTGTCCCTAAACCGACTCCCCCTATTACTCTTCCATTCTCGTCATGTAAAGGGATGGCTCTTGCTATCAATGGAAAACCAAATAATTCTTTCGGTACCATCGCCGCTTTGGCTTCATTACGTCTCACTGCCTCTGTAATGATGTCACCTTCCGCTAATGGATCCCCAGGAGTTACATTCAAAGAAAAACTCTTACCAGGCACATTCATTAATAATTTTTCCGTATCATAAATTCCGATAGTGATATCGTCTTGGACTAAATTATTTAAATAAGGTGCTACTTTAATAAAAGCCTCCAGCAATTCAGAAGTTACAGCACCTTTATTTTCCTCTTTTACATCTATCATTTCTCCACCTCTTTCTATCATTAATAAGGGAATAACCTTTGTCCGTAATTAACGGAAATCCATTTTAATGTCGTAAACTCCTCTAAACTCCACTCACCGTTTAAGCGGCCAAGCCCTGATTGTTTTTCACCGCCAAAGGCTACGATTGGTTCATCGTTAATCGTTACGTCATTTACATGAATCATACCAGTATGGATTTTCTTAGAAATTTCTACTCCTCTTTCCACATTAGCTGTGTGAATAGCACCGCTCAATCCGAAAGGTGTATTGTTAGCAATAGTGATGGCTTCTTCATCCGTGCTGAAAGGTATGACACAAACTAACGGGCCAAACAATTCTTCTTGAGTTAGTTTAGATTCTGGATCTTTTACTTCAAGTATAGTAGGCTCTACTAATCTCCCTTTAATTTTTCCTCTTAACAATGGATTTGCACCTTCTTTTATCGCAGTTTCAATAATGTCTGCTAATACTTGTGCCTGTCTGTCATTGATTACAGGTCCAATTACTGTCTCTGGGTCTCTAGGATCCCCTGTTTTCAATGACGCTGCCTTTTGAACATATTTGTCAATAAATGTGGAATAAATGGATTCATGCACTAGAATACGATTTGCAGACATGCAAATTTGTCCTTGATGGGTAAATCGACTAAAAGTTGCAGCATTAACTGCATATTCTAAATCAGCATCTTCCATCACAATAAACGCGCTATTGCCGCCAAGTTCAAGTAATGGCTTTTTAAAGTTTTTCACAGCTAATTGGCCAATATAGCTTCCGACTTTAGTTGAACCAGTAAATGAAATGATCCGAGGAATTGGGTGTTCTACAAATGTATCTCCAATTTCTTTAATATCTGTGACTACTACATTTAATAGCCCTTTCGGAACTCCTGCTTCTTCAAAAATTTTGCCAATAAGTGTTCCGCCTGTTACTGGCGAATGTTCATGTGGCTTTAAGACAACACCATTTCCCGCTCCTAAAGCAGGTGCTACTGATTTAACTGATAAGAAGAAAGGAAAATTAAATGGACTAATTACCCCTACTACACCTGCTGGAATTCTATATAATCTGTTTTCTTTCCCATCCTCTACAGAAGGCAAGATTTTACCTTCCATACGCAATGGGAAAGTTGCAGCTTCCTTTATCATATTTTTTACTAAACCAATTTCAAACGCTGCTTTAAGTTTTGTGCCACCAAGTTCGTCGATGATTAGGTCTGTAATTTCTTCTTCATGTGCTTCTATGTAAGATACTGCTTTCTCGAGGATATCCCGCTTCTTATAAGGATTTACCTTATCCCATTCTTCCTTTGCCTTCTCTGCTGCACGGTATGCCAGATCCACATCGGATTTGTCTGCGATAATAAAGCTTGTTAAAATCTCATCATTATAAGGATTAATGTTTTCCATCGCTTTGCCGCTATTACCATCTCGCCACTCACCGTTTATAAACTGCTTTCCTAATGATTCAAAACTTAACATATTGAATATCCTCCTTTAATTGTGTAAAAGATTTGCTTGCAGATACATGCTCCTGCATTCCTCTAATAAAAAAACTAAGCACTAACTTTATTTATCAATCGATAAGCAAAATGTATAAACAGTGCTAATTTGTTTCAAGAAGATACTGCATAAAAGAAAGTGCTACCATAATACTAGAAAATCGGTAAAAGCTTTTTCTAGCATACTGTTGTTATTGTATCCTCCTAAGCTATAATTTATCGTAAAAGCTGTAAAACACATTTACCATAATTACTAAATAACAACATTGTTGGTATATTATTCTTTAATAATTATTTCGTCATAAATAAATCGATCTAAATAGTTCTAAATACCTAATCGATAATGGTAATCATACTCATTAATACTGTTTTCCACACAAAAAAGCCGATTAATGGATGATTAATCGGCTAAAATTTTATTTTTCATATATTAATTCTATGTTTAGGTGCTGGTTATTTTTCTTAATGCCTTAGCAAGCCTGTTTATACCGACCGGGATTTCTTGATCGTCTACTTTACCGTATGTTAACCGCATATAGCCAGATTTCGTGCCTAAGATAGAGCCGGGTGTGAATATAACCCCCTCTTCAATCGATTGTTCTAACAAGCGAATTTCGTCCATTCCGCCAGTTAATCTGCACCATAAATGGATACCTCCGTGGGGAAAATAGTAGTCAACTTGCTCTCCCAGAATTTCTGCTATACTATCTATCATAATATCCCGTTTTTGCTCCAATTTGCTTTTTAAAGCCTCAATATGCTCTGTAAAGTAATCAGAACGTAAGAATTCAGTGCCAATCCATTGGGAGAAGACAGAATGCCCGAAATCAAACTGCTGTTTTGCATCTGCAAGCCTCTCTATAACGGGAGTTGGTCCGATTACCCAGCCAATTCTGAAACCAGAAGCAGCAATTTTAGTTAAGGAGCTTATATACAGGACATTCCCATTTTCATCTAATGACTTTAATGTATTTGTATCTTCCTCTGTATAGTTAAGGAGACTATATGGATCATCCTCGACAATGGGGATGCCGAATTCTGAGGAAATATCTAATATTCTTTTCCGTTTAGCAGCAGGCAAAATCATCCCTGTAGGATTCTGGAAGATAGGATTCAAAAATATCATTTTTATTTGATGCTTTTTGTGCAAATCAATAAGCTCCTCTGGATTAATACCTTTTTTGCTTACATCCAAATGAAATACCTTTAGCCCTGCTGATTTAAAAATCGGTAAACTGTAGTGATAAGACGGATTTTCAATAACTACAGCATCCCCTGGTTTCAAAAGACATTCAATAATTAGATGAATAGCCTGTTGGGCTCCTGAAGTAACTAGAATGGAATCGGGGGTAGTTACTATCCCCTTATCGCGTTTTACATGATCACTGATCGTTTTACGAAGCTCAATATTCCCTTGTGGATGATCGTATCCTAAGTGGCCAGTAAAACTTTGGGAATTGATTATTTTTTTGACATAATCCTCCGGCATAAGTTCATTTGAAAGCTCACCGCTGGCAAAATTCACAAGACTAGACTCCTCAGATATATGTCTTATCCGCTGAGCAACAGGCATATTAGCCTGAAAAGAACCTCTTTCTATATATTTATTCCAGCTTGGGATTCGCCTTTTTGTCAGCCCCCATATATCCTTGCTGACAATCGTCCCGCTCCCTCGCTTTCTTTCGACTAGACCATTTGCTTCCAGCTCTGAATAGGCTGCAACAATTGTACTGCGGTTGACCTTATAAGCCTCTGCAAGCTTACGTTCGGATGGCAATGGTTTATCAATCGGAAACAATCCATTCTGTATCCCTTGTTCTATATGCTCTGCAATCTGCTTATAAACGGCTTTTCCTTTACTTTTATCTGGTTTCCAATCCATTTTTTTGAATCTCCAGTAATTAATTATTTTTCATTCACTATCATTTATTCTTCTCTTAATTTGCCTAGAATTAATATTATATACTATCCGTTTACTCCTTTTAAATATCACTTTTATAACTTTGGCACGTTATCATGGTTAATCACAAATAAAAAACCCTTCAGGGAGAAATGCAGCATCTCTCGTTAATGAGAGTTTATGCTGCTCTCTACCTAAAGGGTGTTCTTTACGTGTATATCAATTAATAAGGATCTGCATCATGCCCCTTTTCAACCGCTTGCTCTGGTGCTTTATCACTTTCCTTGTTTCCTAATGGATGACTGCTAGGCTTATCGCTTGCAGCATTAGCCAATCCTTCTCGCAAACGGTGCCCGTATTCCTCGTCTGCCTCTTCAGCAAGTGCAATCATTGCATCTTGAATTCTTTGATCACATTGAGACAAGTCTCCGACAAGATTGGAGATTAATTCATCCTTTTCCCATTGTTCAAATTCCCTGTACGTTTGACCTGCTTGTTTTGTATTGTCGTTTCGGTCAATAGATTCGCGGACAAGATTACCCTCAACTCTTGGACTATAATCCTTGCCAGAAGGCTCTGCTTCCTTCAAGCCGCCGAGAATAGAAGGTTCATAGTTAATATGCTTGTCCTTTCGGTCCACATGATACTGCATTTGACCGCCGCTTTGATTAGTAGCAACTCTCTTCTTCGGTGCATTGATTGGGAGCTGAAGATAATTTGCTCCTACACGGTGGCGCTGTGTATCAGAATAAGAGAATGTTCGTCCTTGAAGCATTTTATCATCTGAGAACTCTAAGCCGTCCACAAGGACACCTGTACCAAATGCTGCCTGCTCTACTTCTGCAAAATAGTCTTCTGGATTTTTGTTAAGAACCATCTTACCTACTGGAATCCAAGGGAACTCATCTTTCGGCCACAGCTTCGTATCATCAAGCGGGTCAAAGTCTAGCTCAGGATGTTCTTCATCGCTCATAAATTGAACAAACAGCTCCCACTCTGGGTAATCCCCTTGTTCGATGGCATTGTATAAGTCTTGAGTGGCATGATTGAAATTAGTAGCCTGAATTTCATTGGCTTCCTTTTGAGTAAGATTCTTAATTCCTTGCTTTGGTTCCCAATGGTATTTCACCAGAACCGATTCTCCTTCGCTGTTCACCCATTTATATGTATTGACACCTGATCCCTGCATCATGCGGTAGTTTGCGGGAATTCCCCAAGGAGAATAAACGAAAGTCACCATATGGAATGTTTCCGGTGAGCTTGCACAAAAATCGAAGAACCGCTCTGGACTTTGAATATTCGTGACTGGGTCTGGCTTAAAGGCATGTATCATATCAGGAAACTTCATTGCATCACGAATAAAGAATATCTTCAAGTTATTTCCGACAAGATCCCAGTTTCCGTCTTCTGTATAGAATTTCACAGCAAACCCTCTTGGATCACGAAGCGTTTCCGGTGAATGCCCTCCATGTATGACAGATGAAAAACGAACAAAGACAGGAGTACGCTTGCCTTTTTCTTGGAAAAGCTTAGCACGTGTATATTTGGAGATATGTTCATCCCCAGCTGTGCCATATGCCTCGAAATAACCGTGAGCACCTGCACCACGGGCATGTACAACACGCTCTGGAACACGCTCCCTGTCAAAATGACTAATTTTTTCAATGAAATTATAATTCTCTAACGTTGCGGGACCTCTGTTGCCGACAGTCCGAATATTCTGGTTATTCGTTACAGGATGTCCCTGTCTATTCGTTAATGTATCTTCGTTTTCTCGTTTATTTTCATTCTTTGACTGTTCGTTTCTCAACCTTCTTCATCCCTTTCTCATTACTATTTGGACAATATTGTCCAATTTTATCCTATGAAACTATTACCCCGTTTTTATTAAAATAATCCTTATTTAAGAATAAATATAAAAAAGCGTCAGGTATTTTCCTTTAACCTTAACATTTCTTACATTAGCTTGATTACATTCACCAATAACCACCCTTTTGCTATGAACTGGAAAATAAATCTAGTATAATTGTTTTATTATTGTTTTAAGGAGACATGCTTTTGAAAACACTCATCAAAAATAAATACATATGGATTTTTATTACATACTTATTGATGATGACAATTTTTCCGATAGGGATTAAATTACTTTTTTACTTAGTTGGAGTAGGAACAACGAAGGAGGTAGCTTTTGGGGATTATCAAATCAGCAGTCCAATGCTGAGCGTTGTTCTTAACCTTCTCATTCTATTTTTCATATTAGGATTTATCGTTTTTCTCTATGTAAAAACGTCATTATTACAGTGGAAAAAACCAATTGTAAAAGGTAAAGATCTGTTATATGCTGTTTATGTTTTTTTCGGAGGAAAAATAGCAACTGCGATTGTAGTTGTCATTATCTCTTTGTTGTTCGGTCTGAATATGGAGGAAGCTCCGCAAAACCAGCAAGCGGTAGAGCAAATGATTCGTACAAGCTTCATTACTGTTATTCAAGTAACGATACTTGCGCCAATTATTGAGGAATTTTTCTTCCGCAAAGTTATCATTGGACATATTTTCACCAAGCATAAATATTTAGGATTATTGTTTAGCTCCATATTATTTGGCGGTATGCATATGCTTGCCGGTTTCTCTTTGCCTGGGATGATATTGTACAGCGGGTTAGGATTTTTCTTAGGCTTAGTCTATATAAAGACAAATCGTTTAGAAACTTCCATCATTGCGCATGGTTTTAATAACTTTATATCCTACTTATTAGTACTTATTGTTCGATAGCAATAAATAAAAAACATCCCAATTGATTAGCTGCTTACACAATTGGGATGTTTACTGTTATCTTTCATAGGAAAACCTAGCAAGGAATTGTTTTGTTCGTTCTTCCTTTGTTTGTTCAAAAACTTCCTTTGGGGTGCCTTGCTCAACAATGACACCATCTTCCATAAAAACGATTCTGTCGGCAATGTCATATGCAAAGCTCATTTCATGTGTGACAATAACCATTGTGACACCACTTTCGGCAACCTTTTTTATGACATCTAGTGTTTCTCCGACTAATTCTGGATCAAGGGCGGAGGTAGGTTCATCGAATAGAATGACCTCTGGATTCAAAGCAAGTGCCCTCGCAATACCGACACGCTGCTGCTGACCGCCTGACAGCTGGTGGGGATAAAAATCCTCCTTATCCTTTAGGCCGACCTTTTCCAGCAGTTCTAATCCAGTTTGATACGCTTTATCCTTTGACACCTTCCTAGCTATCACTAGTCCTTCCATAATGTTTTCTATCGCTGTTTTATGGAGGAATAAGTCATATTGCTGAAAGACCATCGCTGTCTTTCGTCTGAGCTCCAATATATCTTTAGAACTTGCCTTCTTGAAATGAACCCTTTTATCACTTATTGTCAGCTCGCCGGAATCTGCCCTTTCCAGAAAATTCAGGCATCTCAAGAAAGTTGTTTTACCTGAACCACTTGGGCCTAGTATGACGACAACCTCACCCTTTTTTATTTGCAGATCAATTCCTTTAAGAATTTCATTTTTCCCGAACTTTTTGGAGATTTTTTTAATTTCTATCATGCGAAGCCTCTCCTTTTGCTGCGGCTGAAATAACGTTCATAGCCGGATGATATTCCCTCTAGTGCGGCACAAACGGGCCAGTAAATTAAGGATGCAGCCACATAAGCTTCTAGGAAGCGATAATTGACGTTTGCCTCAATTAGCGCACCATTCAATATATCAACAACTGAAACCATCGATACTAAAGAGGATGCCTTAATCAAGGAAATTAGCGTACTGTTTATCATAGGAAAGGCAATCGGAAATACTTGCGGAATTACTACTCTCCTAATTACTTGTGCCCCAGATAGTCCTATTGAATATGCAGCATCAAACTGTCCTTTTGGGATGGCAGACAGTGATCCTCTAAAGATTTCAGACAAACCGCTAGTGGCGTATAATGTTAAAGCAAAAATTGCTACCCATCTTCTGTCAATATTTTTGAAGCTGATATCCCATGACCAAGACTTTGCCAGCTGATCCAACATATCGGAACTGATAATATAAGTAACTAATAAAATAAGAATGACAGGAATCGCTTTAAAGATGGTCACAAACCACTTAAAGAAAGTGGAAAGGACCGAGATTTCATAAAATCGTACAAGCGCAATGACAAGACCAAACACTGAACCTAATATCAAAGGCAAAAATCCTAGCAGCAAGGTTGTTGGCAAATATTGCAGTGCCGCAGCCAAAGCCTTAAACATAAATGGGAAATCAAAATCCATATCATTTCCCTCCTTTCTTACTTAGTAAAATCTCCTCCTAAAACTTCTTGTGAAATCTCAGAAAGTTTGCCTTCATCAATTAACTCTTGCAGAGCTCCATCTATATCTTCTTGCAGCTTTGTATCATCCTTGCTGTATAGATAATATGTTTTGGAAACATAGGCAGGCTCACCTGATGTTTTTAAATCGGCTTTAAATTGCTCATTTAATTTGTTTACATCAAACTTAGTCAGCAATGTTGCGTCAATTGTTCCAGTTTGTAGATCCTTTACAAGCACCTCATTAGCACCGCTGCCATATACTATATCTATTTTGTTGTCATGCTCTTCATTGTACTGCTCCAAAATATACGCGTGGTTGCTTCCTGTTGATGTATAAACTTTCTTACCTGCCAAATCATCTAATGTATTAAAATTGCTACCTGAATTAGCATCTACTACGATATAGCTTGTGTAATCCGTGTAACCTACTTTTCCATATAAGTATTTTGCTTGTCTTTCCTCATTCACTTCGTACTGATGTGCTGCCAAATCTACTTTATTTGCATCAAGTGCAGGCAGAATATTTTTAAATTCAAATGACTCGTATTTAAATTTATACTGCGTAAGTTTTTCATCGACTGCATCGAGCACTGCTTTTTCATATCCTGTCAGCTTCCCGTTCTCATCCAAATAAACAAATGGCTGATACGCATTGCCAGTTCCGACGATTATCTCTTTCGCATCAGAATCATTGTTGTCTGCGCTGGCACTTTCTGCATTATCTCCATTTCCGCACCCTGCCAGCACCAATCCTAATGCAGCTGTAATACCAATAACCTTCCACGATTTAAATTTCGGCAGTATTCTCATGACTTTTCCCACTTTCCCTTAATATTTAATTCACTTTGTTTTTTCCATTCGGCATCAAAAGCAGCTTTTTGCCATTAGTCAAAATAGGTGTTCTGATGCTTTTTTTGCTTCGTTTCGGGTAACGATATTTCTTCTCGAGAACACCAAATAATTGCTCTAATCCAATGCTCAATACGACAAAAATAACGGCAGCAATGAAATAACCTTCCATAACTCGGTAGTATAAAGCTCCTAAAGTCTGCACCTTGCCCATTACATCTAATATCCCTAAAGTAAAGGCAAGAGAAGTGTCCTGCAAAAGATTAATGATGGAGGCACCGAGACTTGGCATCGCAATCTTGCTCGCCTGCGGTATAAGCACTCTTCGATATGTCTGTCCTTTCGTCAATCCAATCGAGGCAGCTGCTTCATATTGTGATGCAGGCACACTCAATATGGCAGAACGGAAAATTTCAGAAAAGAATGCTGCCGTATTTAATCCGTAAGTTATATAAATAAAATAGATTTTATCCCATTGAGAAAGATCAATTCCCATGGCCCCAAGCAAGCTTGGTAGACCATAGAAAACGATAAACATTTGCACTAATATCGGTGTTCCTCTTACGAAGGAAATATATAGGATACAAAGTTGATTGAGTACAGGCACCTTTTCTATACGCAGATACGCAATTAGTAAGCCTACAGCAGCTCCAATCAGTGTGGCAATCAATACAATCAATAAGGTTGTCGGAAGAGCACTTAACACTTTAGGGAAGAGGGAAACTACGTATTCCCATTTAAAAAACTCTCCCATAGGTTGCCTCCTTTCTTGTTATACAGAAGTCTTTTCAGCTTTAGCGTCCACAAACGGCGGAGTTCCGAGAATACTCTTATCAAAGCGTTCTGGTATTAACACTTTATACATCAGTACTCCGATGTCTCCATCGTTTTCATGCTGGAAATATTCCTTGTAGCCTTTCCGTTTGTACATTTCCAATAGCCAAGGATGCTTTTTGCCGGATGTACCAAGGGTAAAGGCAGGAGCCTTAAATGTGTCACGCAGCAGAGTGTTTTCTACATAGTCCAATAATTTATTGCCTATTCCTTGTCCGCTTAAATCGGGTGCTGTCGCAAACCACCAAACAAACGGGTAGCCCGATACAGGAGTTTTACTTTCCCATGGAAAGCGGATTGTAATAGTTGAGATAAGTCTGCCGTCCCGTTCCATGACGACAGCTGTGGAATTAACGATATTTTCCGTAACCATTTCAAGCGTGGCTCTTGTGGAAGGCCAGTTGATGCCTAATTCTCCAACCGACTTGAATGCACTGGACAATAATTCTAGAAATGCTGGGGCATCTTCTTTTGTTGCAATTCGAAAGATATCTTCACTCATACAAATTCTCCATTCTGTATATTTTTTCAATAAAGATGTTGATACTTTTTTCTAGTTATTGAAAGTCAAGTTGCATTTACCTACCTAAGCTCTCCGCTCCTTCCTTACTTGCTTTTATATCCATGTAATCTGATTGGATATGTATACTATAATATTTTTTTCACTCTTTGACTAATTAGTATTAGTAAAGCATCAATTCAATAAAACTAATAATTAATATAATCCCATAAGAATACTAGGTTTAAAGGTAGTTAGAAGCTGTTTTTTTCGGCTGATTCCAAATAAAATCGGGAATTTCCTTGCGCAAAACAGGCAGAATTTCTTCAGAAAATCGTTGAATTTGTTCTTTTTGTTCTGTTTCGCTAAGTCCATCCACACTTAACCCCTGCACTTGATGACCGAAAGCTTTGTGGTAAAGTAAAATCTTTTCAATGATAGATTCTGCTGATCCGACTAAAGACGGACCATTTTCAATATAATCCTCTAAATCATTAAAAGGTGAATTATTGTGCTTGGAAGCATCTGTATTCATAAAAGCATCATAATAAGGACGATATTTCTTTATAGCCTTCTCCTTCGTGTTGGCAATATATAAGCTGCCTGCTCCAGATCCGATTACTGCCTTATTAGAATCATGCCCGTAGAACTCCAGTCTTTCCTTATAATGATCAATCAGCTGCTTATATTTTTTCAGTGGATGAAAAACATTAGATGAGAAAATAGGATCACCATTTTTCGCTGCTAATTCAGTAGAAGCCGTGCTGGATGCACTTCCATGCCAGATGGGAATTCGCTTTTGGTATGGCCTTGGCTCAATTGTGACATTTTCTAAAGGCGCACGGTACTTTCCGTTCCATGTAACAGACTCCTCCGCCCATAGTCTTTTTAATAAATCATACCTTTCTGACAGTGATTCCCACTGTTCTTCCTCTGTTATTCCAAACAAAGGATAATGCCGCGGGTCATTGCCTTTTCCAATAATTAAATCAAGCCGTCCTTTTGATAATTGATCCAATGTAGCGAAATCCTCTGCAACCCGGACAGGGTCCAACACACTTAAAACCGTTACAGTAGTCAATAACCGTATTTTTGTAGTTTTTGCCGCAATCGTCGACAGTACAACTGCTGGAGAGGAGGAAAGGAATGGCGGACCATGCCTTTCCCCCACTCCAAAACCATCAAATCCTTGCTCTTCTGCCAGAACAGCTTGATTTATAACATTTTCCAGTTTCTGATAATCGGTAAATGTTTCACCGCTCACAGGATTCACGTGATTGCTGATAAGTGAAAATAAAATGAATTTCATGGCGATCCCTCATCTTTATAATTTTCTCTTTATTACTAATTAATGAAAACATCGTTGAACTGCGGATAGCCTTGTGAATCAAAGGTTAAACCTTTAACTTCATTAGATGTTGCTACAGTATATGGGAAGACATAAATAGGAATAAAGTATCCTTGCCCAATCAATTTTTGCTGCACCTTTTTGTATAAGTCGGCCCTTTTAGCTGCATCTGTCTCCAACTCACCACTCTCCAGCCATTGATCAATTTCACTGTCATGAAGTCGAGCGAGGCTTGAACCGCCATTTTCAGGCAGATTATCAGAATGGAAGAATAGCCGGAGCACATCAGGATCACCAGCTACCCTGCTGTTGCCAATTACATCATAATCCTTGCCATTTTTAGTGATATTATAATAGTCTGCTGATGTAGTAAACTCAAGCTTTACCCCTATTTCCTTTAATTGCTGCTGAATGATTGTAGCAATATCGTGGCGCTTCTCTCTGTTAACATTGCTGTCTATTAAACGAAGCACCAGTTGATTACCGTTCTTTTCTCTTATCCCTTCACTATTCTTCGTCCAGCCAAGGCTTTCTAATCGTTTATTAGCTTTCTCTATATCAATTTTCTCTGTATTTTCGAGTGCCTTGTCATATCCAAGAATTGTTGGTGTTATGACAGACCATGCGCGCTTATATGTTCCTAGATAAAGCGTGTTAACAATATTATCTACGTCTATCGTTTCCTTCAGTGCTAATCGTGCTTCTAATTCATTCCATGGCTCATTTTCCGGATTTACAAACAGACCATATGGCATCCCTGCTGTTTGTGTTTCATAAATTTGCAAGTTTCCATTTGCTTTAATTGACTTAAGATCTTGTGGCGGCACTGTTTCAACCGCATTTAATTGATTGCTTTGGACACTGCCTATTCTCGTTGCCTCTTCAGGAATAATTTTGTATGTAAGCTTATTTAAATAAGCTTTTCCTTCATGGTCAGCATAGGGAGCTTTCCGATTATAATCATCGAATCTTTCCAAGACAATTTCATTGTTCTCATCAAGATTCACAAACTTAAATGGCCCAGAGCCAACTGGATTTGTTGCTAGAGACAAGCCATATTTTTCAGCAGCTTCTTTTGAAACAATTGCCAATTTAGGCTGACTTAAATTACTTAAGAAGGTTGCAGCAGGCTCTGAGAAATGAATGGTTATGGTATATTCGTCTATCACTTCGGAAGACTCATAATTCTCAATCAAAGCATATGCACTAGCAGCTTTCGTTTCAGGATTTACGATGCGGTCAAAGTTATACTTAACTACTTCTGCATTGAATTTACTGCCATCATGAAAAGTAACATCGTCTCTTAATTTGAATGTAAAAGACTTTTGGTCGTCCGATACCTCCCAGCTAGTTGCAAGCCACGGTTTTATCTCATTATTTTCTGTTTGATAAACGAGCTTTTCATATATGCTGTTATTCACCCTCGTGGATACAGCCATCCCGCTCGTATGAGGGTCAAGACTGTCCGGCGCTGTTGCCAGGCCATAAACCAGTTCGCCTCCTTCTTTGGGCTCTGCATCTTCACTTGCAGAAGTATTTTCGTTAGCATTACCGCAAGCAGTCAGCACCAGCAAAACTGCCATTATATAAAATAGGACAGGCTTTCGCAATCCAATTAATTGCAACATCTTTGTCTCCCCCTAATCTCTTTTTATCTACTTTAAATAAACGCTAAAGGATAATGGCATGCTGTAAATCTATCTTTCTGTATTTCCGTTAACACCGGCTCTTCCATGGCACATTTCCTATTCGCAAACGGACATCTCGTACGGAACCGGCATCCTGACGGCGGATTTGCCGGCGAGGGAATCTCTCCTTTTGCTTCAAGCTTTTTCTTGCCCTTCCTATTTGGAATAGAGTCAATCAATGTCCTTGTATAAGGGTGGGCTGGCTTTTCGAAAATCTCCTTACTTGGTGCAATCTCCACAAGCTTTCCTAAATACATAACACCAATTCTGTCAGAAATATGCTGGACAACACCTAAATCATGGCCAATAAACAAATACGTCAAGCCCATTTTCTTCTGAAGATCTTGGAGTAAATTAATAATTTGAGCCTGTACGGAAACATCTAAAGCAGAAAGTGCTTCATCTGCGAGAATAAAGGATGGATTTAAGGCAATCGCTCTAGCAATTCCAATTCTTTGCCTCTGTCCGCCTGAAAACTCATGAGGATATCTTGCAGTCCATTCGCGCTTTAATCCGACCTTTTCCAGCAGCTCTTCTACTGTTTCTTGTATTTCCTCCTTGGAAAGCTTTAAATGCCACTTTAATGGCTCTGCAATAATCTCTCCTATTTTTAGACGAGAATTGACAGAACTATTGGGGTCTTGGAAAATCATCTGCATTTCTTTCCGATATTTGCCCATTTTTCGGCTGTTAAGTCCTGATAATGGATTACCATTATAGAGCACTTCCCCGCCAGACAGTTTTTCCAGCTGCAAAATGGCCCTTCCTAACGTCGATTTCCCGCTTCCAGATTCTCCAACAAGTCCAAAAGTCTCGCCTTTTTTAATGGAGAATGACACATCATCTACTGCCTTGACTTGTTTTTTTGTAAATTTCAAACCACTTCCAAGCGGATAGTGCTTGCTGATTTGCTTAATATCCAACAAGATTTCCGGGTTATCGTTAGCCTTTTCCATAACGATGTCTTCTGCGAGCTTTTCCTCTTGTAGTTGATCACTTAAGCTCCATTCAGATTTTGTCACTAACTCCTCTGCATAGAAACAAGCAGAGTAACGGTCATTTACTATTTCAAGATTCGGTCTTACTCTTTTACATTTTTCCGTCGCAAATGGACAGCGGGGATGAAAAAGGCAGCCTTCTGGCAGGTCATTTAAACTCGGTATGCTACCTTCAATGGAATACAGCTTGCCAATACTTGCTGATATGCTCGGCATAGATTTCAGCAGCCCTCTAGTATAAGGATGATGCGGTGTTTGAAATAGCTGCGAAACAGTTGCATTCTCGACTATTTCTCCTGCATACATCACAACAATTCTGTCTGCGAGCTCGGCAGCAATCCCTAAATCATGAGTGATCAGCAGTAACCCCATATTAAATTCATCTTTTAATGATTTTAATAACTCGATAATTTGCTGTTGGATAGTGACATCCAATGCTGTAGTAGGCTCATCCGCTATAAGCAAATCAGGCTCACAAGATATCGCCATTGCAATCATAGCCCGCTGCAACATACCGCCTGAGAACTCATTCGGATACTGCTTCATTCGATACTCTGGCTCTGATATTCCCACTTTTTTCAGCAGTTCTATTCCTTTTTCCCAAGCTGCCTTCTGTGAAGTTTTTTGATGCTTTCTGATCATTTCCGTTATCTGATGGCCAATTGTGAAAACTGGATCAAAAGCAGACAAAGGTTCTTGAAAAATCATCGCGATTTTTTTCCCTCTAATAGACGTGAGCATCTTTTCATCACTGGTAGTAAGGTTGGTACCTTGAAAGGTTATATCTCCTTGTGAGATGATGCCATTCTCATACTCAATCAATCTCATAATGGCCTTTGATGTTATTGTTTTTCCGCTTCCTGATTCACCGACTAAACAGACAGACTCACCAGCCTTAATAGACAGGTTCAATTCAGACACAGCAGTAAGGAGCCCTGTTTTTGTTTTAAATTCTATATTTATCTTATTTATATCGAGCATTAGGCGTTTTCTCCTTTCTGCTGTTTCTTTGGATCAAGGAAATCACGGAGACTGTCACCAATAATATTTGCTGACAATACAAAAGAAGTGATTGCAATACCAGGAAATGTAGCAATCCACCAAGCGGCTGCTAAGTAGCCTCTGCCTTGTGACAGCAGTGTTCCCCAGTCGGGAACCTCTTGGACGATTCCTAATCCTAAAAAGCTTAGCCCTGCTCCCAAAAGAATGGAGGACCCTAGCCCATTAGTCGCCATAACTAACAGCGGGGAGTAAGCATTAGGCAAAATGTGGCGAAAAAAAATGACAAGATCGCTTACCCCGATTGATTTTGAAGCAATGACAAAATTCCTCCTTTTTAATGTGAGAATTTGTCCCCGCATCAATCTTGCATAGCCAGGCACTGCCGAGATCGATATGGCGAGAATAATATTCATCAAACTCGGTCCCAATGCTGCGGCAAAGGCAAGAGACAGCAGCATTCCTGGAATTGTCATTAAAATATCAATAATTCTCATGAAAATAAGGTCGATCATCCCTCCAGCATATCCAGCTACAGACCCGATGAGCATTCCGATAGTAGCTGCCACAATAACGGACAAAATACCGATAATGAGAGATGTCCTGCTTCCAAAGACAATCAAGCTGAAAACATCCCGGCCAAAGTAGTCTGTACCGAGAATATGAGTGGCCGAAGGTGCTTGCATAATTGCATCTGTAAACATTTTTGTGGGGGCATAAGGTGCTACCCACTGTGGAAATACTGCACAAACCAATAAGAAAAAAATAATACTTCCGGCCACATAGATAAAAACATGCTCGGGGTGGAAAATTCGTTTTTTCTTTTTAACTACAGTCGTTTTTTTGATTTGCCCAGCTAATACCGTTTCTTTCAAGTGAGTCACACCTCCTAAAATGATTTTCGGACACGAGGATCAATAACTGAATATAAGATGTCCACAATAAAATTTATTAATATATAAACAATCGCAGAAAAAAACACTACCCCTTGGACAACTGGCAAATCCTTTGCCGTAATGGCATCTGCCACAAGCCTTCCGATGCCTTGACGGGAAAATACCGTTTCAATCACTACCGCCCCGCCCAGCATATCACCGATCATCATTCCTATAATTGTAATCGATGGAATTAGAGCATTCCTTAAAGCGTGTTTATACATAACCACCTTTTCTGATAACCCCTTCGACCTTAATGTCAGGATGTATTGCTCAGTCATCACCTCAAGCATACTGTTCCTTACCATACGGACGATTGCACCAGAACCTACAAGTCCAAGTGCGATAGAAGGAAGTACTAATGTAATCCAACCGTCAGATCCTATGGAAGGAAACCAGCCTAAGGTCACGGAGAATATGAGAATTAGTAAGATGCCTGACCAGAAGGTTGGCATAGAAATGCCAAAAAGTCCGATTAATCTTGCAACATAATCAATCACGGTGTTATGGTGGATTGCTGAAAAAACACCTAAAGTAATGCCGAACACGATAGATAGAATCGCACTAACAACAGTTAAAGCAATGGTAGCGGGAAACTGTGTAATAATTTTGGATAACACGGGTGAATGATTAACAATGGAGTTCCCGAAATCTCCTCGCAAAATATTATTTAAATATTCAAAAAACTGAGTGTGGAAAGGTAAATCCAGACCTAGCTCTTTCCGTAAATTAGCTGCCATCTCAGGAGTGGCACCTGTCCCCTCAAGCATTTGATCGACTGCATCTCCTGGGAGGGAATAATTAATGATAAACACTAAAAACAAAGATCCTAACAAGACAAAAACAGCAGCAATCATTCTGTTAACGATAAATTTCCCCATAAACGCTACCTGTTTTATACTTCTAAAGCTTTATTGTTTTTTAGACTGTGCTGATTAATCGGCTTTTTTAGGCCTAAATGGTCTCTTAATGTGCTGCCTGAATATTCTTCCTCATAAATGCCTCTTGCTTGAAGAATTGGCACAACTTTTTCTACAAACACTTTAAATTGGCTTGGAATGTCAGAGTTGATGATAAAGCCGTCTGCACCGCCGCTTTCAAACCAGCTCTGAATCTTATCTGCCACAATTTCAGGAGTGCCGATAAAGGTGCTTCTTGGAACGGCAACCTGCTGAGCCACTTGGCGTAGTGTCAGCTTATTTTCCTTTGCCATTCTTTTTATTTTGTCTGTTGTGCTCTGAAAAGCTTCCTTGCCTATATCCCCTATATCCGGAAATGGTTCATCCAGCGGAAAAACACTGAAGTCAAATTGGTCAAAAAACCTTCCAAGATACGTAATCGCATTATCAATCGGCACTAAGCTGATAAAATCCTCATATATCTTATTTGCTTCCTCTACTGTGTCAGCTACAATAGGACTGATTCCAGGGAATATTAAAATATCATCATGACTGCGACCATTTTCAGCAGCCTTCGTTTTTACATCATGATAAAACGCAATAGCTTCTTCTAACGTTTCGTGACCTGTAAAAATCGCATCTGCTGACTCCGCCGCAAATTTTTTGCCCCTTTCAGATGATCCAGCCTGAAATATAACAGGATATCCTTGCGGTGATCTTTCCAAATTCAAAGGTCCTTTAACGGAAAAGAACTCTCCCTCATGATTTAACGCATGCATTTTTTCTTTATCAAAAAATTCTCCAGTGTCCTTATTTCTGACAAATGCACCGTCTTCCCAAGAATCCCATAGTCCTTTAACTACAGTGAGATGTTCAGATGCTTTTTTATAGCGCTCCTCATGGGAAGGAAGCTCTGTCTCATTGAAATTTTGAGCTGCTCCAGCTGATGGAGATGTTACAACATTCCAGCCTGCTCTTCCTGCACTTATATGGTCTAATGATAGAAACTGTCTGGCGACATTAAAAGGCTGGCTATAGGAAGTGGAAAGTGTCCCGACAATCCCTATCCTTTCTGTAGCACCTGCTATTGCAGTCAGTAAAGTAATCGGCTCAAACCTGTTTAAGAAATGAGGCAGTGACTTTTCATTGATAGACAGTCCGTCAGCCACAAAAATGAAGCTGAAATTTGCTTTTTCTGCAAGCCTTGCTCGTTCTTTATAGAACGGTAAACTAACACTTGCATCTGCAGGAACAGATGGGTGACGCCATCCATCTGTTGTCCCGCCAATTCCATGAATCATTGCACCAAACTTTATTTTCTTCACCATGTTTTAGCCACCTTCCACAAATTTTTATTATTCCAATGAAAATAGTCAACTTTAAATTAAAAAATTAAGCTAATGCTTCTTTTAATGCTTCCAGGTCTACTTTAAAAACGGCTTTATATTCTGCAGAATCCCCGTCACTTACCTCTACTACCGGTACATAGCGAATACCATATTTAACTTCAAGCACATCTCTTAAAGAATCATTTTCTGTCACATCAATTGTTGAATACTCAAAATTATTATCTGATAAGTAAGATTTGACTTGTTCACAATAACTACATCCAACTTTGCTCCACACTACCACTTTTTTATTTTGACTCATTATATTCCCACTCCTTCATTTTCTTTTTCTATGTGAATACTCTCTTCTGCAAATGCCTCACTTAATAGCTTATAAGAACTTAACCTGTCATTAATGTCCACAATTGGTGATAAGGAAATGATTTCATCGATTTCATGCTCTTTAGCAAGACTGCTAAGAGCATCCCTGACACTTTCCTTCGAACCTGCAACATAACCCGCTTTTTGAACGATAAGCTGATAATCTGTTTCTTCATACTGGCTGATTACCTTTTCCGCCTGCTCCAAAGAACCTACATTTAACTTCTTCCCATCTGCCAGTATTACCTTGACAGACTCTCTTTGCTTAATAAAGGAATCAGCTTTTTCATCAGTTTCAGCAACAGCTACTGTCAATGCCACTATAAATTGCCCACCACCAGCCGGTGAAAACTGCTTAAACCGTTCTCTTGCTTCTTTTAGAACATTTTGCTCTCCATTTATAAAGTAAGCAAACACAAAGGATATTCCAAGTTTTGCAGCCAGTTCTGCACTTTCTGCACTTCCTCCAAGAAGTATAAGATCTGGTCTCACCCTTGGAGTAGGAGCAGCCACTAAATCTAAGTCACGCTCCTTATGGTAAATATATTGCTTTAAATCAGCCAGTTTTTCTTCAAAAGACTTTTGGGCTTCTACTTTGTCTTCCTGCAGTGCTTTTGTAGATAAGTTTAAGCCACCTGGTGCTTTGCCCACACCAAGATCGACTCTTCCTGGAGCGAGCGATGAGAGCACATGAAACACTTCGGCAACTTTATATGGGCTGTAATGCTGTAGCATTATGCCCCCAGAACCGACTCTAATATTTTTAGTAGTTGCCAGCAGAAAGCCGATTAAGCTTTCTGGTGCAGACCCAGCTAATTGACCGTTATTATGATGCTCTGAAACCCAAAAACGATGATAGCCCAACTGATCAGCTGCCTGTGCTAACCTCACCGTATTTTGGAGCCCCTGTTCTGCTGTTTCTCCTTCACCAACAGGACTCTGATCAAGAATGCTTAATTTAAATGCCATATTTTTCACCTCACGATTGATTTAACAAATTGGGATAATGATTCATTTAATCTTGATATTGTTTCATCTGCCAGCGTAAAAGTATTATCATCCTGCTTTGTCACTTGTGTATCCTGTATATAGACACCGCCATTTATATTTGTTGTTCCTAAGTTGATCAGCACCGGTTTAAGCACATAATCGATCACTAATAGATGACCGTATGTACCTCCTAAAGCTAGTGGGAGCACTGCCTTGTCTTTTAAAGCCTTCTGTGGCAGAAGGTCAATATATGTTTTCAAAATACCAGAGTACGCTGCCTTATACACTGGGGTTAGAAAGATCACACCATCACTCTTTTCAATTAATTGATTTACCTCTTGAATTTTCTCATTTTTGAAATCGGCCTTGATTAATGCTTCACTTGGAAGCTGATGAACTTGGATAATTTCAACATCGATACTGTTGCTTTTCAAAAATTCCTCTGCATAATTCAATATGCCTGTTAAACGAGAGTGAATAGAATTCCCACCAGCTACGATTGTAATTGTCGGCATTTTACTTCCCCTTTCGAAATTCCCTCTAAACCACTTGGATTAGTTGATAATATAGATTATAATAAAGCAAATAATTCAGAAAGTATAATCAGTAAAATTAAAGCTGGGATTCAGAATTACTAAATTTATAACTTAAAGAGGTGTTTAACATGGAGATTCGTGCAATCCGCACATTCACGACAATTGTAAAATATGGAAACTTTTTAAAGGCGGCAGAAGCATTAAATTATTCGCAGCCAACAATTACACTTCATATTAAACATCTGGAGGAAGAAGTCGGCGAAAAACTGCTAGAGCGAGGCAAAACATTAAAAATGACAGAAGCTGGCCGGCTGTTTTATGAACGCGCCAATGCTTTATTAAGAGAGTATGATCGCCTTGATAAAACATTGCAGGACTTGGAAGGCGGTTTGGCAGGTTTAATTCGCATTGGTGTTTCAGAGCCTACAGCAAGTCTTGAACTCCCAGCCATTATCGCTGATTTTGTTGAAAAGTTTCCAAAAGTAGAAATTTCTCTTCATGTTGCTGATGCCAATACATTAAGTACAATGCTTTATCAAGACGAGATTGATTTTGCCATTTGCGGAGCACCGGAAGTTTCAATGGAGAATGTATTTAAACCGTTATATTATGATGACATTGTTCTGCTAGTTTCTGAGTCGCATCCGCTTACTGAAAAGGGAATAGCAGAAGTGGAGGATTTACTGGAGGAGACCATTCTATTTACACCTCATAATTGCCCGATAAGAATAAAAATTGAACAAACAATTGTAGAGAAAATCGGTACAAATTATAAAAAGCTTGAGATTTCGAGCAGTATGGCACACAAGCATTATGTTCAGGCTGGCCTAGGGATATCTCTTTTTACCCGTACAGCTCATTCCTTCCCCTTTCCTGGCACAAAAGTATTAGAGATTAATGGGATAGACGCTGCACCTGTAATCGGGCTATTACGAAGAACAAACAATTTAAACGGCAAAGCCTCCACACATTTATTATCATTAATTGAAGAAGCCTTCTTGAAGAAGAATATATTGCAAAAAAATGTTTAAACTTATTTACAAAATAAAAAAGGGCTATCAAGCCCTTTTAACTTGCTTTCTTTAACACTCCAGAAACGTTACCTTTCTTGCTGTCGCCTAACTTAAACATTAAAATACCGCCAATAATAATCAATACCCCTAGCTGCTGTTTAAAGGTGAATGGAATAGGCTCTGTACCGAACCAGCCAAAAGTATCAGATAATACAGCAAAACCGAGTTGTGCAAACATCACTATTGCAATAGCGAATGTTGGCCCAAGCAGCTTTACTCCTTTCGTTACACAATAAACGACACAGACACCAATAAAGCCGCTAAATAAATACCATAGCTCCATATTAGAAAAGTCAAAAAGGCTTTTCCCTTCCACAGCTAAACCAATGAAGAACGATGCAGCAAATCCCATTCCAAGAACTAATGTCGTTGTTGTCCATGAGCCAGCTTTCACCATCACTTTGTTATTAAAGATATTTTGCACTCCAACAAGCGCTCCTGCCATAGTAGCCAGTATCATTCCCAGCATAATATTCCTCCTTATTGTTCGTAAATATTATCCTTTGCCATCTTCATAAGTCCAGCACTGTCTTTAATCGTAATAACACCTTTCTTTTTTTCTATTAACCCGTCCAAACAGAATTGTTTTATTACCCGATTCACATGCCGATAGCTTGTGCCGATGAAGTTAGCTACATCCTTTAAATCAAGCCAATCCAGTTTTTCAGCTACTGTATGTTCTTTCATTGTTGAAACAGAAAGTAAATAGCTAGCCAGTCTGACTTCAACTGGGTACATTAAATTAAAACTCATCGTAGTGGACTTTCTGTAAAATTTATGAGATATAATATTGAGCAGAAACTGAAGAAATTCAGCATCGTTATAACCATATCTTTTAAGCCATTCAAAACTGATTCCAACCATCATTACACTATCCGACACAGCCTCTACAGTATTGAGTAGTTCTGCTCCATTTACGAACTCTACATCACCTATAATCTCTAGCGGCTGCTTGAAGGACAAAATAAGTATTTTACCATCCAAGGAAGTTGTATATACTTTAATCTTGCCGCTAACTAGCACGTAAAGGAAATGTGCTGATTCTCCTTGTGTACAAATTGTTTCCCCTTGCTCAAATTCACATAACAGAGCATGCTTTATTAAATGCTCATTAAAAACGGCTGTTAATCCATATTGCTCCAAAAAAGAATTTAGCTTTACATCATCTTTCCATTCCTTCATTCATACTCCCGCCAGTCACAGTTTTAATAACAATACTCCACCTATCATCATCGCAATTCCTATAAAATCAGCAGCTCTTAATTTACGCTTCTCCATTCCAAACCAGCCATTTATGTCTATTATAAATGTTAGCAAAAGCTGGGATATGAGAACAAATGATACAGTAAATGTAACACCAATATGCTTTATTGCTTCCATATTACTAAACAGGATTATCGCTGCAAATGCTCCCCCAAACCAATAGATAGGCTGAACATTTCCAACACTTTTCCAATTTATATCTTTAGAAAAATAAAGAATTATTAAAGCCAGCACAAATCCAGAGAACTGAGTTAAACTGGCTGTTTGCCAAATACCAATATCCTCCCGTATATGGGCATTTGCTATATTCTGAATTGTAATAAAAACACCGCCAAGTAACGCAAAAAGAATACCCTTCATCTTATCCTTCCACCCTTCTTCCTCTATTAAATAGAAAAACAAGTAAGTTAGAAAGGACATATGTCCCTTTTTAAAATATACGTTCGACTGCAGTCATATACAGTTATATCCACCTTATATATTTCAAAAGAACATAAAAAAACCCAGCATCGCATCAGGAGAGATATCCCTCTCTCCAAGCACAATGTCTGGGTAACTAATTTAACATTATTCAACCGTTTCAAGATCGGCAGCAGCCTCTATCATTCTGCCACTGTTGCTGTCAGAAAGCATATATTTTTGCTGTTCTGTAAGAACTAACAGTTTCTTTTCATCTTCAGTCAACTTCGTAACTAAAGATTCCCTTTTTTCACTGTATGCTTGTATATCTGATTTCAGCTGCGCTATTTGGTCTTTTATAGCATCCATCCGTTTTTCCTTTAGCTGCTTATCTACTTCATCTGTGATTAAGGGCTCATCATCACTTTCCTTTTTAAACAAGGAAAATATCGAGGTCTTTTGTTTTTTCCTTAATGAGGCAACCATAATATGATTCTGCCGATCTAGTAAATAATCCTGATAGGCAGATGATTCTAATTGCTTAATTTCCTGATTACTTTCACTCATTTCTCTTTCAAGCTGGGTAATTTCATATTTCAGCTGATTTACGGAACGATCCATCGAAAGGATTTCAAGCAGCAAGTTTTGATAGTTCATATTACTGTTATATAAATAATTTACTGCCTCTTTAAAGTTAGAAATTTGTTCAAGCAAAGCATCGTTTGAACTCTTTCTATTGGATTCAAATGTAGGCTCGGCACCTAATTCCACCAACAGCTGGTTTGTTGTCATCCCTACCTTTTCCATTAATAATGAAATAAGGTGAATCCTAAATATAGTTATGTAATTCAGGCGATAGTACCTACCGTGCTTTTGCGGTTTAATGTATATATCAGAAAGTTCACTCCGTAAATAATGCCTAATAGTGGCATCATCTCTGCCTATAAATTCGCTAGCCTTAATCGCTACATAATGAGTATCTGGATTAATGGATAAGATTGAATCTGTCCAAATATCCTCTTCAGAAGTATGGGATAATGCTAGATTATAAATTTGGTCAAATTGAAATTCTTCTAGTAATAATTCCTTTAATTCCTCACGTTGATGTTTATCTTCCACTTTGCTCACCTCCAGTTGCTCAAAAAAACCACTTTATTTGATTTTACACTTAGTTTCTAAAAAAATCAAAGCTTGTAAACGGTATTTTTACGGTTCGTTTACGAATTTTCTCTTTATAAATCTATATAATTGCAACGTTGTATTTACGTTGAAGAGAAGTTGTTTATCGAACTGGAAAACATAAACACCTCAATTCATTTCGTAAATAAACATAATATTTACGACATTGACCAACTATACAAATCAAAACATGTCGTAAACCATTGTTTTACGAACCACTTACGAAAACAACTTAGTTATCAACGTATATTATTTACGTAATTCGTACGTAAAGTAAACCATTCAACGATACTTCAATCTCATCAACCACTATATAATTTACGTAAATATAACTTAGTTTTTACATAAAGATTCTTTTTACGAGATGTTTACGAATTATAAAATGACTTACACTTTGTCAATTTACGTTAGCCGTACGATGCTATGTTTTTATATTTACATACTAGTTACGTAATTAAATTTTGGATTTATTATCATTTACGTAAACAAATACATTGGATTTACATAGAATACACTCTTACGGATCATCTACGATTTAAGTTATTGTAAATACATACGGTATTTATAGAATAATTACGTAAACGCAATATAGTTTCCAAATAAAGCTATATAAATATAATATTATTTTTACGTAGTTTTACATATATAGTTTTCTGCTTTTTATGTAAATTATAGATTTACCTATCATTTACGATGGATTTTATATATAAAGATCGTTAAAATCACATAAATATGAGGTTTTCTAATAGGCAATTAAGCGAAGTTTTACGTATATGCACGAATGAAAAAACGGTATTTAAGTAGTCATTTATATAAAAATATATACATTTACATAAATGGATTCATTTATGAATCGTTTACATTACAAAAAATACACCTACTAATACTAAATTAGGGGTAATATTGGTGGAAAAACAGCGAAAAGGGGCCTTACCAAGAAGTTTTAATAGGATAAACCTAATTAAATTCCTGTAAAACAAAAAAACTTCAGGCTTTATACCTGAAGTTTTCTTAGAAAAGCCCAAATCCCAGTCTAAATGTACGATAGGAAAGGGGAATTCAATAGCTTTTACCTTTAAAATTAGTCATCTAGCAAGCTTAAATCGATATCATCTAAATCTATATCACTGTCAGTATCGTTTTTATCAGCCGGTTTTTCATTACTCATAAATTCTGCTAAGCCTAATTCTTCAAAATCAAGATCAAAATCTTCATCATCATTGGCAGCAGCGATTGAGCTGATTACTGACTGCTGGTAGCTTACTTCCTGCTGTCTTGCTTTAAAATCTTCATATTCCTTTACTAAACCTTTAGCTAAGCGTTCTGGAAGGGCATCAGCTTTAAAGAACGTATAAACACTCGTTGAAAAGTTGTTTTTTTCCTCCAAATATCCACTAAAAACTGTACCGTTTAACGGAAGTTTTTCAATAATTTCTTCTCTGGCATCATCAATAAAAGAACTGCCAATATCATTGGATTTATCGAGGATTGCAAGCAGTCCAATATGATGAATTCTTGCTGATGTATTCGTTTCTTTATCAAACAGCTGTATAGGCTGATGTAAATTACTGCTCTCGATCGCTTCTTTAAACATTGCAGTAACATCATGACCATTTCTCACCGAATTGCTCGGCTTAGAAAATCTGCTGATAACAAGTGATCCTGTATGCTCCAGTACAACCCGTCTAAAGTCAGCACTATCAAAAGTGACCGCTGTTCCGCCGCCAGTAGTAGCAGTGTTCAATTCATGGAAAATCTCTGCGATTTCATTGTTTGCATAGTCTCTGTAGTTATCAATACCATTTCTGCTGTTTTCAGGCAGCTGTTTAAACTCATCATAAAAATGCTGATTGTCTGCAAAAACTACAAAAGCAACGCCTTTATTAGGGTTTTTTGCGATATCCCAAATCTGTTGAGCAAAATTATTTACTTGTCGAAGGGCATCAGGACCATCCGCACGTGTAGGTATTGTCACAACAACACCAATCTTAATGAATTTTCTTCTTGCTCTAATAGAAGCTTCTTTTAAGTATTTCTTGGCATTTGCCTTTACTTCAGCATCACCGATTTCCTGACGAATTAGATTAAATTCTTCTATGATTTTCGGTTTGTTGTTGTAATCATAAAACTCCTCAATTGCTTTAACGATAGTAGAAGTGCCTGTTCCGCCGCCAAGACCAGCGAAGAACATAACTAGATCATCCTGCGGTCTGATTCTTTCTTGTATAAAGGACTTCAGCTTTTCCTTCGCTTTTTCATTTTTCTCTAATATATGTACAGCTTCTTCTGGGTTTTTGCCTAATCCGCCAAGTTCCAGGCTTACTCTGTTATTTGTAGATATGTTTTTTAAACCGGCTAAATCACCATCATTGCTGTTTAAAGCAATGCAATTGTAAACAGATGTATTATCCTCTCTTTTAAAAGCAGCAAAACGGTCTGCCATCCTTGTTCCGGCTTGTCCAAATCCCACCATAGTGATATTTATTGCCGGCTGGTTCTTAGTGAATGTTTTTGCCATTATTTACGCAGCTCCTTGTCCTTCGATTTATTCTCGACTAGTTTGGCTATAAGCTGTTTTCCTCGATTTGTAAGAAACAGAAACTTATAGGGCTTAATTGCTTCATGATATATAAGCGACATAAACATAAGCTTATCTACCATTTTTTCAACATTTTTACGTTCAATGTTCGTAAATACTTCCTCATATACGTACTTGTTTTTGCCAACAGTTTTCCTGACAAGACGTTCAACTTTTACATTTTCAATTATATGACTTATAGACACACCTCGTTCTTTATTTCTTTGCTCCTCAATAGCTATGTACTGGAACACTTTAAGTAAGCTGGGGTCTTGGCCAATAATATCAATGAACATTGCCAGTACCTCATCACTAAACTTAACATGCTTATGTAACTCATGAAGGTTATGATCCAAGAATCTTCCTCCTAACATATTACTTATAAACTCTATAATAACTAATTATAGTCTCTAATACAAGTGTCTATATAGCATATTTATAGGTGTATTTTTAACTATATATCTATAAAAGTCCTATAATATAGGCGTTTGTTTATAGTGTCTATATAAAGACACCATATAGTGATATTCGTTATTTTTATAGCTTTTTCGAATAGAAAAAACACCATAAATCTCTAAAATACCGATAATCATGCAAAAACAATTGATTTTTCATGTTTTTTTAATTGTTTTTTAGTTGTATTTTTTCATATTTAGTTATAATAGTCTCTTTATATAGTGACCATAATTAAATCCTTATATAACAAGTGATTAGATGTAATTATTTTTTATAAATTAGTATAGACACTATATAAGCCCACTTTATATAGTGGGCTTATATAGTGTCTATAAATTCAAATTTATAGGAATATTTTTAGTTAAGTTCTTAGTCAAAACGTTCCCAGCTATTTAAAAACCAAGTTTTTTATTTACAAGGATCATTCGTTCAAATCCCCTTTTCTACGTAAAAACAAGATTGTTTTGACAAGACTACTTCATTACTGAAGATAGTATGTACGTAAATAGCATGTTATTAACTTAGTTTTTTACGTAAAACCAACTTTTACATTCTATTTACGACGATATTTTCAAGGTGTTTATATTAGGCTATGAAGGTTTGAATGATTATATTCCACCTTATTTGCTTCTTCTAATTGTTGGTATTTTTTAAGCTATTTAGTTATCGTAATGACGTAAATTGTACGCTGATTTATAGTAGTCATTACATCTATGTATTACCTTTGAACATAAATACTAAATTTATTTTACGATTCCTTTTTTTACTGTTTTAGATTTTTTTGCTAACTCAGCTAACTTTCTCAATTTATCATTTTCAATTCCTGTATTTTTTCCTTTTCCAGAAGCCATATTATTTACCTCCTAATCGATAGTAATATTCGTATGATCATAGTTTGTCCAAAAAACTTAAAGTTTATACGTTCTATATTCATAGACCTCTTCATAGTCTAGAACTATAACATTCTGACAATTTGACACTAAGATAAATGAAATAAAAGACAAAAGGGAGGAAGAGAGGGAGAAGATGGAACCAATCAATCCGATATTTACGAATAAAACAAGCAGATCTATATTAGAAACAAAAAAAGAAATAGTTCGGAAAAAACCGATTACGAAGATGGAAGGAAGAAAAGAGAGAAGCGATAAAAAAAAGGATGTGAAAATCCCTTTTAATCCGCAAGAACGGAGACTACTGAAAATATTAGCCAAAAAAATGGGACTTGATCCGACTCCTTATTGTTCCATTTTAGTAAAGAAGGGACTCCAGGAATTTAAAGATTTCCCTATACGTCCTTATGATCCAAAAGGACAACCATATCCAGCTAAGTTAGAAAAGGTTTATCATGATCAACTTTTTGAAATGAAGGTAAGATGGGACTGCAGCTTGAAAGAGGCAGCATATCGAATACTTGCATTTATGCTCGAAGAAGAGGTGAAAAGGAACAGGTGAAAAAAAGCAGATTTCCTATTTACGATGATGAAATACGGGAGCTTTCCTATAGTCCCTATAATTTTTTTGATAAATGGTTCATGAAAGCTACGAGAAAGTTAACGACACCAACATTGTTGTCTTATACTTTTTACGTACCTGTTTCCGAATATTTACGTGGAGAGCTCTTCTGTGATGATGTTTCTGAAGCTGCCAATGAGAAATTCACTCATATTGATTTAGTAACATTACTGTTGGATGATTTTTTATACCAAGCAAAAAAGAGAAGCAATCCTGTCGAGCTTTATCATGAACTGACAGCGCGCTCTCAAAATGCCATAAAGGTTAACTCCTATCAAGAGGAAGAAAGTGAAATATTGGTTCCTGTAAATTCCCCAAAAAAGAAAATGATAAAATGCTTAATCAATCGAAAACAAGCTTTGAGGCTAGAGGTAATGCTAAGTGATATTGCAGAGTTGAATATGGAGTATAGCTTTGAGGTGAAAGATGTGCTTAGAATGTTATACAGTGATTTCATACTGCAGTATAAAAACGGAAATTTATCCAATGTTGTAGACAATATTATTTTAAGACTGTCCCAATAATAGAAATGGCTATATGGCTTTTGAGGAGGCAGCCATATAGCCATTTTATCTATTAAGAAGTAAATGCTACTTGAACAGTTTCAGCAATACATTTTGTAATTTCCGCTCCATATCCGAACCCCAATTTCTTATATGTACTTCACAAGGCTTGTGACGGCACTACAAGCCTTGTTAGTTAATATGCTAAGTTAGACTCTCATTTGAGGTTTTTTAGTGATTAGAATAGAAACAGAAGGGACTTCATTTAAGAGAGACCTTAAGAGTTAGATAATTTCTTTCTAATTATCCTTCAAAGGACCAAAAAATCGTAATCCAGGAATATGCTTTTTTTGTTTCTTTGTTAATTTTTCTAAGTTTTTTATCGCTTCTTCAAATTCGAAACGGGTAATTTGCTTTGTGGCCAGTAATGAGGACAACAGTGCATAAGCAATAGGTTTTGTATCTATCTCAATATTTACATATACATCGACATCTGAATTGCCGCTTTGGCCGATTTGTGCGTTGTTCGTATCAAGTTCAGCATTCCCGTTATTACGAAACTGATAGATATTGTTTTCCTTATCTATTTGTCTGCGATGGGGAGACATGAACAACTCTCCTTACATAAAAATGGGCGAGACATGGTTATACCGTGCTCGCCTTCGTTGTATTATTCTTGGTCTTGGTCATTATCTTGGTTGTTGTCTTGATCTTGTTCTGTGTCTGCATTTGCTCTGGAACGAGAGCGTACACGAGCATTTGAATCTGAATCTACGTCGATTTTCAAATCAATCTTCGCATTACCAGAGTCTTTTACCTTTGCAATATTAGTATTTTTATCAACATTCTTTAAATCATTGCGGTTATCAACATCAGTATCATTTCTTAAGTCATTATCAGATTCAAAATCTACATTAGCATCGGAGCGGCTATCACTGTCACCTGAACGTGAATTTGATTTATTTCTTTGATTATTATCACCATTTCTTCCACCTGGAAACCAAACATTACTCATTAAAATTCCTCCTTAACCTTATTTAATTTTATTTTATGCATAAATTAAAAAGTGTAATAGATTAATATAATAGGGAAAGAATGGATTTTTTAGATTTATTAGTATTTATAAAGTATATCCATGTATGTTGGAAACTTTTTTGTTTGAAATAGGAATAATTGAATGCTAGACGAATATACTATAAGTAGACGTTTTGCTATAGTTAAATGCCAATTACAAAGAAATAGCGATTTTCATTATATATAGCAAAAAATGGGTGGTAAGCTTTATTTCCTTATTTTAGATAACTATTTAGAATAATATTTAGGACATTAATTAGAACAATAACTTAGAACCATTAACAAAAATCCTCAACAAACCTTCCTATTATCCAATTTTCTAAAACCAAAAAAAGCAGTAAAATGCCAGTCACAAGTAAAGTTTTTAGATAAACAGACAAAAAATCCTCTCTAACAGAAAAAATTATCTTTCCACAAGTTAACAATAACCAATAACAAATTAAATAAATTAAATCACATTGTAATAAAGCAAATAACAATAAATAAAAAACTAATAACAAATATTAAATTACAATTCACAGCCTTAAAAAAGGGCAAAAAAATAGAGTTTTTACAATATATGGTTTTTTTAGTAGTTGAAAAGTTTAATGAAGGGGAATAAATGTTGGAATAAAAAGGATGCTGATAAATTAGTATTTTTGTGGGCAGCACAAGATCCACTCGCCTAATAGCCAGTGTTTGCCTGTGTCGTTATAGTGGTTTTAAAATTTTTTCGGTATGTATCGCAAAAAAGGAAGCTAAAGAATCTTTAGCAGTTGTTATGGATTTAATGCGTTCATCCTTTTCAATAGCTTTGTTTCCATATGTTATACATTGGTTTATTAGCTTGTTAATTTGCTCGTAAGACTGCTCCTTTAATGTTTGGATATGATTCTTCGCCGCTTCTGCATCACTCCAGCCTCGTTTTTGCTTTATTTCCTGCTTTTTATCTTCATCTTTTGAAGATATCAGTACTTGTGAATCCTCTATAATTGATTTTGTACGGGCAATAACCCAGTTCTCAGACCAACTTTTTAGAACATCAAAGATATGATTTGCCTTTTCAAAGCGCTGTTTAATTGGTTTAATTTGATCTTCAATCCCAACATGCATAATTTCTCTGCCGGTTTCTTTTTCTACAATTGTTTTATGTAAATAATGATTGTCTAGAAGGGATTTAATGCTCTCTGCCTGATGACCGTATTTACCCATCTCATTAATAAGCACATTGTATATAATCGTGCTGAAATAAGCTGAAGCCTGTTTTGGATCAGTCAAAAAATGAGTATTCGAAGGAAGTGCTGTTGCCAGCTGCTCAATTGCTGTATCGTAGATAAATCGAGCTAATGAAAGTATCTCATCTTTAGCATCAGTAATAACCCTCTGTTTAGCGATTATTTTTTCATTGCTAAATAGAGAGTTATATAAATATTTGCCTACACTTTCGATTTCCATGCAAAAACTGTCATTAAGGTAGCCATGATAGCCTGCTTGGAACATTTTTTTGCGCAAAAGCGTTCTTTCTGTGTAATTGCTGGCAAATTCATTTAAAGTTCCTTGTACAAATTCAAACGATACAGCAAGCTTTCGTGTGTAAATATTACCCACTAATTGAACTTTAACTGTATCGGCAATTTTAGAGTTGTTGATTTCACTAATCGCTTCGTAAAGACGGCCCTTTGTAAAGTAAGGATGACCATATGTATACTTAGAAGGCACAATATCATGATAATCGAACATCACGGATTCAGCTTTTTGCACAGACATGCGAAAAGCTGCCATCAAAAGCAATCTTTTAGAATTGATTGATAGATTCTGGAAGGACTCTTCATAAAAGAAGGAATATTTTTTACAATAACGATCAGTTTTGCTGTTAAATCCTAGATTCCTTGAAAGGCCGCGCTTAAATTTATATTTCACTCCTTCTGATGTTTCCACAGGAATATAAATATTGCCCCGTTTAAAGGAAGTGAATTTTTTAATAATCTGCTTTAAGTATTTCTTTTTTGTACCGGCTTTAGCTGCAATAACAGAAGCTGGTGCCTGGATTATTCCGTCCCAATCCGTATGAAGAAGGGAATATAGACAGACGTCAAATTCCTTTGATGAAACATTATGTAATAAATATTGATACGTTTCCTCGTATATCACTGGTTCTAACCTCCTTTCTGAAACGATAGAAAAAAATAAATCATTAAAAGACCAAAAATAGCCTAAGGCCTTTCGATTTTTGGTTTGCGCTGTTAGCCATAAAAAAAGTCTATAAACTAATATCTATATTTATCTATGTTTTATTATATACACCGAAAAAAAGGGGTGTAAATGGCACGAAAAAATGGTGAAAAAACGTGTAGAAGGCTATATTACAACAAATATTGAAGCACGAAGAAATGGTGAAAATTTATTGAGAAACGTATAATAGCAAGGTTTAGGGGAGGTTTTTTCTGTGTAAAAAAATTTTTGCACGAAAAAATGGTGAAAAGATTGCGCATTCTCTCCAATAAAGAGCAATAAAGTAAATTAGCACGAGAAATTTGTGAAAAAAAGTGTAGACTACTATAGCGTTTGTCGAAATTTGTCGAAAAAAATCTTAAGAAGTCCACTATTATGCACGAAAAATAGGTGAAAATTTTATCCATTAAACAAGACTTAGAAAAAAGCACGATGAAATGATGAAAAAAACTTAAAAGCACGAAGAATTAGTGAAAAAAAGATGAGATTGATATAGAAAAAGAAGAACCAATAAGTACTTTCGTATTTAAACATTCCAGTAAAGAAAAAAGCACGATAAAACGGTGAAAAAAACTCTGCTTTTTCCTATTTCTATGTAAAAACAACGAAAAGCACGAAGATTTGGTGCAAAAATATCGATTTATATAAAAAGCACGACAAAATGGTGAAAAAAAATTAAGGTTTCATTATATTACTTCAGTTAGCATTTGTGAATTGCCAATAAAAAGGGTGTTTAAAGGATGCAGTATTAAGCAATCTAAAGTAGAAACCGAGCTTATTGCCATCCTTAACGAGAGAATGTATATAAAAAGCACGAAGAAATGGTGAAAAAAATATAAGTTATATAAAAAGCACGATAAAATGGTGAAAAAATTTAATGGATTTAATTAATAGAAGCTTTTTGAAAAAAAAGCACGACAAAATGGTGAAAAAAAAATTAAGGTTATGTTTAAGAAAGCTCTTTGCCCAAAAAAGCACGAAGAAATGGTGAAAAAAATTAGGGATATTAGCTTTAAGAAAAAAAGCACGATAAAATGGTGAAAAAAATTGGGGCATTTTGTATCTGCTCCAAATTAAAAATGCTTTTTCATGATAAATGGTACTATTATAAAGCAAAAACACCCCAATTATTCACTAATTGGGGTGTTCATTATGTTTCAAGGAATAAAACTTTCTGATGTTTAGCGTCAATTAAATCCTCTGCTTCATGTTCGGTGATAGGCAGGAATTCGATGTGAAATACATCGTTAACACGGCGAAAGCTTCTTATCGTCACTTGGTTGTCCACAAGCTCATGCAGAGAGTTTTCAACTTTAGCTAAAGCGTCTTTTTTTCTCGTCGGTAATCTAAGCCGTCTAGTAAAAAACGCGAGGGGATAAGCAACTGATTTTTTCCCGTCGATTGAGTCATCAGAAAGGGAGCTCTTTGCAAATCGCTCTTTCTGTAATATGAAGACAATATTCTCTGAGATTTCCAGCTGGAAATTTTGGATTTTATCACTATAGATTTTCGTCACTTGATTATCTATATAGCGCTGATGCATAAATTCATTTATCTTTATCTCTGCTTTCGTTTCCGCTTCATCTAAATAAGTAATATGATCAAAGAGGTCAAAGATGTATTTTTTTCCATCATCTGCTTTAATATCGAAGCTTAGATGCTTTAGCTTTTCCAGTCTTTCTCTAATACGTTTATATTCTTTGACACCCCTAGAGGAGTACATATTTTTTACAATGTCTCCGATATCGACATATATTTTTTGTTTTTCCACAAATTCATAGTCTCGTTTGGAAAGAATAAAATTGAATATTTCATAATCCATCGGAGTTAATGCAATTGAATTTTTTTCTTCTGTTAAAGTTTTGCCGAGCAGTGTTCGGATGGACAGATTGCCATCTTCATATATTTCGGCTGTTACACTATTTTCGACTGCTGGATCTTCATGAAAGTCCATAAATTTTGTTCTGCTTGTTTTTCCTGGTAAAGGAAGCTCACTGAACAAGTCGTTAACCTCTTTGACAATTCGGTTAAAGTCACCGCCGAACTCTTCAATAACAAGGCTTGTTACAGTAATAATAGAATCAATTTTTAACGTGTTTTTTATTTGGTTTTTCGTTTTGTCTTTAATATATTTGTAATCTGATAAGAGCTTTGTATCATCATTGACCCATTTATCAACTTCACTTAAGCGGTCTGCAATCAAGTCTTTTATATCGGTGACATGATAGTTATTCACTAAGTCAATAAATCCTTTTTCAATACCTTCATGGATGAATTTAACTTCAGCCATCAATTCCTTAGGGTTCTTGCTTTTTTTATTAATGCTTTTAATAAGAGCAGAATACCAGTTTTTCTTCGTCCTTTTGAACTTATCTCGATAATAATGAGAACGTAGTTCTTTTAAGTTCCTTTGTCTGCCGGTTTCAGGCTCAATCAGTTCCTCGAAGAAGATGACTGCCAAAAATTCTCTAACATCATCGCCGATTTTGCTGTTATATAAATCCAAAAAGGATGTTCCCAACCGTTCAAGTGTTGCGTCTACTAGATAGTTTTTTGGTAAGGCCAATAATACCAACTCCTTTGTTGCTCCCATATCTATATTATAAACTGCTTTGTTTGCTCACCTCAATTTAATTTAAAGAGAAAGTCCGATTCTCATATGTGATGATTATGTAAAAAAGAAGAGCAAATAATTGTATGGGGGCAGCTACCCTGCAAAAAAAGCAGGCCAGACATAGTCTAGCCCACTTTATTATACACACTAACTCCTGTCTCACTCAAGAGTAGATATTTTAAGACAATATTTAATTTATTTTTTCTCTTGAACCTCCAGTAACGTTAGGAATTATAATAAAAATATACTTTTTATGGGAGGTATGTAAATGACAGGGAAAGAACAATTTACGATTGGGGAATTTTCAGCTAAAACTGGCATATCTGTGCGCACCTTGCATTATTATGATGAAATAGGCTTATTAAAGCCAGAAAAGCATGCGATATCTGGTCATCGTATCTATAAAATACAGGATATTATAACCCTACAAAAAATAATAAGCTTAAAATTTTTAGGGTACAGTCTTGAGAAAGCAGCAAGTTTATTAGATGAATCCAGCTTTACGGTGAGCTTGAATGAAACTTTGCAGGTACATCTTCAAGCATTGGAAGAAGAAAAAGAAAAACTTGAATTGTCTATTAAAGCAATAAAAAGGATTGCTGCTCTGCTTAAACAAGAGGATGAGGTTGACAGCAGCTTATTATTTACTCTAATTCAAGCAATCCAAATAGAGAACCGCCAAAAAGAATGGATGGAAAAGAACCAGTTAGCTGAAATAGGCGAAAGCCTGTTTCAAAAATCAGAGAAAGAAACAGCAGACTTAGATAAAAGCTTTATCCAAATGGCAAAAGATTTAAAGGAACTTTATGGAAGACCTGTAGATGATCCTCAAGTGCAACAAATGGTTGCCGCTTATTTACAATCATCTTTTGCTTTTATTGGGGAGGATGTCATAGAAAAGCTAGCTGAAGTTGACCTTGAAAGCATCAATATTGATGAGTTGGAGGAGATGGCGCCTTCCCCTTTTACCGAAGCAGAAGAGAAGTGGCTGCACGAAGCGATAATATATAGTATGGCAGGTGGTAACAGTTAAAGAGGAATTCTCCTTAGCGAAAAACAGTGGGGTTTTAATCCCACTGTTTTTTAGGCTTGCACTTTATTCTTTACATCTAATCTAAAAGTATAAATTTGGCTGGCACCTACTAAGCGAAAACCTTGACCTTCTACATAATCAACCTTTAAATCCTCATTGATATGACTTATCGTCATCTTATCTAAATAAAGAACAACGCCATTATCCTCAAATTTTGTATCTTCGTCTTTCTCATGATCAATCGCAAGATCATAATTGTATGTGTAGCTGCAACCTCCGCTAAAAATGCTTGTTAATTTAAATGCTGCACCTTCTGGCTGGTCATACGCGCGCAATTTTGCTGCAGCATTATCTGTAATGGTAACCTTCATAGAAATCGCTCCTTCATAGAGAAACAAGTAATTGTATACAGTATTAATTATAATATGAAAGGATTGCTTAATAAAATATTCTGCCTTTAGCTGCTCTTTTTAATCTTCCCCATACAAAGATACTAAAACATGGAGATATAGGCGACCGGTAAAACTATGATATGCTTAACTCAATGTAATTTATGATGGAAAGGAATACAATATGAAAACAACAGTCACTGATTTATTAAATATTAAATATCCGATTATTCAAGGCGGTTTGGCATACTTAGGAAATGCAGAGCTTGCTGCAGCAGTATCAAATGCTGGCGGTCTTGGTCAAATAACGGCCATGACTTTATTTACGCCAGAGAGATTGCAGGAGGAAATTCAAAAGGTACGAAGCATGACGGATAAACCCTTTGGAGTCAATTTTGCAATTGGATCCTATAATTGGAGCATATATGGAGCTTCTTGAGACAGCAATTAAGGAAAAAGTAGAGATTATTTCTATCACCGGAGGCAATCCACAGCCTATTTTAGACCGCATTAAAGGGGAAAATATTCAGTCGCTAGTACTAGTATCGACTGTCAGACAAGCAAAGAAAGCAGAGCAGCTTGGTGCCTCTGCTGTCATAGCAGTTGGTCAGGAAGGTGGAGGGCATATAGGCAAGGATGATATTGGCACAATGGTTCTCATACCGCGGGTTGCTGAATCTGTGTCTATTCCTGTCATCGCAAGCGGAGGAATAGGAGACGGCCGAGGATTCTTAGCTGCTTTAGCATTGGGAGCACAAGGAATTGAGATGGGTACGCGTTTTATTGCGACTGCAGAATGTGTTGATGCAGTGAAATCTTATAAGGATGCCCTTGTGGCAGGAACGGAGATGGATACCGTTGTTATAAAACGAACCTTTGGGACTCCTGGAAGGGTGCTGAAATCTGACTATACAAAGAATATCATAGAAAGGGAAAAGCAAGGGGCTGCTTATGAAGAGTTAAAGGATACTATCAGCGGGAAAGCTAATTTGAAGTTTATATATGAGAGCGATCCAGTAAATGGATTTGCCTGGGCTGGCCAAGTAATCGGCTTGATTCATCATGTGCCGACAGTCAAGGAATTGATCCATACAATGGTGGAAGACGCAACAGCAGGAACAGAACGTTTGCAAAGTTTATTTAAGCAGTAAAGGGATCGTAGCAAAAGATAAGGAGATGCCGGTGTGGCATCCCTTCTTTACTTTAATTAAGCTGAAGTAGCACCTTGTCCACCATCTATTCGGTAATAAGTACC
Source organism: Niallia sp. MER 6 (assembly GCF_023714395.1). Classification (NCBI taxonomy): domain Bacteria; kingdom Bacillati; phylum Bacillota; class Bacilli; order Caryophanales; family Bacillaceae; genus Niallia; species Niallia sp. MER 6. Next base: position 41,750 of record NZ_JAMAUK010000010.1, on the reverse strand, counting down.
GGAAATAAAGGATGCTTCTTCAGAAGCCAGGAATGCCATTAAGTTAGCAATTTCTTCTGCTGTTGCATAGCGGTTCATTGGAACAGAAGCTTCAAATTGCTCTTTAGCATTCCCCTCATTGCCAGGCATTGCATTAGTTTCAATAGAGCGCATCATTTGGGTATCAACTCCAGAAGGAGCTACTGCATTTACGCGCACATTATATGGAGCACCCTCAAGCGCTGCTGTTTTTGTTAAGCCAATTACCCCGTGTTTAGACGCAACGTACAGACCCATACCTGGAGCTCCAAGAAGCCCGCCGTTTGAAGCTGTATTTACGATAGCTCCGCTTTTTTGTTCATTCATCACTTTTAGCACATATTTAAGGCCATAAAATACACCTTTTAAATTAACATTAATAACAGCATCGAAGTTCTCTGCTGTTTGATCCACCAAGTTAGCAAACTTGCCATTGATACCAGCATTATTAATGAAAACATCAATTCGTCCGAAATGATCTTTCGTCGCTTCAACAAAGTTTTTCACATCTTCTTCAATCGCAACATTACCTTCTAAAAGCAGGATATCTTCGCTACTAATCTCTGCAGCTACATTTGCAAGGCTTTCTTTTTTTAGGTCAACTAATGCAAGTTTTGCTCCTTCAGCGGCAAACTTCTTAGCTGCAGCAATACCGATTCCGCCAGCAGCCCCTGTTATTAAAACTACTTTTTCAGAAAAATTCATCCCAATTCCCTCCTGTATTAAAAAAAGGTTATTTTTAATAACCTATATTTCATTATAAAGCTTTTCGGGTTGCTAATCATTAATTTTGCCTGAAACATAAAAATATATTGCATTCAATTTATATATTTGATAATATCGTTTCAAAGCTAATGATTTTGAAAATTTATAAGAGAAGAGGTGGTTCGGTATATACTCATTTGATGATAAAGGGGAATTGCTTCCTGAAGAAGTGGACACCATCAATCGAATCACTAAAATTCCGATTGAGTCTTTAAATCTTGATGCAATTGCTGTTGTTACTAATATTTACCGAGTTGCACAAGGATTAAAAAATAAGATGGAGCAGCAAGTTCTGTCTGAATATGGTCTGTCTTGGACAGCGTTTTCCATGCTTTATGATTTATGGGTATGGGAGTCCATTGAGACAAAGAAACTAGCTGAATCAAACGGCGTTTCGAAAGCCACAATCAGCAATATTACAAAAACATTGGAAAAAAAAGAGTATTGTTATAGGAAAAATGACATCAGAGATAGAAGAATTACTTATGTGGCAATCACAGACAAGGGAAAGCAAGTAATGGAGGAGCTTTATCCACGCTTTCATGTTGGTGAAGTAGACATTGTTGCACATATGTCAGTAGAAGAGCAAAAAAACATGTCAAGTTTACTTCGTAACGTAATCCGTAAAAATAATTTTTAATATGGAAAAAGCAATGAAAGGAAACCTAGTAGTAGTTATCTCCCTGTTTAAAGAGAGTCGGTGGCTGGTGCGAATCGACACATAGATAACACGAATTACATTCCTGGAGCTGTCTTTGTGAAAGCAAAGAACGGGCGATCCGTTAATCGTTTAAGTGGAAGGACGAAGAAGTTCTTCAATAAGGGTGGTACCGCGTGCAAGAAACCACGTCCCTTTTTTGGGATGTGGTTTTTTTATATTTTCATTTAGGAGGAATCATGATGAAAAAGTTGATAGAGCAACTGACAGAAGGACAACGAAATGAAGTGAAGCGGCAAATGGCAATATACAGCCAAGGGGTGCAAGAGATAATCCCAACAGAAGAGCTGGAAAGTAAGATAGCAAGGTCAATCATGGAAAATAGACCGCTGAAAATAAAATTAGGATTGGACCCATCTGCTCCTGATGTACATTTAGGACATACAGTCGTCCTTAATAAAATGAGACAATTTCAGGAAAATGGTCATACAATCCAGCTAATTATTGGTGACTTTACTGGTAAGATCGGTGATCCTACAGGGAAGTCGATTGCTAGAAAACAACTGACTGATGAAGAGGTCAAGCATAATGCCAAAACATACTTTGAGCAATTTGCTAAGGTTATTGATATGGATAAAGTTGAATTGCATTACAACTCAGCATGGCTTTCTAAGCTGGACTTTGAAGATGTAATACAATTAGCAGGAAAAATTACGGTGGCAAGATTGCTGGAAAGAGATGATTTCGAAGAAAGAATGGCATTTAATAAACCTATCTCCTTGCATGAGTTCTTCTACCCGTTAATGCAAGGCTATGATTCTGTTATGTTGGAATGTGATATTGAGCTGGGCGGAACAGATCAGCATTTCAATATTTTAATGGGAAGGCATTTTCAAGAGAAGTTTGGGAAGGAAAAGCAAGTGGCGTTACTGATGCCATTATTAGAGGGGCTCGATGGTGTTGAAAAGATGTCCAAATCAAAGAAAAACTACATTGGCATTGACGAAAGCCCGACGGAAATGTACGGTAAAGCGATGTCCATCCCAGATGGATTAATGAGTAAATACTTTGAGTTGATAACAGATTTCAAACCCGAAGAAATGAAAGAAATAAAAGGTCAGTTAGAGTCAGGCAGCCTTCACCCGAGAGATGCGAAAATGCTCCTAGCTAAAACAATTGTCAGGATGTACCATGGTGCTAACACAGCTGAAAAAGCAGAGCAGCACTTCATATCCGTCTTCCAGCAGGGCGCTATGCCGGAAGATATCCCAACTATTACATGGGATGGAGAATCTAAAGTTCCACTGATTGACCTGCTCGTGAAACTTCAATTATTAAGCTCTAAAAGCGAAGCACGAAGAATGATTGAAAATAGAGGAGTCAAGCTGAACAATATTAAGGCAGAAGATACAAAACTTGAAGTAACCGTCAGCGCTGGTTTAATCGTTCAAGTCGGCAAACGCAAATTTGTGAAAATAATTACTGGTGAGTAACAGAAAAAGGTGCGATTTCAAATCGCGCCTTTTAATATTTTTCCATATGTAACAATTAATGGTTTCTGTAAGTCTAATATAATAGAAAGAAATGGAGGGCTTATTATGAGAAAGATATGGTTTTTGTTATTAGTATTCGTAATTGTCTCACTAACAGGGTGTCAAAAAGAAACGGATGGATTAGCTCTTCAATGGGATAATAGTGACTTAACCATTACAGTTTCGGAGCTTGCTGATAGCAAAAACTTACTTCTTATCAAGGACCAAGATTCCTTGCAAGACTTTCAAGCTATCTTTTCTCACGCCATTAAAAAGGACGGCATTGTTAATTTAACATCAGCAGAATACCGCATTAATATAAAAGCAAATGATCAAACTGCAAATGTTTATGTTTGGGTTGGTGAAAAAGGGCAACAAAGCACATTAATGAAGGAAGGAGACTCCCATACGATTTATATTGTCTCAGAAAAATGGACAAACTTATTGTCCCAGCTAATAATGTTTTAAATGAGACTAAAGGGGGAAAACATAGAAAATACCTTTGACTTACGGTATATATAAATGTATTCTATATATGAATATATGTTCATATAAACAATATTAAAATAAAATGCTTATGTAAAAACAATTTAGCGGCATAATGTAGCTTAAGGGGGAATGAAAAATGGGACATAACCATAGTCATGGACACGCTCACAATTCGAATAAAAAAGTGTTGTTAATATCTTTTATCATTATTACGAGTTACATGATTATTGAAGCAGTCGGCGGCTTTCTTACAAACAGTCTTGCCTTGTTATCAGATGCTGGACATATGTTAAGTGATTCAGTTTCATTAGTAATTGCGCTTCTTGCTTTTCAATTAGGAGAGAAAACAGCAAGCTACAGCAACACATATGGGTTTAGGCGGTTTGAAATAATTGCGGCCATGATAAATGGTGCTACCTTGATGCTTATTTCCCTTTATATTATATACGAGGCTATCATTCGTTTTGCTAATCCACCGGAAGTTGCAACAACTGGAATGCTCCTTATCAGCATTATTGGATTGCTGGTCAATCTGGTCGTAGCTTGGATCATGTTTCGCGGCGGAGATACCGAACATAACTTAAATATGAGAGGAGCTTTCCTGCATGTGATAAGTGACATGCTGGGCAGTGTCGGGGCGATAATAGCAGCCATTTTAATGATGATGTTTGGATGGGGCTGGGCTGATCCCCTTGCAAGTGTCATCGTAGCAGTCTTGATTCTAAGAAGCGGTTACTTTGTGTTGAAGGATGCCCTTCATGTATTAATGGAGGGGACACCAAAGTCGGTAAATGTTGAGGAACTTATTAAAGATATAGAAAAAACAGAAGGTATTCAAGGCATTCATGACTTGCATATATGGTCGATTACCAGTGAAATGCATGCGTTGTCCTGTCATGCTGTTGTAGACAGTCAGCTTACGGTAGCGGAAAGTGAAGCGATTTTACGCAATATTGAACATGAACTGGAACATAAGGGGATTTCTCATGTGACAATCCAATTAGAAACTGCGTCTCACCGTCATGATAATGCTATCCTTTGTCAGGCTAAAAATAAGCCGCTTCATGTTCATCACCATCATTGAGTTATGCTAAAAAGCAGTAAAACTCACCATTTGGTGAGTTTTACTTGTAACTATTTACTAATCTTAGGGATTTTTCTTGCAACGCCTGTATCGACAGCAGCTTTAACGACAGCGTCACGTATTTTATCGACAACAGTATTATTAAAAACAGAAGGAATAATGTAAGATTCATTTAATTCTTCATCTGAAACCGTTGAAGCAATTGCTTCAGCAGCTGCTAATTTCATCGCTTCATTTATTTCACTTGCCCGGCAATCCAATGCTCCGCGGAAAATACCAGGGAAGCATAATACATTATTAATTTGGTTTGGATAATCCGAGCGGCCTGTCGCCATCACTCTTACATAAGGAGCTGCTATATCAGGATCAATTTCAGGGATTGGGTTGGCCATTGCGAAAACGATGGCATCATTGGCCATTTTTTGGACATCTTCGGCTTTTAAAGCCCTAGGTGCAGAAACTCCGATAAAAACATCTGCACCTCCGATAACATCTGACAGGCTGCCTTGAAGGTTGTCAGGATTAGTCATTTCCGCATATGCTTGCCAATGAGAGTTTGTATAGCCTTCACCGCGGTAAATCGCACCATTGCGATCAACACCAATGATATTTTGCACACCTGCAGCTAGAAGAATTTTTGTACAAGCTATTCCTGCTGCACCGATGCCATTGATGACAACTTTAATATCCTTTACATTTTTTTGCACAATTTTCAAGGCATTAAGTAAACCTGCATAGATAGCTACAGCTGTGCCATGCTGATCATCGTGGAAGACAGGAATATTAAGCTCTTTCTTTAAGCGTTGCTCTATTTCAAAGCAGCGAGGAGAAGCGATGTCTTCAAGATTTATCCCTCCAAATGTTGGGGAAAGAGCTTTGACAATCTGGATAATTTCTTCTGTGTCTTTCGTATCCAAGCAAATCGGAAATGCATCGACATTTGCCAGCTGCTTGAATAACATTGCTTTACCTTCCATTACCGGCATTGCCGCTTCTGGTCCTATATCACCGAGACCAAGGACAGCTGTACCGTCTGTCACGATAGCGACCGTATTGCTTTTCATGGTGAGAGAATAAACCTTGCTGGGGTCAGCATGTATTGCTTCACTGACGGCAGCTACACCAGGTGTATAAACCCTTGACAAATCATCACGGTTTTTAATCCGCACTTTCGTTTTCATTTCAATTTTGCCACCTAAATGCAAAAGGAAGGTGCTGTCAGAGACGTTGACAATATGAACTCCAGCCAATTCGGAAATCTTACTGACTACCTTTTGCCCGTGATCATTATTATGTACTCGCACTGTAATATCGCGAACTGTATTTGTTTTACTGGAAGAGATGACGTCAAGACCGATAATATCTCCATCAGCATCTCCGATTACATTAACAATTTCTCCTAAAGAAATGATGCTAGTCTCTAACTGTATCCGAATAATAATGTTCATGCTTGCCCCGCTCGGTATAGACATTTCATCCACTCCCATTAACAATTATTAAGTATCTACATCATAAATAAATGGTAATAAACATGGTTGTTATGATCAAAATGTTGGATACTGTATATCCAAACCTTAGATGAGGCAGGAAACCTCAGTAAAAGGCCTTAAGTTATATAATCATCTCCCTTCCTATTCATTGTCCATTCTATGAAACAAGGCCTTCTTAGGAAGTGTTATAAAATGTCAGTGGGAAGGCAAAGAAGGGACGAGGTTAACTGCTTTTCTTTTCATTAAAATAATAATGTAAGCGCTTATAAAAAGCAATTGATATCCTAAAAAAGGAAGTATTTAAATGCTGCATTTAGGTATATGCTGCTTTTTGGCGCAATATCCTGATTCCTTTTCCTTAAAAGTAAAAACCAGCCTGTTCAACTTAACTAAACAGGCTGGTTGCTATGAAATCAATAGATTAGCACCAAACAATGATTTTGTAAGGAGTTGTTAAGGCTGGAATGCTTTTAGTGGAAGCTCCATAAAGGACAATGAGGTTTCGGTTCATAAGCGTCCCTGTAAAAGGCTGATCATTTTTTAAGCGTAGTTGGGTGCTTGAAGCAATATTTAATTTCAAAGTTCCGTCACTGCTGGCTAATTGGCTGTTAAAATAGTCTGCTTTCACATTTTGATATGGTAATTCCTTTGCTATAGCAATGGCCTCATAACGGGGGGGATAAATAAGGGGGACAGGAGCATTACCATCATAAAATCCAGTTACCCGATCACCAGGCTGCACGATTAAATGGTCAATAAAATAAGTGGATGGGGCGATGACGAAGTGAACGATGGACCCTGTATGATCTTCAACGGTAAAAATTTTATGACAACCGTTCCCCTCATTATTTTGGCTGGTTGGAAAATCAGATATATTGGTGACAATGCCTTGAAAAAAATAAAATTTAACCATTTTTATTCCCTCCAATTAATAAAAAAAAAGACTTTCTGTTGCTTGTTAACAAAGCATAGAGTTCATATTTTTTACAAACCGTAATAATTACTATTTACAACTAAGCATAATTAAAATATGATACTAAATAGTTCTTATTTATTTAAAAAGCAAGAGTAAGTGATTATTAACGTGAAATGGATTGTGTTAAATAAAAATATTTTTATGCTCATGGCGGTCATTTTAGTACTGCTTTTAGCAGCATGTTCAAATACATAACAGCATTCGTTTTAGGAATAATTCTTCTAGCAAGTACGGACCAGTTGGACTGGGCTGTTAGAGTTTTTACGGGAGCTACTGAAGTTGGTTATGTGAAAAATTCGATGATAGGCGCCGTTCTGCTCTTTTTCCTGATTCTGTTACCTGCAGCACATGCTTGGGGAAACCACGGATTGTGGCTTGCCTTTATCCTTTTTAGTTTAGCAAGATCCGTTCTTCTGCTGTTATATTTGCCCGAAATTAACAAAATGGTTTACCAGTATCTTGAGCAAGGATGGACCTATATGACTTCCCTTGCCAAGCAGCTGCATTTCCCTCAATATAAGAGGGAAAGTATATATAAAAGAAAAGGGCGTTATCATGAAAAAGTTATTAGTAATACTTGCAATTATCGGCATTGCTGTATGTCTTTTTGTTTACCTTCAAAGAGATGATGCAGAAGAACAAGAGATCAAGATAGCAGCAACTAAACAGTCATTTTTTATAGCAGAAGATGGGGATGACGCGAATGACGGTAGCATAGAAGAACCTTTTCAAACATTGGAAAAGGCAAGTGAAGCAGCAATTCCCGGCACAACTGTATATATCCGCGGAGGGACTTATTACGAGTCTTTACAGGTGAACCACAGCGGAACAAAAACAGAGCCGATTGTTTTTCAGGCCTATGACGGCGAAGAAGTTATTATAAGCGGAGAAAAAATGGATGATGCAGAGGAGGACACAGCCCTCGCTTCCATTAATGATAAAAGCTATATTACAATAAAAGGCCTGACGTTTACTAATCTCTCCACAGAGCTGGCAGATGAAACGGTTATAGGTATATACGTTACTGGCAACAGCAGTCATATTTCGATTGAGAATAACACTGTCCGAAATATTGAGACATTCCATGATGAGGGCAATGGCCATGGAATTGCTGTTTATGCAACAGAGGCAATGAAGGACATAACAATAAAAGATAATCTCGTGGAAAATTTGAAGCTTGGTGCAAGTGAAGCACTAGTTCTTAATGGAAATATTGATGGATTTCAAATATCTCATAACACTGTAAGAGATAATGACAACATCGGTATTGATATGATTGGTTATGAAGGCACTAGCGAGGAAAATGATTACGTTAGAAACGGAGCTGTTGAAAGCAATATTGTTTATAATAATAGTTCCTACGGCAACCCTGCATATGGGGAAGATTACAGTGCTGGCGGAATTTATATTGATGGCGGCCGTAACATTACTGTTGATCATAACATTGTGCATCATAATGACCTTGGAATCGAAGCAACCTCTGAGCATCATAAAAAATATGCCGTCCATATTGATATTACAAGTAATACTGTATATGAAAATAATTATACAGGCATCTCTATCGGCGGTTATGATACAGAAAGAGGAGGTACAAAAAACTCTACGATAGCCAAAAATATTTTGTATAAAAATGATACAAAAGGTTTGGATGGCGGTCAGCTGATGCTGCAGCATGATACGAGCAGTAATAAAATCGAGAAGAATGTTTTCTCTTCAAGTGAAAATGGACTATTTATCATTAATTATTTTACCGCGAACAGCAGCAATACCCTTTCAAGCAATGTATATCATCTAGAAGAGGATAAGGAGACAATCTGGGTTTGGAAGGATGAGGAATATACTAGCCTCGCTTCCTTCGAAACAGCAGCAGATAGTGACAGTAATTCAAGCATACTTGATCTTGGTTTTGCGGATCCAGAAAATGGTGATTTTACATTAACGTCTGACTCGCCAGTTAAGAATATAATAGAATAGATGATGTTAAGGTTAATGTGTAGAACTACTATGCATTAACCTTTTTTCGCTGTATAGGAGAATTTTCACCATAAATATCAAGGAACAACCATTAGTTGCGCCTTGGTGCGCATAGAAGTATCTTTACTTTATGACTTATCGCATTAATATAAAAAATGTAAAGGCAGGCGAACAATAAGATGATTTTTAGTGAGCGACTAAAAAAGGAAAGGGAGAAAAAGGGATGGTCTCAACATGATTTAGCAGAAAGAATTCATGTAAGTCGTCAGTCTGTTTCAAAGTGGGAAACAGGCAAGAATTATCCCAGTATTGAAATGATCATTCATCTTAGTGATTTATTTGGCGTTACAATTGATGAATTGTTAAGGAGCGATAAAGAATTGAAGGATAAAGTTATTAAAGACAGCAAGCAGCTTGCCCACCCGAAATGGAAGGTTTTTTTTGAAAGTATATTTTCCATTGGTGTCCTGTTGTTGGTTGCAAAATTAATTATCTTACTGTTAAATCATTTCGGAGGGAAAGCTATAAGTTTAGAAGGAATACCAACAGGAATCGTATCGTTTTTACCATTAGTTTTGATGCTTGTCGGCGGAATTGGGGCAGATCAGCTGAAGAATAAATATGTAGAGTAAGCAATACAAAATACAGCTAAAGCCTGCAGGCTTAATTTAATTAATCTTAAAGCATATGCCAGAAAAGTTTAGTATAGAAGCTGTTGGGGAAAACTTAAACCATAACGTTATACTGTACAGTTTCTGGTTGGTATGATATATTATATATAAATAATGAACGGAAAGGGTGAGTAATTTGGGAAGGCGTTGCTGCGTATCGGAAAAGTGGCTGAATTAAGTGGATTGTCAACACGGACAATAGATTATTATTCTCAAATTGGTTTACTGGAGGTACAACGGTCTTCTTCTAATTACCGCTTATATCCAGAGAACGTCCTTGAAACATTGGAAAGAATTAAGCTATTGAAGCAGCAAAGGATGTCGATGGAGGAAATAAAGGAAGCCTTGAAGTCAGATGTTTCTGGAGACATCGAACCGATTATTTGCGATGTTCAAGATGAAATAAACTGCTTGCAAAGGAAACTTTCCCTTTTGGAAGAAAAACTAAAAAATGTGCCTCCAGAAGAAAGAATGAAGGTTTATAAAAGAATTGAACCAAAAATGACAGCAATTATGACGCTGTTAACATTGTTATAACTATTCATACGGAGGTGAATCCCTCAACCTTGAGGGAATTGATTGGACATAATTACTCTTACAAATCTGTTCATACTTGCAATATTGATCGTGCTTACGGCATTCTTTGTCGGCTCAGAGTTCGCGGTCGTTAAAATCCGTCTGTCACGAATTGATCAACTGATTGCAGAGGGGAACAAAAAAGCAGTAATGGCTAAAAAAGTGGCGAGCAATCTCGATTATTATCTTTCCGCCTGCCAGCTTGGTATTACCGTTACGGCACTAGGTCTTGGTGCCCTTGGAAAGCCGGCTGTAGAGCGAATTCTTTATCCTATTTTTGATTTGTTGAATGTGCCAGGGTCGGTATCCTCGATTGCTTCTTATGCAATCGCATTTATTCTTGTAACCTTCCTCCATGTCGTTGTTGGTGAAATGGCACCGAAAACATTAGCTATTGAATTTCCAGAAAAGCTGACATTAATGCTGTCAGGTCCATTGTATTGGTTTGGTAAAGTAATGTACCCGTTTATTTGGGCACTAAATGGAGCATCTGGCAGAATACTGCGCGTATTCGGAGTAAAACCAGCCGGACACGAGCATGCCTACTCAGAGGAAGAGCTGAAGATTGTTATGGCGCAAAGCTATCAGGGCGGTGAATTGAACGAGACAGAGCTTGAATATATGGAGAATGTCTTCTCGTTTGATGAACGTGTTGCTAAAGATATCATGGTGCCGAGAACATCCTTAATTACATTGGACCAAAATATGGACCGGGAAGAAATCATAAAAGTTCTTGATGAATTTAACTATACTCGTTATCCAATAACATTAGACGGAGACAAAGACAATATAGTCGGTATGGTAAACATAAAAAAAATGTTAGCCAATATGGCTACAGGAAGAAACCGTCAGCTAAATGAATTTATCCGTGAACTGCCAGTTGTGCTGGAAGTTACTCGCATACAGGACATTTTGTATAAAATGCAAAAGGAAAGAATTCATATGGTATTGGTTATTGATGAGTATGGAGGAACATCTGGAATACTGACAATGGAAGATATCCTTGAGGAATTAGTCGGCGAAATAAGAGATGAATTTGATGCTGATGAAGTGGAAGATATTCAAAGCATTGGAGAACACCGTTATTTAGTCAACGGCCGTGTGTTGCTGGAAGATTTGGAAGATCAATTCGGCATCCGCTTTGAAGAAAAAGAAACAATTGACACAATCGGTGGCTGGATGCAATACCAATTAGTTGATAATGTTCAATTAGACGACCAAGTTGAATATGGAAAGTATGTATGGACTGTCACTGAGATGGACAATTATCAAATAAAACAGGTTACACTTGCTAAAACGGAATCAACTGATGATGTCGAAATGGTCCTCAACTGATCAGTTACTAAGCATGAAAACTTTTAAAAATAGGAGCGCATGAATTGGACGGATTAATAGCTTTGAATTTGTTTCTTGTGGCCGTATTTATCGGATTGACTGCATTTTTTGTTGGTGCGGAGTTTGCGATATTAAAGGTAAGGATGTCACGAATCGATCAATTGATTACAGAGGGTAATAAAAAGGCTCATATCGCGAAAAAAGTTGCACAGAATCTTGACTTTTACTTGTCAGCCTGTCAGCTGGGTATTACGATTACTGCCCTAGTACTTGGTGCATTAGGAGAGCCTACAGTGGAGAAGATGCTTCATCCTTTATTTGAAAGGTTTAATGTTCCAGAAGCATTAGCCACTGTCCTGTCTTATGCTATTGCCCTGTCAATTGTTACATTTCTCCATGTAGTATTAGGAGAGCTTGCACCTAAAACATTGGCAATTCAATATGCTGAAAAAATGACACTTATGCTTGCACCGCCTCTTTACTGGTTTGGTAAAGTGACAAAGCCAATTATCTCCGCATTGAACGGATCTTCCCGCATTCTCCTGCGTATGTTTGGGGTTAAACCAGCTGGGCATGAGACGGTCCATTCAGAGGAAGAATTGAAGCTCATTGTTACACAAAGCTATGAGAGCGGAGAAATTAATAGAACAGAGCTTGAATACCTGGAAAATATCTTTGCCTTTGATGAGCGGATTTTGAAGGATATTATGATACCGAAAGAGAGAATTATTTCAGTTGAAAAAGGCATGCCTTTTGATCAAATAATAACTGTTTTAGATCAGTATGAATATACGAGATATCCGGTTACAGATAAAGGGGAATATATCGGATTTATTAACACAAAAGAAATGCTTACAAGTGTTGTGGCAGGCAGGAAACTGACAATGGATTCTGTTGTCCATTCACTGCCTAGCTTTAAAGAGACAGCACCAATTAAAGATGCATTATTAAAAATGCAGCAAAGCAGTACACATTTAGCGATTGTAAAAGATAAGAACGGCAAAACTGCAGGTATTGTTTCGATGGAAGACATATTAGAAGAAATCGTCGGAGAAATCGGCGATGACTTAATCGAAGCAGCCGTTCCAGCTAAATAATTTTAGGAAGGGAGAAGCAGTATGTTTATCATATATTTTTTGATTATCCTAATTGTCCCTATATGGGCACAATTCAGAGTAAGAAGCGCTTATAAAAAGTATTCTAATGTAACAGCGTCATCCCAAATGTCCGGGAGAGAGGTAGCCAGAAGAATTCTTGATTCCAACGGCTTGTATGACGTTTCTATTGAGGAAACAAGGGGAGTATTATCTGACCATTATGATCCGCGCTCTAAGGTTGTCCGCTTATCTTCTGACAACTATCATGGCCATTCAGTGGCAGCAGCGGCGATTGCAGCCCATGAGGTCGGCCATGCGATTCAAGACCAACAAAGCTACGCGTTTTTAAGATTCCGTCACGCTCTTGTCCCTGTAGCGAATATCGGCAGTAACTTTTCCTGGATCTTGATTCTAATCGGAATGATCGCAGGCATGAGCAATTTATTACTTCTTGGAATTGTATTCATGGCAGCAGCGGTATTATTTCAGTTTGTGACATTGCCTGTAGAGTTTAATGCCTCTAACAGAGCGATGGATGAGGTCGTTTCCCTTGGTATTATTCGCAATGACGAAGAAAGAGAAACGAAGAAAGTGCTAAACGCAGCAGCATTGACATATGTTGCAGCTGCAGCAGTTGCTGTTCTGGAGCTGATTCGTTTGATTTTAATCTATACTGGAATGCAGCGAGATGAAGACTGATTAATCAGGAGGCACCTATCTAATAGGTGCCTCTTTTTTATGCCTTATGAAGCGGCCAAACTCATGACTTAAAAAAGGTATGTATTTCTTCGTTTGAACCTCCCTCCATTGAAATGGAAGGATTCTGTGTTAATTCACTGAACTTCGTACTGTCTATGGTAAACAAATAGAAATCGTGCTTGTGTCGGGGACACCACATATTCTACCGTAATATTACACAGGCCAATAACCAGCGGGTTCTTGCATGATTACCCTCAACATCTAGCCAAGGATAACGCCTTTATACCACTAGAAAGGGCTTTGGAGGCAATTAAGCCATATACTTTAAACGGAAATTCAAGCCCACACCCAATGAACCAATATAGTCTGCATTGACATCGTGCAGCTTACAATTGATACAATGAGCTAAACTAACGCCATATTTTTTACTTTGGCTATATCGAATGATAGTAAGATGACCGCAATCTGGACATCTTCTTGATGTATTCTTTGGGGAAACACGATTTACCACAATTCGCTTATGCACCGATTTATATTTGGTGTATTTTACGATACGTCCCTTTACCCAAAAGGCAAACTTCCGGTTTAGTCTTTTAGATTTTCGCAGTTTGCAAGGTTTCAAGTTATCTAGATGTTCAAATACGATAGTTCTCGCTCCATGTTCGTAGGCGAAGTCTACAATTTCTTTTGAAACCTTATGTGCAATATAATCGTTAAAATTAGCTATCTTTTTCCACAATAGTTGGCATTGTTTTTCATCTTCCGGTGCAACACCTGTTTGGTGTTGTTTTTTTACTATTCTGTCCAGATACATCTTCCTAAGGCGATTATCTTGTTTAGCTGAAATAAATTTGACAGCCAAGACTCGGCCTTCTGCATCTTGAATGGATAAAACCGCGTGGTGGTTGATTCCTAAATCTACACAGCACTTACGGAAATTATCTTCTTTTACTCGTTCTGTTACCTTTCCCAGTTTTAACCCTTTTACAGGCAAGACCATAGGGATATGTAATTCCCAACCATGTTTCTTCTTCACTAAACTAGGAGACCCCAATTCATACCCTTCCGGTATGATAAGAGGTTCTGATAAGGTCACTTTCCTTTTGACATAGGAAGTACCCGTAAACATTTTTAATAAGATGTGATAGGGGTCTAACACTTTGTATTCTGTTTTATAAAAAGAAACCCAGGACTCCGTTTTTGTGACATATAAAGGTGGGTGCTCAAGGAAAGAGATTTCTTTTTTGCCTTTTTGTTTTCTTAACAGATTTTTAGCTAAGTGTTTTTCTTTTTTCTCTTGCCATTTTTCGTATCTTGTTCTCCAAGAAGAGGCTTGTCCAACTGATTCCGATATAGAAGCTCTTCTAAAACCAGACGGGTATTTGCCGAATTTTTCTTTCAATGAATACCTTGGATTTAGATTGCTTTTCGTTTGGTGAGTTAAAGTTTCTAATTTTCCTAACCAATCCCCATCCATCGTATCCATATTCTCACGGATGACTTCTAAATAAAAAGACATGACATCATTGTATTGGTTTGTCGTCTTCTGACAAAGGAAGTCCAATTCCTCATCTGTATTCAATTGAATTTTCTTTGTCTTTGCAAAACCATATAAATGTGCCATTGCGTCTTAACCCTTCTTTTGATTGTCTATGTACTTTCTTATGGTATCCTCCGATATAGAACCGACGGTTCCAACGTAATAAGAGGGATTCCATAAGTGACCTCCATACAATTCTTTTTGAATAGTTGGATGTTTCTTAAATAAAAGTCTAGCAGAAACACCTTTGAATTTTTTAATTATATTCGTTATTAAATCATTAGGAGTGGCTGTTATAAACAAATGAACATGGTCTTCCATTACTTCCATTTGCTCGATACTAAAATTATTTTGACTGGATATATCATTTAGAATTAATTTTAAATCATCTTGGATTTCTCCAGTAAGTATAGGTTTTCTATATTTCGTACACCAGAAAAAATGATACCCAATCTCGAATACACTGTTGCGATTTCTTCTTAGTTACATCTATTAACCACCTAGGTTTTTCTTGATACATATATAATAATATACGTAAACATAATAAGAAAGTACGTTCGCTTAATTCGCTAAAAAAATGTGACTAACCTCTCATTGAAATAAGAGGAATGCGTCACACGATATCTTCAAAAATAAATATTAATTATTAATTATGAATATGGTAGAATTTAATAAATTGAATATTTGGAAAATAAAGAATATACATAGAATGCTTCTATTCGGAAAGGAAAAAAAGTATGAAGGAGTTATCAACCAAGGTTCAAGGAATTAAAGCAGCAAAAGTAAGACAAATGTATGAGCTGTCACAAGGGCTAGAGGATGTGGTCAGTTTTGTTATTGGCGAGCCAGAGTTCGATACCCCGAAAAACATAATAGACGCTGCTAAATCAGCAATGGATAATGGCGAAACCCACTATACTCCTAACTCTGGGTTACTTCCATTGCGTGAAGCAGTTAGCAAACACTTTAAGAATTTCGATAAAGTCAGCTATGATCCTGCTAATGAAATTTTTATTACTGTTGGCGGTATGCAAGGATTGTCTTTATCTTTGTTTATTTTAACCAATCCAGGTGATGAGGTGATTGTAAGCGACCCATGCTATACGAACTATTTTGGCATGATTGAGATGAATAATGCTGTGCCTGTTACAGTGCCTGTTTATGAGGAAGAAGGTTTTAACTTTACAGAAGAGCGTCTGAGAGAAGCGATATCAGCTAAGACAAAAGCAATAATTCTGAACTCCCCGTCTAATCCGACAGGTGCTGTCGCAGGCAAGGAAATAATGGAAATGATTGCTCGGGTGGCGATTGAACATGATTTATATGTTATTTTTGATGAGGTATACAAATATTTGACGTATGACGAGCCTTTTTTTAATATAGCGAGAATCTCGGGCATGAGAGAAAGAACCATCATCATTGACTCTGTTTCTAAATCCTATGCTATGACAGGCTGGCGCGTCGGCTATTGTCTCGCACCGAGTCCAATAATTGCTCAAATGCAGAAAATCCAGGAATTTATGCTGTCATGTGTAAATACAACAGCTCAATTTGCAGCAATCGAAGCGTTGACAGGTCCGACTGAAGCTTATGCTTATATGAATGAGCAATATAAGGAGCGCAGAAGCATCATGGTGGGGCGTATTAACAAAATAGATAAGATATCCTGTGTAATGCCTAAAGGGGCTTTCTACGTCTTTATGAACATAAAAGAAACAGGCTTAACTTCCGATGAGTTTGCTATAAGGCTGCTTAACGAACAGCGCGTAGTTGTGTCACCTGGCGATTGCTTTGGCAGTATGGGAGAAGGTTATGTTAGGCTGTCATATGCGTCATCTGTTGAAAATATTTATAAAGGATTTGACCGGATTGACAGGTTTGTTCAAGATCTGTTTACAGAAGAAAGAAAGACAAATTAGTAAGGCGTGGGGGCATGGAGATTTCATGTCTCTATTCTGTTATTTAGGTAAACTATAAAAAAAGCAAAAGAGGTGGAGCCTGATGTGCGGTCGATATTCATTAGTAAGTGAGCTGTCCCAATTACAAGCAGAATTTGATTTTGAGTTTTCTGCTGAGCTTACGCCCAGATATAATATTGCTCCAGGGCAGGATGTCCTTGCAATAGGATATAACAATGGAAGACGGATAGGGAGCTACTTAAGATGGGGACTAGTCCCTTTTTGGGCGAAGGAAGAAAAAATAGGCTATAAACTAATCAATGCCCGTATGGAAAGCCTGGAAGAAAAGCCTTCATTCAAACATGCCTTTCAAAAAAGAAGATGTTTAATCATTTGCGACGGTTACTATGAATGGAAAAAGACAAAGAGTGAAAAGCAGCCTTTTCGGTTTGTCATGAAAGATAGGCGGCCATTTGCGATGGCTGGCTTATTTGAGGTTTGGAAAAAAGCAGATGGAACGAAGCCTCTTGCTACTTGTACCATTATAACAACAGAAGCAAATGCTAGTACAGAAGATATTCATGATAGAATGCCGGTTATTTTGAAGCAGGAAGATTATGATTATTGGATGAACCCGAAGAACAGTAACATAAACGAATTAAAGCAGCTACTTGTACCATATAGTGCAGAAGCAATGGATAAATATGAGGTTTCAACCCTTGTCAATTCACCAAAAAATGAAGGGGAAGAATTGGCCATCCCGTTTAATAGTCAGTGACAAATTAATGACATGAATAAAATTAATGAAAAAATACTACAGGCATTCAAAGTGAAAGTCCCATAAAATTTGACAATAATCGCAACAAATGCGAGTAAGTATATAAATATTTATGAGGAATTGTTAAGGTGAATTTGTCAGGGGAAATGGAATGCACATTGATGAATTAAAAAAAGCGTGGAAGGATAGAGGATCCACAGATTTATTTGTATATGTTATTTCCTGTTTGAAAGTGCACTTTCGTTAAATAATCAGAGTGCATGCTGCTTATCAAATTAGGTAGTTTCCATACTTATTACAATCACCTTCATATTTACAGCATTTCAAAACAGGGAATGAGCCGAATAGTCTATACTCAACCATTCCTATAGTAGGCTTTTCGGCTTCCGAGCATGTCCATGATTAGAGGGGCTTTACAGGCAAATAAACAGAGCGGTAATAAAGGTTCTAGCATCTCCTTAATTTCTAGGATTAGGTTTAGATTATTTTACGGCAGTAGCAAAAAAAGGTACGGTAAGTCATTAACATACTTTTCAATGAAAAAGTTAGGTTGTTTATGTCTGCTGTTGTACTAAGACCCTCTTGATGACATAGCACAGTATACAATTAATCGATTGCACACTTATTTTAATTTTATCAGTTTTTCCCCTTACAGCTTTGGTGAATGCTAATTCTTTTTTATATGGTACTCCTCCTTTTTACAGTGTCCTAAATAGGATACTGTTTTTTTGTTCTTCAAACGAGTTAGAGAATATTGACATTTTGTATACGAATGTATACATTGAATATAGAAACAAAATGTATACATATGTATACAAGGAGGGTGAACAATGAGAAACGAGCATTTTATGAAAGATAGCTATCATCATGGTGAACATCATAAGCGGAAGAATAAAGGACATAAAGGCGCGAAAACATTCCGCCGCGGCCGAGCTATTGCCTTTCTGGAGATGATGAAATTAAAACGCTCTACCATAAAGCAGCAGCTTGAAGCTCCTGAATTTCAGTCTATTCAACCGATCCTAGTCGGAGAATTGAAAGCGATTGATATGGTTATTAATGAGTTTACTGAGCTTTTTGAAATTCAAGAAAATGAAGTGAATGACACTAGCGATGCAAAGATACAGACAGAAGAAGCCAATCCGCATAAAGGGGAGGAATCTTTAAATGAGGAAGATAGGAGTGGATTGGAATAATCTAGTCCGTTTCCTGTTTAAAGGGGAGGTACTATGAAGGAATTAATGGGTTTTCTGAAGCCATACTGGAAAATAACCATACTGGCACCACTGTTTATGGTGCTGGAGGTGTCGATGGATTTGCTTCAGCCATTTTTAATGGCGCAAATCGTCAATGAGGGTGTGATGAAAGGGGATTTAGAGACAATTCAGCGCACTGGCGGGCTGATGATTCTTGTCGCATTTATCGGTTTGATTGGCGGTGCAGGCTGTACGGTGTTTTCCAGTACGGCATCGATGAATTTTGCCACCGATTTGCGAAAAGTAGTTTTTGATAAAGTGCAAAGCTTTTCTTTTCAAAACTTGGATAAGTTTAAAGGAGGCAGTTTAATTACGAGGCTGACGGCCGATATAGTCCAGCTGCAAATGTTTGTGATGATGGTTTTGCGCAGCATTCGCTCACCGCTTTTGACGATTGGAAGTGTTATTATGGCATTTACTATCAGCTTTAAGCTTGCGTTAATATTTGCCGCAACTATTCCTGTTTTATTTATTATTCTTTATCTGCTTATTCGAAAAGCCTTTCCTACCTATAATATAGTTCAGCAAAAGCTGGATAAGGTTAATACTGTCCTCCAGGAAAATTTGATGGGTATTCGAGTAGTTAAAGCGTTTGTACGCTCTGATTTTGAAAATAACCGGTTTGGGCAAGCAAACGAGGATTATACAAATAATGCAGTCAGGGCAGCTCGCATTGTATCCTTCAATATGCCTGTGTTAATGCTCATTCTTAATTTCAGCCTAGTTATTATCCTTTGGTTTGGAGCACATCAGACGTGGAGCGGATCTTTACAGGTGGGCGATCTTATTGCCTTTATTAACTATGTGACACAGGTGTTGTTTGCTGTGATGATGATTGGCATGATGATGATTACGATTTCCCGCTCAAAGGTGTCAGCAGACCGCATTCAAGAAGTTCTCCATACAGACCTGGATTTAGTGGATCATCAGCACGCAGACCAGCAAGCAATCGTGAAGGGGGAAGTAACTTTTGACCGCGTATCTTTCAGCTATGATGGACAATCTGAAGTGTTAAAGGACATCAGTTTAGTTGCAAGGGCCGGCCAAACTGTAGCCATTCTAGGGGCGACTGGTTCTGGAAAGTCTACAATGGTGCAATTAATTCCGAGATTATATGATGCGACAAGCGGCACGGTTATGATTGACGGCACAGATGTTCGTCATATTAAACTGGAACATTTGCGGACATCTGTAGGTGTAGTTTTACAGCAGTCCATCCTGTTCAGCGGCACAATCCGGGATAATATTCGTTATGGAAAACCGGCTGCAACACAAGCTGAAGTTGAATTAGCGGCGAAAGCAGCATGTGCCCATGAATTTATAATGACTATGCCAGATGGATATGATACTGTACTTGGCCAGAGAGGCATGAATTTGTCTGGAGGGCAAAAACAGCGGATTTCGATCGCCAGAGCGCTGTTAGTTCGCCCCGTAATCTTGATTCTAGATGATAGTACAAGTGCAGTTGATTTGGGAACTGAATCCCGCATACAAAAAGCACTAGGGGAATTGCTGGAACATAGCACTGCCTTCATCATTGCTCAGCGTATTTCTTCTGTAATGGAGGCAGATAAAATTGTCGTCCTGGAGGATGGAAGGATTTCCGCAGAAGGCACGCATGAACAGTTAATGAAAACTAGTGAAGTGTATCAGGAAATATACCGCTCCCAGCTGGGAAAGGAGGAAGTAGTTTATGAATGATCGCAAAACAAACATGCCTCCTCAACAGATGGGGTTAGGAGGGCCGAAGCATTTCCGCGGAAACTTGCCAGTTCAGAGGGCAAACAATATGAAGGAAACATTGGTAAGAATATGGCGCTATATTGGTCATCAACGGAAAGGATTAGTGCTGGTTGTATTCTTGACAATGACAACAGCAGTTTTAAACCTGCTAGGTCCTTACTTAATTGGTGTTTCAATCGATAAATATATCATCACTCGCGACGTAAACGGCCTTGTTTGGTTTTGTGCCGGCTTGCTTGGTGTTTATATATGCAGCTCTATTGCTACCTGGCTTCAATCTTATTTCATGGCAGCTGTTTCTCAATATACAGTACTTGCAATGCGCAAAGATATGTTCGCCAGGCTTCAAAAGCTGCCTTTGCATTTTTTTGATAGACAGTCACATGGAGAATTGATGAGCAGAACGACAAATGATATGGAAAATGTATCAAATACGCTGAATCAAAGCTTTACAACATTAATATCCAGCATTATGACACTGATCGGTGCATTATGCTTTATGCTTAGCCTTAATATTGGATTGACATTGTTAAGCTTTGTAACAATTCCAATTGTCATGTTCCTGACATCAAAAATTGCTAAATTTACGAGAAAATACTTCACTAGCCAACAGCAGCATTTAGGAGAGCTAAATGGGTATATAGAAGAAACTATTTCTGGACAGAAGGCAGTTAAAGTCTTTCATCGGGAGGAAAAGGTGAAGGAAGAGTTTCAGGACATTAATGTAAAGCTTCGCGAGGCATCTATCCGCGCACAAATCTATTCAGGGTTTATGGGCCCTGTCATGAATGTAATGAAAAACGCTAGCTTTGCAATCATTGCCGCAGCAGGCGGCTGGATGGCCCTTGAAGGCATGGTTACAATTGGGGTGGTTGTTAGTTTTCTTTCGTATTCAAGGCAGTTTAACGATCCAATCAATCAAGTAGCAAACCAATTCAATATGCTTCAATCAGCAGTGGCAGGGGCGGAGCGTGTTTTTGAAATAATTGATACTCCAACAGAATATGCCAAAAAGCAACCTGTCAAAGTTGTAGAGGATTTGACAGGAGAAGTCATTTTTGAGGACGTTTCTTTTGGTTATAAAGAGGGACACTCCATATTAAAGAATATCACTTTAACTGCAAAGCCTGGTGATACGATTGCCTTAGTTGGGCCGACAGGTGCAGGAAAAACAACCATTGTTAACTTATTAACGAGATTTTACGAGATAAGCAATGGCAGAATCTTAATAGATGGAACAGAGCTTCAAACAATCAGCAAAGACAGTCTGCGCCGCAAATTAGGGATAGTATTGCAGGATGCGTACGTATTCTCTGATTCTATTAGGGAAAATATCCGCTATGGCCGCCTGAATGCTACAGATGAAGAGGTGGAACAAGCGGCACAGCTTGCCAATGCAGATGGATTTATCCGTAAACTGCCAATGGGCTATGACACAGTTCTGACAGCAGAAGGAGGAAACTTAAGTCAAGGTCAACGACAGCTGTTGACAATTGCCCGGGCCATACTAGCAGATCCTGCTGTGTTAATTCTGGATGAAGCAACAAGCAGTATAGACACACGAACTGAAATGCAGATCCAATCAGCTATGAGCGAGCTTATGAAAGGACGGACCAGCTTTGTTATTGCCCACAGGCTTAGTACAATTCGGGAGGCAGACAAGATTCTTGTACTAAAAGACGGCGAAATAATCGAGCGTGGCGCCCATGATGAGCTAGTAGAACAAAAAGGCTTCTATTATGATTTGTATACTAGCCAATTTAAAAAGGTAATTTAATAGAATGAGTAAGGAAGACAGGACAGCACATGATGAGTGCTGTCTTTTTTGCTGTTCGGCTTTTAGAATAAACAAATTCAATAAAAGATAGAATAGCTCTATCTTTTCACCATCTTTTCACTAAAGGCTACTAAACTACCAATATGAACAAAGAAAGGAGGAAACAAAACAGTGAATGCTAGATTGAAAAAAGGTATTTTCTGGGGAGCAATTGTTGCTTCTATGACGCTTGCGATAAGCTTTATCTTTAATCTGATTGGGGGGACAACAACACTTGCTGCAGGCTTTCACGATCATGGAGGCCCAGGAGAAACGGTGCTGCATCATCACGATGTAGTTGTGCGTGAACGAGTTTTAGTCGGCTATCATAATGAACCAGCATTTCCGTGGATTTGGACCCTCATTATTATTATCATCCTGATAGCAGTGACTGTCCTTGCCGTTAAAAGCTTCAGGAAGAAATCGCAAGCTTCTTCGATGCAGCAATTTATTGATACTTCCATCATGAGTACACCAAAACCGTCTGTGAATTATACGAATGCAACGATTTTAGATGAATGGGAAAAGAATAACGCAGAAAAAAAGGAGAGAATGTAAATGGGTATTTTTAAAAGAATAAAGACAATTGCTAGAGCGGATATTAATAGTTTATTAGACAGCATGGAGAATCCAATTGCGATGCTGAATGAATACACTAGAGAAATGGAACAGGAGCTTAGCAAGGCACAGTCCGCTTTATCTAGACAAATCTTTGTGGAAAAAAAGCAAGCGGCACTTATTTCACAAACAAAGGAATTAGTGGAAAAGCGAGTCCGCCAAGCGAAACTGGCTCTTGAGAAGGGTGATGAAGGGATTGCTAAATTGGCAGTGCAAGAAAAAATCAATTTAGAGACTCAGCTTAATCTTTATGAACAGCAGCTAATCACACTTAAGGAACAAACGAATATTTTGAAGGAAAAATTCAATGAGCTCCAAGTAACTTATAATGAGCTTCAGCATAAGAAAATTTTACTTGCATCCCGTGCAAATGCAGCAAAATCAATCAAGCAGATTCAAAAGGTTACTATTGATTTTAATGGCGAAACAATCACAAAAGGTATAACAAGAGCAGAGGAAAGAATCCTCTTTATGGAAGCAGAAGTGCAAGCAGGCAGCTATACTTCCAACCCGCTAAACAGCTATAACAAAATAAGCTTTTCCAATGTGAGCGATGAGGAAATCGCCAAAGAACTAGACAAGCTTAAAGCTGATAAAGAAGCAATATGAGTGGTTGACAAGAAGGGGAAGTGCCTGAAGTAAAAATAGGTGCTTCTCCTTCTTTAATAAACGTGAAAGGAGCTAAAAAAATGAGAGAAACAATTCAAGACTTACTTCAAATCAATCCTATATCTTATCTAAGTTATGACAAGGCACTGCCAATTTTTATTTATCTAGCAATAGCATTAATTGTGTCTGTCATTCCGATTGTTAAAGCTTGCTTTTCTATTTGGAACACTTTGCTATTGAATATTATCAGCGATATAGCTGCTGGCAGAAAAATCAGGGGCATTAAGAAGAAGAAACAGCTGCTTGAGGGTGAAGCAGACGGGAAAACATTAAAAGCTGCTTTTCATATGTATTTAGGACACACAGGCGCTTTAATAGCAGCTACTGGTTTATTTTACTTAGTTTCAAAGCAGCAGTACGAATTTATTTTCTATATATTAATCGGGCTTCTTGGGTTATCGTTGTTGTTCTGGATTCGCAGCTTTGTCGGCTTTGTCTGGGCCATTCTTTCTATTGCCATGCTAACAGCACCGTTGTATTACGGCGATGAAACGATCATTATGCATGGTGCGATATTTCTAGCAGCTATTATCCTTGTTCAATCTGTCCTCGGGTCCTTTGTTCAGCTGAAAAGCAGCGTTTCTAATAGAAAGTTAATGAAAGGAAAAGGAATCTTCGGAAGGCTTAAGTGGGTCCCAGCAATGATGTTTGGAGTAGTGCTGATTGGCCAATCTCTTTATGCAGGCTTTTTCATTGTTACTACTTTCTTAAGTTAATTTTAAGAATATGTTGCTAGGATTGGCAGAAAGTGAGTAAGACTTCAGACTTATAATAGATACAAGAAATAATAAAAAAGGAGGAGGAGTTTTACATGAACATACTCTTAGCGGAAGATGATTTCCAGCTTGGTGAGCTAGTTGAATATATGTTAAAGAAGAAGGGCAGCTATAAGGTCGATTGGGTTACGGACGGGGAAGACGCATACGATTACGCGAAAGCCTCACACTATGATATATTGATATTGGATTGGATGATGCCTAATGAGGATGGTGTGTCTGTTTGCAGACGGTTAAGATCCAGCGGCTATTCTGGAGCAATCTTAATGCTGACTGCTAAAGATGCTGTAGAGGATCGAATCATCGGATTGGACGCGGGAGCAGATGACTATCTTGTAAAGCCCTTTGAAATTGAAGAGCTCCTTGCCCGCTTGCGTGCTCTGTCCCGACGCAATTATGCACCTATTCTTGAAGAGCAGCTGTCCATTCATGAAATGCAATTAAACAGGCTCAGCCAGACAATCTCCAATGGAGCAGAAGAAGTACAGTTAAGTCCTCGTGAGTTCCAGATGCTCGACTTGCTCGTGCAAAACCGTGGACAAGTGCTGCCAAGGGAAGTGATTCTTGACAGGATTTGGGGTTTGGATGCAGATGTATCCATGAAAATAATTGATGCAACAGTCAAGCTGCTCCGCAAGAAGTTGGACATGATTGGTCAAAATGGGCTGCTCCAAAGTATAAGGGGGGTAGGTTATAAATTTGAAAGCTAAAATAGCGTCACTTGTTTCTATCTGGAAAGGACGAGACAACCAGGATATCTTTAAAAGCACTCAATATCGGCTGACTGCACTTTACAGCGGCTTGCTAATGCTGTTTTTGCTCCTGTTCATTATTGTTGTTTATTTGCTATTATATTTTACTATTTTTAAGGAGCAAGAACGCGAGCTGAAGGTGACTGCAGAACAGGAAGCAACCAGTATTGAAGCCTATTTGACACAGACAAATCAAACTAATCTTCTTGAATTTCAAAACCAGAAATCACTGGAGAAGGATGTAGATCAGTTTTTCTTTTATGTTGTTAATACTTCTGGTTCACTTGTTCTGGGAGATGAAACGGTGTCTGATTCCCGGTCTGAAATTTTAAACAAGCTGGATGGCTGGGATCCTTCTGAAAACGAAATTCGCAGTGAAACGATAAAAGTGGACAATATAACAGCCGAAAGAAGATTTAAAACGAGAGGCAGAGTAGAAGAGTTTGAGTCAGATCAAAAGCAAGAAACCGTGCGGCTCCTTGTAGCAGCACAGCCTATATACCATCATGGCCAAGAAATCGGCTTGCTTTACATAGGTAAGGAAATCTCGTTTGCGTACCAGCTTTTTAAAATGCTTCCCTTTATCCTGCTAGGGATAGCCGTTCTTTTTATGGGAGTCGCTATTTATATCAGCTACTATATGTCCAAAAAAGCGATGATTCCGATTTCAAGAACGTTTGCGAGACAGAAGGAGTTTGTTGCAGACGCGTCTCATGAATTGCGGACACCGTTGAGTGTGATGCTATCTTCTATAAATGCAATGGAAATGACAGCAGAGTTTAAAGAAGAGGATTATTCACACAAGCTTCTTTTAAATATGAAAAATGAAGTGAAAAGAATGACCGGTTTAGTCGGAGATTTATTAACAATTGCCCGATCAGACATGGAGAAAATAGAGTTGGCAAATGAAACCTTCGATTTTTGCCCATTAGCAAAAAAAACAATCCAATCTTTAAAAATGCTTGCTGATTCGAAACAAATTAAATTATACTTACATGCCCCTGAAGCACTGATTGTGCATGGAGATTCACAGCGTTTTACACAGCTGTTGTATATTCTAGTAGATAATGCAATTAAGTATACTCCGAACGGCGGAGAAGTCTTGCTGTCATTGGCTGCTGATGGGAGAGAACTAGTGGTGGAAGTTAAAGATACTGGCATCGGAATCGACCCGAAAGATCAGCAGCGAATCTTTGACCGTTTTTATCGCACAGATAAATCAAGAACAAGACAAGTCGGGGGTCATGGCCTTGGGCTTTCTATTGCAAAATGGATTGTCGACAGCTATGCAGGGACGATTCACGTAAGCAGTGAAATAGGCAAAGGAAGTGTGTTTTCCATTAGAATTCCTATACAAAAAGAAAATGATAAATAATCTGTTTGATGACAGGGAAAGAGCCTAATCTTTAGGAGAGGTTAGGCTCTTTTTGCGTTAGTCGAAAATTGTCGATAAAAAACAGTTTTGTATTTATAGAATTTTTTGTAAAATTAAAATATAAGAATAAGTAAAGGGCAAACTGCTTGAAAGAGTAGGGCGCAAAGCAACAGATCTAAGGGATTTCTATGATGGCTGTGCTGCCTAAAAACCAGGAGGGCGTATGGCTGACACAAGTGCTGAATTAAAATTGGATATGGAATGGATTCAATTAATAGTAGAAGCAAAAGAACTTGGATTAACGATTGAACAAATTAAAGAATTTATTAACCAGCAGAGCTAAGCGTTTTTAACATACATATATGGATAGAAAAAAGGTCAAATCTATAGATTTGACCTTTTTTATTACCAGCTTATTGTTTGATAAATTCCGGCAAAAACATTTGAGCATTATTTCGTCCGCTCCGTTTGGCAGTATAAAGTGCGGCATCTGCTTCTCGCATTAAAGTTTGAATAGTTTCGGCAGCATCATTTGTAATAAAGGCTGTATGGGAAACACCTAAGCTTAAAGTAGTATATATATTTATTTCGTGAACGGTGGCGAAGCTTTCTGAAACTTTCAGGCGGATAACATTGGCTAAACGGTATGCTTCATTTAAGGACGTTTCTGGAAGGAGGATGATAAATTCTTCTCCTCCGTATCTACCAATTATATCTTCGTCACGAATGGTTTTCTTTGCTACTTTAGCTACATGAGATAAAACGATATCTCCAGCTTCATGTCCGTATTGATCATTAATTTTTTTGAAAAAATCTATATCAAACATAATGAGAGAGACATTTGCTTGAATTGTTGAAGCTGAAAGCATTTCTTCTGCTTTTTTTAAAAAATAGGTACGGTTGTATACTTGTGTAAGGCCATCAATAGATGCAAGCTGCTTGAGCATTTTTTGCATTTCTATCTTTTCTGTAATATTAACAAACGAGACTATTTTCCCTATTTTCCCTAACCTATTATCCTCGACAAGAGAGAAATGTACTTGATGATAAATGTTTCTATTCCCTTGATTCCATTCATAGTCACAATCTACACCTTTATCAATAATCTTCATAAGCTTTTGGTTGCCTATAAGAAGGCTGCTTAAAGGTTTTCCAATCACAGAAGCATTTAGACTTGGAATGATAGGAAGTATAGCATCATTATAATCAAGGATTACACCATTTTGATTTAATACAATAACCCCTTCTTTCATTCTCTCAAATACAGTATCCCTAAATATTGGCATTACATTGAACATCTTGAAGGTCAGAAGAGCAATAGAATGAAATATAAAGGATAAGCTCATGGATACTGGTCCAAGATCAATTCCATAAGGGCTTAGATTGTTTAAGTAAAAATAATTTGCAATAATTGGGAAAATTAAGCCTGCTGACATAGTAACTATTTGTATTCGAAACATAAAGGAAGCATTTTTCAGTTGTTGTAGCAATGTAATAATACTAACAGTTAAACAGAAGAACATATAAAAAGCATGAACATAAAATAATGGTCCATATTCCAACTTTAAGATAGGAAACGGTACATCGCTTCTTAGCGCAACAGAAGAGTAGTACAGATGGTGAAGGTCATTGGTTGCTTGCATGAAAATTGTAAAGCATGGAATTAGAAATAGGATGTAATAGTTCCACTGCTTTAGCTTTTGGCCAACGTATTCCAAACACATTAAAAAGAGAAAGGCCGGAATAAAAGGCATAACAAGATACTCCATAGTTACCCAAAGTTTTATTGTCTTAAGAGAGGTGCTTGATAACTCAAAGACATAAAAAAAGGAAAATATAGAGGAAAATAAAGTTGCATATTGATAAAATCTGGCACCTGGTGCACCTTTCAGCTTAAAGTAGGAAAATATGTACAGAAATAAGCTTAAAGAACCTGCAACAATAACCAATAGTATATAAAAAATCAATTCGTTATACATCAAATTGTAGTACTCCAATAATTTTAAATGGATCTAACAAAAACTTGGCTGATTATATTAGTATGTCATTCTTCAATTATACTTTAAGATACTGCATTAGGTAAGCTATTTTAGAAACTATTGAATAGTGATGGAGTACCTTCGTACACCATGTTCATGCAAAAAAGGCATCAGTAATACAAAAAATAATAAATAACATCCTACATAGGAAACTTTTAACATCCTTATACAGGCGAGGGATACTTATGAAATTATTTAAATTAACAGTCATAATAAGCTTTTCACTGCTATTTTTAACAGGCTGCTGGGATAGAGCGGAGCTATCAGAGGTGTCTATCGTAACAGGTGTGGCAATCGATAAAGGAAAAACGAAAAAATACAGGTTAACCATTGAGACCACGGAAGCGAGAGAAATGAATTACCAAACTGCAACAGGCATGGCCCCATCATTTGTTTATTCATTAGAGGGGGATGCAGTAGGAGAAATTGCTCATAAATTTAATATATCTAATGCATCTCGTCTAGTTTACTCTCATATGAGACTCCTTGCAATTAGTCAGGAAGTGGCGGAAACCGGCACGATGGACTTCATGGATTTTTTTGACCGCAACAGAGAAATGCGTGATGACTTTAGTATAGTGATCGTTAGAGGACAAGATGCAGGAAGTTTGTTGGAAGTTACAAATATGTACAAAAAAAGCCCGTCCTTAAAAATCTTTACACAATTGAATACGATGCAGAAAGAGTGGGGCGGGGCACCTGATATTAAGTTAAATGATTTTGTGCGTTTATATAATGCACAAGGTCAGTCTCCTGTCCTTGCAGCAGCCCGATTAATTGGTGATCCAAAAAAGGCGGAAATGTTGAGAACTTAAAGAGTGAAGTCCCTGAGAGTTCAGTAGTTATTGACTCAATTGGCGTAATCAAAAACGGTAAACTCGTTGGTTTTGCAACATTAAAGGAAGTTAGAGATATGCTCTTTATTCAGGGAAGAATAAAGAATACAGAATTGACGGTTAAATGTATTAAGGGAGATAAGAAGTTTGGCTATCGTATTACTAGCACAAAAACAAAGGTAACAGCGAAAGAGAAAAATGGCCTTCCAACCTTCCATGTTAAAATTAAGGCAGAAGGCTATTTAGAAAGTACAGGTTGTACAAATGAATTTAAAAAGGAGTCTGCTTTTGAAGGACAGGAAAAAGCTATTAACAAAATGATGGAAGACGAGATAATGCGATTTATTAATAAATCTAGAGAAGAGTATAATGCGGATATATTTGGTTTTGGAGAGTTTTTACGAGAACAAGATTATAAGCACTTTAAGAAATACGGAGTTCAATGGGATCAAGGCTTTGCCAAAGCAGATATAAATATTACTTTCGCTGCAGAAGTAAAAAGAACTGGTTTGAGAAGCAATCCATATATGATGAAATAAATAATTGATATTCACGTGAACCTCGACCAATATGTCGAGGTTTTAAACTTTCTTTTAAAATAATTTACTTTAATGGTAGCTTACGTTATTATACGTAGAAATACTGTGTACATAAATATTCTATGTACTTCACTTTTGAATGGAGTTTAGAGAAATGAAAATATCTTTTTTAGGTTTATTATTACAAATAGTATTCGTTCTGTTGATAACCATGTTTAATCATGTGCGCGTTTTTGTTATGGAGCAATACTCTATCTATCATGTAGCTTTATTTGAGTTGTTTATAGGTTTGGGTAGCTTTATTTGCGGAATTATCGGGCTGGTAAAAAAAGAAAATATAATGCTTTCCTTTTTTGTTATGGGGTTTGGGCTGCTGATTTGCATCTATTTTGTTTTTATATATCTATTAGGAGAAGCGGGGAATCCACCACCTATTCGGTGGCTTTATTTTATCTAAAAATTTGTTGTTCACATGAATTTATAAAAAAGTAGCCATTGGTAACAATAGATATTAGAGGAACAGCTTATTTTCAAAGCTTATCTTTCTTAGAAACGAAGAAAAAAATCATTATAAATCAAAAAGACTTTAAATTATTGTTTATAATTTTTAATTGAAAAAATTCCTACTTAAAAAATGCCGATTTCTGTTGTTCAATTGAGAATAACTGCTGATGAATAGTAATGAAATTCGGCAATAAATGAATTAAACTACAGCGTCCTTATGAGAAAAAATGTTGATTTTATCGATTTTTTGATAGCCTTTTCATTTTATCTAGATTAAAATAATTACATTTTTTATTTGATTATAAATAATGATTGTTTTATAATACTAATTATTAATTTAATATTATTAAGTTATAAAATTTATTGTTAATTTAATAATACATCAAATCACTTTTAGGAGGAAATTTTTTATGTCATTAATCGGTAAAGAAGTAGCAGAATTCTCAGCTAAAGCATTTCACAACGGTGAGTTCATCGATGTTTCTGAACAAAATTTAAAAGGTCAATGGAGTGTAGTTTGTTTCTATCCAGCAGATTTCACATTCGTATGCCCAACTGAATTAGAAGACCTTCAAAACCAATATGGTGCTTTGAAAGATCTTGGAGTAGAAGTTTATTCTGTATCTACTGACACTCACTTCACACATAAAGCATGGCACGATCATTCTGATGCTATCGGAAAAATTGAATACATAATGATCGGTGACCCTTCTCAAAAAATCTCTCGTATCTTTGATGTGTTGAATGAAGAAGAAGGCCTTGCTGATCGCGGCACATTCATCATCGATCCAGACGGAGTTATCCAAACAGTTGAAATCAATGCAGACGGAATTGGCCGTGATGCAAGCACGCTTGTAAATAAAATTAAGGCTGCACAATATGTTCGCAACAATCCAGGTGAAGTTTGCCCGGCTAAATGGCAA
The DNA here is from genome assembly GCF_023714395.1 of Niallia sp. MER 6. Classification (NCBI taxonomy): domain Bacteria; kingdom Bacillati; phylum Bacillota; class Bacilli; order Caryophanales; family Bacillaceae; genus Niallia; species Niallia sp. MER 6. The sequence goes on along the minus strand of NZ_JAMAUK010000010.1, from coordinate 10,324 downwards.
GAAGGTTCTGAAACACTTAAGCCAAGCCTTGATCTTGTAGGAAAGATCTAAGGAGTGTCATCAATGATATTAGATGGAGACATTAAAGCACAATTAGAACAATATCTTCAGCTGATGGAAGGCGACGTTTTATTAAAGGTTAGTGCAGGTACTGATAAAGTATCTACTGATATGCTTGCTTTAGTAGATGAACTGGCAACTATGTCGCCAAGAATTAAAGTAGAAAAGACTACTTTACAAAGAACACCAAGCTTCAGTGTTAACCGTATCGGAGAAGACACTGGTGTCATCTTTGCAGGAATTCCATTAGGCCATGAATTTACTTCATTAGTTTTGGCACTGCTTCAGGTTAGCGGAAGAGCTCCTAAAGTAGACCAAAGCTTGCTAGACCAAATTAAGAACATCAAAGGCGAATACCATTTCGAATCGTATATCAGCTTAACTTGCCATAACTGCCCAGATGTTGTTCAAGCATTGAATGTGATGAGCATTTTTAATCCGCAAATATCACATACAATGATTGACGGCGGAGCATTTAAAGAGGAAGTGGAAAGCAAAGATATCATGGCAGTGCCAACTGTTTTCGTAAATGGTGAGCCATTTGGCAGCGGCCGTATGACTTTAGAAGAAATTCTTAATAAAATCGGCAGCGGTCCAGATGCTTCTGAACTTTCTAGTAAAGACCCTTACGACGTACTAGTTGTCGGCGGCGGTCCAGCAGGTGCTAGTGCAGCTATTTATGCAGCACGTAAAGGGATTCGCACAGGGCTTGTTGCTGAACGCTTTGGCGGTCAAGTAATGGATACATTAGGTATTGAGAACTTCATTAGTGTGAAGCATACTGAAGGTCCTAAGCTTGTTGCCAGCCTTGAGGAGCATGTGAAGGAATACGGCATTGATGTAATGAACTTACAGCGTGCTAAGCGTTTAGAAAAGAAAGATTTAATTGAATTAGAGCTGGAGAATGGTGCAGTTCTTCAAAGTAAATCTGTCATTCTTTCTACAGGAGCTCGTTGGAGAAATGTAGGCGTGCCTGGTGAAGCTGAGTTTAAAAACAAAGGTGTTGCGTACTGCCCTCACTGTGACGGACCATTGTTTGAAGGAAAAGACGTAGCTGTTATCGGCGGCGGTAACTCTGGTATTGAGGCTGCAATTGATTTAGCTGGTATTGTAAAGCATGTTACAGTGCTTGAATTCATGCCTGAACTAAAAGCAGATAAAGTACTTCAAGATCGTCTATACAGCCTTCCAAACGTTACAGTATTAAAGAACGTACAAACAAAAGAAATTACCGGTACAGATAAAGTAAACGGTATTTCTTATATCGATCGCGATACAGAAGAGGTTCATCATGTTGAACTTCAAGGTGTGTTTGTTCAGATTGGTCTTGTGCCAAATACTGACTGGTTAGGTGACACAATCGAACGTACTCGCTTCGGTGAAATCGTTGTAGACAGACACGGTGCTACAAACATTCCTGGAGTTTTTGCTGCAGGAGATTGTACAAACAGTGCTTATAAACAGATTATTATTTCCATGGGATCAGGGGCAACGGCGGCTCTAGGCGCATTTGATTATCTGATTCGCAACTAAATATAATATAAAAGGCTTTCGGTAACTAGTTTGCCGAAAGCTTTTTTTTACCTTCTATTTGTTCCCCTATCATAGCTTCCGTAACCTGTCACTGCTCCGTTCAACAAGGAATTGTAATAAATACAATAAAGGAGCTTTCATAAAGAAATAAATAAAAAACTGCACATTGTTAAAGCGAACTAATGTATAGTATTTAAGTTTCTTTGCAGCAAAAGTATAAGGAAATGCGAAAAAAGCATGTATTAATGCATTGATTATCATAAACTTTTTGAAATTCCCATAGGCTATCTTTAATGTCCACATGGAAATGAAAATAAATGGACCAGTATTAAAAGGCAATTCATCGACCCAATAGGTGTTTGGCTTATTATAAAAAACCCACCACTTACGGTCTTTGCCAACTTTTGCATGCAAAATTTCAATAATGCCAATTATTAAGGTAGCAGGAAGAAATCTTTTTATATTTTTAACACTGATAAAATATAGCGACAACCATGAAATCGTAACCATACAAATATTAAGTAGCGATTGAATTTTAAATGACATATTGAACCCTCACACTTTTTTTATTAGGATTCTTTTTTTAGTATTTATTATTCATAAAAAGTGTTTTCCGTACACTGCTGTAGTACTGAAAAGTCTGTTTGATATTGGAGGGCATACAGCTTGAATAAGAGCAATGAAAGGAGAAAATTTTCATACGCCAAGCATGCTAGATGGAGAAACCACAACCTCTGCTAGCGCGCCATTTTCAGAAAAATGATTTTTTAACTCTTATAAGAAGATAAATCCCCTTCTAAATTAATGTTAGAAGGGGATTTTTAAAACAACAGTATGCTCTCCTTATCGTGTTTTCCGATAGTGCAAAGGAGTTTCTCCATATTTCTGCTTAAACATTTTGTAAAAATAACTGGGATCATTATAGCCGATTTCATAAGTGATATCTGCAATTGGCATATTCGTTTCCCGCAGCAGTTTTTTTGCTACGCTTAATCGTTTATCGTTCAATAATTCAAAAAAACCTTTCCCTAAATTTTGTTTAATTTTAGAAGACAGGTAGTTTTTATTAAATTTAAATGTTTTTGCAAGGGAAGCAAGTGATACATCCTGATAATGACAGTCTATGTAGCGGATGATTTCAATCATTTTACTGTCCATCGTGTTCTGCTTCTCGCCCCAAGCCCGATTTTCCAGTATACGACTCAGTTCATAACTTAATATGGAAAAGTAATGTTTCATAACCTCCTGTTTGAAATGCTTTTGATTAAAATATTCAACCATCATATTCCGTAGTACGGATAAAATCGTCTCTTTTCCTGACACATCAATCAGTAAAAAAGTGCTGTGAGCGGATTTTTCGCGAATAGCATTAAGCAGAAATTCGCTGAAAATCGAATGTGATTGGAAAGAGTCAAACAAAATATCCATCGAGAAAAAATTCTCATGTACTAAAATATTGATTAAAATATCATTTTCTCCAATATTATCAACTTTTTGGACCACATCTTTATCCATTACGATAATGTGGTCCTTTTTTAGTTCAATTTTTTCATCATTAATATACTGCGTACAGTTTCCAGAATACATATAGTTTATTTCAACAAAGTCGTGGGTGTGTGCTGGAGTGTATGAAAATCTTTGCTGTTTATTGATAAAAATATTTCCCTCAAGAAAAAATGCCTCTTTTGGGATTTTCGGGACTTTTTGAAGGGCATAAGGAAGGTTTAACTCGTTAATATTTTGTTTTTCTTTTCGTTGAATCTTTTCAACTTCTGTATGGCTGAAAAGGTACTCATCTAATGTCGATAATTCCATGTGCTTAATATCCTTTCCGAATATTTTACTAAACCTGAACAAAGACCATATTTTCAAGAATAAATGCCATTTTATCTAGATTTTATTTAGATTATACTTCGTATGTAAGCGTTTCACAAGTAGTGAGAAAGGATGAAAATAGTGAATTATTGGATTTGGTTTCCAGGAGATTTTGAAATTTACCATATTATGAAACAAAATTTTAGTCGAGAAGAACGTGGCTTTGATTGGCCTGCCTATTGGTTTACAGCTGGTTGGAACCATAATGTTAAGTTTAAACAAACGTATCATCTCAAAGAAAAGACAACTTTTACGGTACATGCTAAGGGGAAGGGACATGTAGCTGTTACAAGACGGGAGGAGGCTGGTAGTGAACAAGTCGATAAATACCCATTTGAACAAACTATTACTTGTAATCCAGGTAAAATAACGGTTGAAGTGATTGTTTGTCATTTGGAAGGATTGCCTAGTATCTTTGTGTGCGGGCAAACTATATTTTCTGATGAGACTTGGTTGGCTTCAAACTATATCGAATCAGATCAGGCTGTAGGTGTAAGCGCTCTTTTTGTGGATAAAGAGCAAGATCCGATGGAATTTCCTTACACATATGAACAGAAGACACCCTCGAAGATTGAATATGTAAATGGAGGTACATTGCTAGATTTCGGTCATACCATTACAGCAAAAACAAAAGTGACTTTCTCCGAAAGATTTCAACCTATTACGTGTTGTTATGGTGAGAGCAGGACAGAAGCACTTGATGTTAAGGACTGTTACCTCAAACAAGTGATAAACACTCGTGATGATAAAGACCTTGAACTATTGGAAGAAAACACTTTTGTTACCCGACTGCGAGCGTTTCGCTATATCTTTTTACCCAATGTAATGGAAGATTCAGTAATGATTACTGCTATCCGGCAATATGTTGAGTTCGGCGGAGTAAGTCAGTTCCACTCATCAGATCAGCAGCTCAACCAAATTTGGGAGGTTGCCGATCGCACTTTCCGTACTTGCAGTGATATCTTCTTTTTAGATGGAGTTAAACGGGATAAATGGGTATGGTCGGGAGATGCCTATCAAAGCTATTTCATTAATCGCTATAGTTTTTTCAACAAAGAAATTGTTGAGCGGACAATTCTTGGGCTCCGCGGTACCAATCTTATGCAACAACATCTTAATACAATTATCGATTATTCCCTGTATTGGCTGATAAGCATTGAAGAGTATTATCAAACATTTAGTGATCGCAGATTTATTGAGGGAATTTATCCGAAAATGGTATCCCTGCTGCAATATTGTGAATCCCAAACGAATGAACACGGTTTTATTTACGGTAAACCAGGTGATTGGGTGTATATTGATTGGGCAGAGTTTGATATTTCAGGCCCGCTCTGTGCAGAACAAATGCTGCTGGCCCGTGCTTATCAAAGCATGATGAGCGTTGAGAAAGCATTGGGAATGCCAAATGGAGACTTACAAGCAAAATCAGAAAAGCTAATAGCCAATATCCATAAATATTATTGGGACGAAGAGAAGGGCGGCTTTATAGACAGTTATGAATCTGGTAAACGGAACATAACAAAACATGCTAACATCTTTGCCATACTGTTTAATATAGTTGATGAAAAAAAAGCAGCGATTATTAAAAAGAATGTTTTATTAAATCCAGCAATTAATGATATTCATACACCGTATTTTAAGTTTTGGGAGCTTGAAGTAATGGCACAAATTGGTGAATATTCGTATGTCCTTGAGCAAGTTAAATCCTACTGGGGCGGGATGTTAGCTGAAGGTGCGACGACTTTCTGGGAATATTACGACCCTAACGAAACAGGTGCCGAAAAATATGCAATGTATGGTGATAAATATGGGAAAAGTCTCTGTCACGCATGGGGGGCCAGTCCTATTTATTTAGTCGGGCGTTACCTGTTAGGCGTTCAGCCCACAGCACCAGGGTACAAAAGCTTTGAAGTGGCTCCACAAGTAGGCCTTTTTAAAGATTTCTCCTGTGAATTGCCAGTCGGAGCAGGGCAAGTAAAAGTTGAATGGAGCAAGCAACAACTTACTGTTACAGCAAACGTATCTGGAGGAGTTCTTCATCTAGCTAATCGAATTATTCCTATCGAAAGAGAGCAGGAATTAATTATTAACTTATAAAAAAGGGAGTAAATGAATATGGAGAAATCACAAGATAAGCTTTCAGGTAAAGACTGGTTTTTAGCAAGTGTTGCAGGTGTTGCTTCCTACCTGGATGCCGCATTGCTTGTCAGCGCCGGCATTGCTCTAGCAATTTGGTCTGACCATTTCGGCATTAATCCATGGTGGACAGGAGTTATCAGCACAGCGCTAACCCTTTCTGTTGCGATCGGGGCATTGTTTGGCGGCCGTTTATCTGATAAATTTGGCCGGGTCCGTGTCTTTAACATCGATATTCTGCTTGTAGCAATCGGCAGTATTATCATCGCCTTTTCTAATAGTATGCCAATGCTACTCATTGGGTTAATTATCGCAGGACTTGCATCAGGGGCAGATCTGCCAACATCGCTTGCTGTCATTACGGAGCGTGTTTCACCGAAACATCATGGTAAAGTTATCACTATTACGGAGATGTTTTGGATTCTCGGGATTCTCCTTTCACAAGCACTTGGTTTCTTAACTTCTACCATGGATATGACAGGGACACGGGTGTTGTTCATTTGGATTGCCGCAATAGCCATGATTAATTGGGGCATTAGGGTGTTTTCCAAAAAGTTTCGTCAAGTTGAACATGAACTTTACGAACAAAATGCACATGAAAATAATCGCGCTCAACCAGCACAAAAAGTTTCCATCAAAGCAATTTTTGCTTCCAAAAAGTATATGGTGCCGCTCATCTCGATTACTGGTTTTTATCTGTTTTGGAATATCCCAACAAATACTTGGGGCTCGTTCGTCAATTATTTCCTTGTTACCATTAACGGACGGACCCAATCATATTCAACTGCACTAGGCTTCTTTGCCAACCTTGCTGCAATTGCCGTTCTCTTTTTCATTAATTAGCTGATACTAAATATCGATACACAATGATGCATACCGGAATTTTTCTTTGTGTTCTGTCTTTCGTGATTTCTGGAATTTTGGCGGAACATCATGGATTATTTTCTCTGCCGCTTACTTTATTTACTCTGCTTGTAATAACTTACATGGAGAATCAATTTATAAAATTTGGACCCAATCATTCTATCCGCCAGATTTGCGGGCAAGCGTCACAGGCTTTTCAATTGCTGTTGTCCGTATTTTAACAGCGGTGTGCTCTGTATTTACACCAGTCATTATGAACTACTCACCAGACCTTCTAATGTGGATGCTAGTTGCCTCACTAGTCATCTGCTGGGCATTCGCAGCTGCAACAATAAAATTAGTAAAAAAATATAATATTCACGATCCTGGAATAAGACATTCTGTAACAAATAAGGATACTGGTCTTTCACAAAGGTGATTTTGATTTAAGAAGTCTCATGTTTCTTAAGAGTTAACATGAGACTTTTTTGTATGTAGTTAATTGGTTGCTGCTTGTGTTAAGTGACAGATAACATAATTTATTGTTAGATTTCATTAGAAAACTAAAGAATTCTTATAGACAGGTACTTATATTCTGAACTCTTCAAGGATATTCTGTTAAAGAAGTGGCTAAAGTATTATATTGGTCGAAAAGAATAATTAAGGGACTTTAAGTAGTGGGTTACGGAGAATAAGAAAACAATCAATAATCGATGGAAACTATAGGGAGTGACATTAATATGGATGTTTACTCCATGATTTTAATATTTTTTCCCTAGTGTACGTGTGAATTTGCCTGATTGTACGATTTTTTTTGTTTTGAATTCTTTTATAATAAATGTATAGAGGAGGATACGGACGAGTGGAATAAAATAAGGAGCTGACAAAAATGAAAAATAAACTAGTGTACGGGATTGTATTCAGTGTTTCACTTCTGGCAGGGTTTATTTTATTCTTTGCGGAAAAGAGGTACAGCAAGGAATATAAGAATAACAACAATACGAGTTTATAGTTATCCAACAGTTGGAGCGTACAAAAAGAGAAGTCTGCATTTAACAGACTTCTTTTCATTTTTATAGCACTATTTAATGCTTTCATGATTCTTTTCTTTTTCAATAATATCTTTTACAACATCGTCAATGGTAATATGACTTAAAGCTTTCTCCATTGCTGATTGAGCAATGGTAAAGAGAGGAAGTACTGCGTCTTGTATATTTCTTCCAACAGGACAATCAGGGTTTGGGTTGTCGTGTATACTAAAGAGCTCTTTTTCTTGAACGACGTTTACAGCTTTATAAACATCATGCAAAGTAATCTCAGATAACTTTTTTGCTGCTTGAGCTCCGGCAATTCCTGGACGGACGTTAATTAAGCCGGCATTTTTAAGCATGCCCATTATCTTTCTGATAACAGCGGGATTTGTATTTACACTGCTTGCTAGAAACTCAGAGGAGTTAACACTTGTTTTATTTATTTCAATAAGAGTCAGTATATGAATACCAACAGCAAAACGACTGCTGATCGACATGTGAAACACCTTCCTAACGATAAGTTCAATTTTCATGTAATTATTCTGGTTACAACTATATTATACCTAAAAATCTTAAAAAGTCTCGGGAAAAACAATTTTATATACCTGTTGACAAGTTAGATACATGTAACTTATATTATTACTTGTAACAACTATTGATACAAGTGATTAACTGTGAACGAAGTTATTAATGATAAGCATAGAAAAAAGTGGAGGAATGGTAATGAATCATTTAGTTATTTATGCACATCCAAACGAAGAAAGCTTTAACCATGCTATTCTCGGTACGGTCGTTGAGTCTTTACAAGAGAAAAGTCATGAAGTTATTGTTAGGGATTTATATGCAATTGGGATAGACCCGGTTTTAAAGTTTGATGGTAAGGGTGAAGTAGATCCAGAAATTAAAAAAGAACAAGAATATATCAGCAAAGCAGACGTTATTACACTCATTTATCCAATCTGGTGGACAGGAATGCCGGCTATTTTAAAAGGCTATATTGACAGAGTGTACTCCTACGGATTTGCTTATCAGTACAATACTGATGGTGGTATAGATAAGCTGCTAGCAGGGAAGAAAGGTCTTATTATCAATACTCACGGAACACCGAAGGATATTTATGATTCTATTGGAATGACAGAAGCACTAAAGAAAACCTCTACAACAGGAATATTTGAATTTTGCGGTATTGAAAGTGTTGGTCATTTAACTTTTGGCAGCGTTCCTTCAGTGGATGATTCAACAAGAAAAGGAATGCTTGAAGAAATTAAAAACGAAGTAAACTCATTGTTTTAACTAAGCAAGTAGCCTTTAGGTGGAAGAGTTGTAACTATTAAAATTATAATTATAGGAGGAGTTTATAATGAAAATTGCAATTATTGGTGCTAGTGGTAAAGCAGGAAACTTAATTTTAAAAGAAGCAGTAGAACGGGGCCATGAGGTTACAGCAATTGTAAGAGACACTGCAAAAATACAAAATCATCAGGTAACTGTCGTTGAGAATAATGTTTTCAATTTGAAAACAGAAGATATTCAAAATTACGATGGTAGTAAATGCTTTTAATTCTGCTCCAGGCCAAGAAATCCAGCATATTGAGGCAGGTCAGGTGCTGATAGAAGCGTTAAAAGCTGCCCCAAACACTCGACTAGTTGTAGTAGGTGGAGCAGGAAGCTTATTTGTAGATGAAACGAAAACAATGCTTGTGCTGGAAACATCTGAATTCCCTAAAGCTTATTATCCAACGGCTTTTAATATGGGAGAAAACTTAAAAGAACTGCAAAATACGAATGATATTAACTGGACATATATTAGTCCAGGAGGTTTCTTTAATCCAGAAGGCAAGCGCACAGGATTCTATCAAAAGGGCGGAGATGTTCTTTTTCTAAACTCTAAAGGTGACAGCTATATCAGTTATGCCGACTATGCAATCGCATTATTAGATGAAATTGAAAATCCACAACATAAAAACCAACGCTTTGCTGTTGTTGGGGAAGCTGAATAATTTTAGATTTCGCCAAAAACCGACCTGTATATAGGGGCGGTTTTATTCATGTTAATAAATTATGCAAATCAGATTGTAATTGGTAGTAGAGCAGACCTGTCCAGTGGCGGCAGTATTTAATTTTGGTAAGAAGAAATCTTTCAGATAACTGCACACCTCAATGTAGTGAAAAGAATTAGATTTGAAAGTATTTAAATACAAAGCGTTTAAGCAAAGTGAGAAAGAAAGAGAATGATAAGCCGAATATGAGGGTATGAATGTAGTGAGGAAGTATTTATATAGTCAATAATTTTATAATACTTGCCTAAAAGGGCAAAATAATCAAGTTCATTCTATACAAAAGGAGAGAGTTAATATTGACTAACATCTATAATCTATACAGCTCAGACGAAGATCACTTAGGCATTAGCAAATCCTTTCATATTCAATGCGATTTACCTCCGCATAAATTCCGCCAAATTATGATGGAGTATCGCCGCAATAACACAGTAGGAGATGACATTCATTCATTTGTCCATTATTTAAAGGAATCATTTCCTGACTCGTTAACTACCTTTGACTATGATGATGTCATCCAGTTTGATGCAGACCAAGAGAATAGTGCGATTCTTGCTAACTTAACAGATCAGATGAATAACTCAAAATAATTTAAATGAACAGCTCTCCCTGAAGTGCACCCCAATTGTTAGACGAAGGTCTAACAATTGGAGGTGCCTTTTTTATGGCCAAATTTTCAATAGAAGAAAAAATTAGTGCCGTTTTGGAATATATAGATGGTGATGATGGCGTAAATACAATAGCGAGAAAAATTGGGGTTAGCTATGCTCTATTCCAAGATTGGATTAA
>NZ_JAMAUK010000109.1:0-592 GCF_023714395.1 Niallia sp. MER 6 | reverse complement strand
ACCTCGTCTTCCGCTCCATTTTTAAAAAACAATGCCGGGGTGGCGGAACTGGCAGACGCACAGGACTTAAAATCCTGCGGTAGGTGACTACCGTACCGGTTCGATTCCGGTCCTCGGCACCATTGTTTTTCAAATATTTAGCGCCCGTAGCTCAATTGGATAGAGCGTCTGACTACGGATCAGAAGGTTATGGGTTCGACTCCTTTCGGGCGCGCCAAATATACGGGAAGTAGCTCAGCTTGGTAGAGCACTTGGTTTGGGACCAAGGGGTCGCAGGTTCGAATCCTGTCTTCCCGACCATTATTTCTCATTAAAAGATGGGGCCTTAGCTCAGCTGGGAGAGCGCCTGCCTTGCACGCAGGAGGTCAGCGGTTCGATCCCGCTAGGCTCCACCAATATTTTTTTGGGTATTGACAATGTATCCAATTTTTATTATAGTTGAAAAGCTGCATTAAGCAGTTTACTAATTGCTCTTTGAAAACTGAACAAACAAAACGTCAACAATAATCGTTTTTATAACTTGCGTTATAAAGATGAAAACAAAGTAACAAAAAGCTAGAGTTTAGCAAATGAGCTAATCTTACTCTTTATC
>NZ_JAMAUK010000108.1:0-620 GCF_023714395.1 Niallia sp. MER 6 | reverse complement strand
AATTAAATAGTCTGGTGGCGATAGCGAGAAGGTCACACCCGTTCCCATACCGAACACGGAAGTTAAGCTTCTCAGCGCCGATGGTAGTTGGGGGCTCTCCCCCTGTGAGAGTAGGACGTCGCCAGGCGTATAATGGAGGATTAGCTCAGCTGGGAGAGCATCTGCCTTACAAGCAGAGGGTCGGCGGTTCGATCCCGTCATCCTCCACCATACAAACGCCGATGTAGCTCAATTGGTAGAGCAACTGACTTGTAATCAGTAGGTTGGGGGTTCAAGTCCTCTCGTCGGCACCATCTTTTATTAATAGAGATGAGTCATTAGCTCAGTTGGTAGAGCATCTGACTTTTAATCAGAGGGTCGCAGGTTCGAATCCTGCATGACTCACCATTTATGCGGGTGTGGCGGAATTGGCAGACGCACTAGACTTAGGATCTAGCGCCGCAAGGCGTGGGGGTTCGACTCCCTTCACCCGCACCATTTAATTTAATACTCTAAGCGGAAGTAGTTCAGTGGTAGAACACCACCTTGCCAAGGTGGGGGTCGCGAGTTCGAACCTCGTCTTCCGCTCCATTTTTAAAAAACAATGCCGGGGTGGCGGAACTGGCAGACGCACAGGACTT
>NZ_JAMAUK010000107.1:0-626 GCF_023714395.1 Niallia sp. MER 6 | reverse complement strand
GCGAGAAGCAGTCGCAAGACTGTGCACGAGTGAGTGAAACAGCCGTACGATTTGGCTTCTGCAGCTGGACATAAATGATTACTCATTCTTTCTTCTTACAACATAATCTAGTTTTCAGGGAATAAATCCTCTGAAAAAAACTTTGAAAAAAGTGTTGCAAAAACTAATTAGATAGGTTATAATAATACTTGTCTTTAAAAAAAGTCTGGTGGCGATAGCGAGAAGGTCACACCCGTTCCCATACCGAACACGGAAGTTAAGCTTCTCAGCGCCGATGGTAGTTGGAGGTTCTCCTCCTGTGAGAGTAGGACGTCGCCAGGCATACAATGGAGGATTAGCTCAGCTGGGAGAGCATCTGCCTTACAAGCAGAGGGTCGGCGGTTCGATCCCGTCATCCTCCACCATAATAAGCCGATGTAGCTCAATTGGTAGAGCAACTGACTTGTAATCAGTAGGTTGGGGGTTCAAGTCCTCTCGTCGGCACCATTCTTTGTAAAACGAGATGAGTCATTAGCTCAGTTGGTAGAGCATCTGACTTTTAATCAGAGGGTCGCAGGTTCGAATCCTGCATGACTCACCATTTACGCGGGTGTGGCGGAATTGGCAGACGCACTAGACTTAGGATC
>NZ_JAMAUK010000106.1:0-720 GCF_023714395.1 Niallia sp. MER 6 | reverse complement strand
TATTACAATTACTATAGATATCAGTGGAACTTAAAAAAGATGACCCCTGTTCAATACAGAGATCATCTTCTTAAAACTGCCTAGGCTTTTTTTAAATGTCCTTTACAAAGGGTACACTTTAGAATGTGAACGGTTTTTTATTTCTCAGAGTAATCCACTAGGCATTTGAATCTCTTGTTGTTATAATATAAGAAACATACGTTCGATTGGTGGTGAACTAACTTGGAAACAATTTCTTTGAAACTAGAATTATTAAATCCTACTAATGCTAAAAAAGAGATGTACAAAGAAATGACAAATATCAACACATCTTTTGCGAACTGGTTATTGGAATATCAAGGTCTAAAGGGTGCAACATCGAAAGTTTATAAGTTGTTTTCTGATGGGAAATTCCCCTCGGCTATTGTGAACCAATCCATTCGAGAGGTTAAATCTAAGAAAAATAATCAAAAAGCGAAGGTTTTTCGCCGTTTTTGGTGTGGGTTCAACAACCAAAATTTGAAAGTAGAGAAAGAAAACAACCTCTATAAAGTTTCATTTCCTACTCTTGAGAAACGTGTTGGTGTACCAGTTGTAATAGAAACATACCAAAAACATTGGTTAGATAAAGTTTTGGAAGGGAAAGCAAAACAAGGAGCAGCGGAGTTGTATGAGAAAAAGGGGCGTTGGTATGTTTCCATTTCTATCTCTTTTGAACCAAAAATACCGAAATTTGAATCT
>NZ_JAMAUK010000105.1:0-739 GCF_023714395.1 Niallia sp. MER 6 | reverse complement strand
CCACTGTTGTGATCTCTCAATCCATACAGTAGGGGATATTTTAGGGGCTGGCAAGCCTATTTTTTATGCAGTTAGATTCTGCACAAATTCCTCGCAAACCTCTGTACTTTTATTTTGCAATAAACAAGAAGGTCTAACATAATTTCTTCTTTAGAATTGTAATATTTATAAATTAATGTTCTCGTGAAGGTTGTTAACTTAGAAATTGCTTTTAAGTTTACACCCTCATACCCATGTAGACTATATAATTGGTCACAAGCGATTAAAATTTCCTCTTGTCTATCTTTATCTTTTAGTTTCTTTGGTTTATGTTGATGTTCTATAATAAGCGCCTCCAGTTGAGTGATACATTTTAAAATAAGCTAACTAGTTATATATTATCGTTTAAATTGAAAAAAATCATGGCTAATCTAAGCATTTTGAAGACTAAATATGATTTATAATCAAAAGATTGTAAACTATTACACTTAAATAAAACCAGTTATTAGTTTGTCAATAAATAAATTCTTTAAATCTTTCATGTTATACTAAATTTATGTATACGAAATAACCTTCCAATTTCACTATTTGGAAAGTTTTGGTCCGTTTTACTTTTTAATTACGCTATATCTTGGAAAGTAGATTTGTTTTTCAACAGTGCATATATCCAGTGTAAAAGTTTATTTGCACAAGCAATTATAGTGACTTTATAGGGTTTACCTTCCTCCCGTTTTTTATCGTAATATTCTCTTAATCTCTT
>NZ_JAMAUK010000104.1:0-749 GCF_023714395.1 Niallia sp. MER 6 | reverse complement strand
AGTAGAGTGGTTAAAATTTCACTATCTGATTGTGTAATTTCTTTTTCCTGTTCGACCAGAACGACATCCGTTCTCGTGTCGAACGCACCCTTGCCAAACCTATCTATAACAAGCTTTGAGGCGTTATCAAGTTGCATATTATGTTGTTTAACCAAGCCTTGGAAATGTTTTAAAATGACAATATCGCTTTCTATGAATACCCTGTTCTTTTGCTCGTTCCTTATAAAACTGTACCCGTTCTTCTCGAGTGCCAGGCACCACTTCCTAAGTGTACTATCGCCAATAGCCAGCGCAAGACTTAAATCCTTTGTTGAATAGGCTTTTTCATGTATATCATCCATATAATATCGCCTCCTAGTAGCGTTCTTTTATACGTTCTACCAAAGTTCATTATATCCTGCAAAAAAACCACGGATAAGGACAATTAAGCGCGGGGTATTGAATTTTATAAGTGTCCTATCCCTGGTTTGTATCCATGTATCTTTGTTGTTTATCTAACCTTTGCACCAGTTCTCTGTTAAATTCTTCTTCCGTTCTAATGCGTTCTATTAGAATGTCTAATATTTCAATATCTGTTCATGTAATTTCTTTTTCCTGTTCAACTAGAACGATACCCGTTCTTGTGTCGAACGCACCCTTGCCAAACCTATCTATAACAAGCTTTGAGGCGTTATTTAGTTGTATATTCCTTTGGTTCACTAAGTTTTGAAATACTTTAATAACTATAAAGTATTTCTATATAAACATCA
>NZ_JAMAUK010000103.1:0-810 GCF_023714395.1 Niallia sp. MER 6 | reverse complement strand
AGGCGGTATTAAGTGTCAGTGAAAAAGAATTAACTGATAAAATAGCTTCATTATGTAAGAATCGTTCGGTGTCCTGGGCAGAGGAAAAGGCACAAATGTTAATAGAGGCTGCCCTACGTAATCCATTTCAAAACAATCTCTATGAGAGTCATATTTTCAATCTAGAAATTTTAATTAAGATAGTTCTTCAATACCAAGAGCATCTATCCAAGATTGCAGATGAAATAAATGCTCTCGCTAAAGAAATTGAAGAGTATTATATTCTTCAATCTATCCCTGGAATCGGAGAAAAAATCGCTGCCACGATTATATCCGAAATTGGAGAAATAGATCGATTTAATGATGCCAAGAAACTTGTTGCATTCGCTGGGATAGATCCTAGTGTGTACTCATCTGGGAGGTTTACCGCATCGGTGAATCGAATAACGAAACGTGGCTCATGTAGACTTCGCCACGCCTTATATATGGCTGTTCAAAGTGGTATAAGGGATAGTCGTAAAAAGAAGACAACCGACGAGATTATTCCACGCAATCGAAAACTAAGAGAGTTTTATGATAAGAAACGAGAAGAAGGAAAACCCTTTAGGGTAGCCGTTATTGCATGTGTAAACAAGCTCTTACACTGGATCTTTGCCTTATTAAAAAAACGAACAACTTTCCAAGATATAGATTAATAACTATATCTAACTAAATACAACAAAACCTTCCAATTAAAATATAGCGGTAGGTTATTTGGCATGTGCATTTTTAGTATACCACGAGATTATTTATCTTTTTATTGAAAAATGTTGACAAACTATTAGCTGGTTT
>NZ_JAMAUK010000102.1:0-937 GCF_023714395.1 Niallia sp. MER 6 | reverse complement strand
CTAAAGAAGTAGGGGAAAGTTTAACAAAGGCCTGTGAACATTATGGGGATTTACTGAAACATCTACAAATAAATCAAGTCCATGTTATAGCAATTTCAGCTGGAGGTCCAACTGGAATACGTTTTGCTTCTTTGTATCCAGAAAGAGTAAAAAGTCTTATCTTAGAGAGTGCAGTCTCTAAGGAGTGGTTGACAAATAAAGAATTGGAGTATAAAGCTGCCCATATCATTTTTCGTCCTTCCATTGAAGGGTTTACATGGAGACTACTGAGTAAACTGAGCCATTTATTCCCGAACGCTATGTTTAAAATGATGGCTCCACAGTTTAGTTCTCTTGACAAAAAAGAACTTAAAATCAAATCTGAAGTTAGTGATGTGTTAAAATTTACGAAGATGAATGCTCGTCAACGTTCTGGCCATGGTTTCCTTATTGATCTAAAACAATCTAAAGAACTGAAGGATTCAGATTTAACGTCTATCAAAAGTCCAACTCTTATTATGCATAGTGAAAATGACGGTTTTATTCCACTTGAACATCCACAGACTGCTCTCGAAAAAATAGGAAATTCAGAGTTACATTTAGTGGATTCATGGGGACATTTAATTTGGATTGGAAACTCGGCAGAAAATACTAACCAAAAGCTGATTTCATTTCTTAAATCTCAAAGTATTAACGCTACTTAACTATAGCTGCCAATTGGCAGCTTTTATTGCTTTATACTGTTTAACACATAAAATGTGAACAATTTCTGAACAATTTCACTTAAGGGCGTTAAATCCAGTAAGAATCAATGTTTCTTTATTGCTCAAGTACTAAACCAGCTAATAGTTTGTCAATATTTTTCATTAAATACTAAAAATATTTCATGTTATACTAAAAAAGGGTATACCAAATAACCTTCCTACTTCTCATAATTGGAAGGTTTTACGTTATTTAG
>NZ_JAMAUK010000101.1:0-950 GCF_023714395.1 Niallia sp. MER 6 | reverse complement strand
ACAAACTTTTTTTAAAAAAAGAAAGAATGTTTTTTCGCATTAGCGACATGTACTAATATATCATCCATATTCGTGGAAGTCAACTTCTTTTAAAAACTTTTTATTATCTTCTTTCTTTAAGCGAGTTTCTATTCTACATAATAAAATTCCCTATAGCAATAGATAGTTCAATATTGATAATTTCTATAAAAAAAAACAAAAACCATATTAGTTTTTGCTTTTTTAATTTAAAATCATTTTTCCTCTACGATCATTTAGTTCTGCCATTATTGCGTCTTTCTTTGAATTCCATAAATTTAAAGCATCATCTTCATTCATGTACTTACTAAATGTTTGTAAAGCTTTTGTTTTCATCATCCAGTCTGTTAAAAACTCTACTCTTTTTATTTTACGTTTTGGTATATGACTATTTATAAAATCTTGAATGGCATCATCAATAGGATTTACTTCAAGGATTTCGTTATCTGTCTCATGCTTTAATTTGTATGTGATAAAGCCTACTGGATTTTCTATTTTATAATTATCTCTAATTGACTCCATTACTTGAATTACATTTCTTTTCCCATAATCCAACCAAATTTGTATCGTTTTACTCGTCACCTTAAAACCTAAATCCTTAGCCAGGTTTTTTATTTCTTTGATATCATCTTTAGACACGACAAAAATATCTTTTTCAACTTCTTCTGTACTTAACACTTCATGTTCAATGGATTTAGATATAGGAACAGGTAAGGGTAAAGGTTGAATAATAGAATCTTTGGTTTGTATAAAGAATTTAATCTCTTTAACTGCTCTTCCTTGTTTGATCTCTTGGAATTCAAATGTGATATCTGATTTTTTATTTATCTGTTTTTGAGAAGGTAGTAATATTCGTTGCTTAAAATTCCCATAAGCTGGATATATATTTGTTGCCCCTAACTTATGCCTTAGATCCTCCATAGTGAAAGTTC
>NZ_JAMAUK010000100.1:0-1034 GCF_023714395.1 Niallia sp. MER 6 | reverse complement strand
CCTGCGTGACAGGCAGGCATTCTAACCAACTGAACTACCGGACCAGATTGCGGGGACAGGATTTGAACCTGCGACCTTCGGGTTATGAGCCCGACGAGCTACCAGACTGCTCCACCCCGCGATAATAATATTCAAATACTTCAAAAATGGAGGAGGAAAGGGGATTCGAACCCCTGCGCGGTTTGACCCGCCTGTCGGTTTTCAAGACCGATCCCTTCAGCCGGACTTGGGTATTCCTCCTCGATATGATGGTGGACCTTGTAGGACTCGAACCTACGACCGGACGGTTATGAGCCGTCTGCTCTAACCAACTGAGCTAAAGGTCCAAACAAGTTCCTAAATAATATGGTAGCGGCAGAGGGGATCGAACCCCCGACCTCACGGGTATGAACCGTACGCTCTAGCCAGCTGAGCTACGCCGCCATTATTCAGTATTAATTAAAATTGGTGGAGCCTAGCGGGATCGAACCGCTGACCTCCTGCGTGCAAGGCAGGCGCTCTCCCAGCTGAGCTAAGGCCCCAATTTTTATGGAGTAACATACATGGTCGGGAAGACAGGATTCGAACCTGCGACCCCTTGGTCCCAAACCAAGTGCTCTACCAAGCTGAGCTACTTCCCGTATATGGCGCGCCCGAAAGGAGTCGAACCCATAACCTTCTGATCCGTAGTCAGACGCTCTATCCAATTGAGCTACGGGCGCTAATTTTTAAAGTAACAATGGTGCCGAGGACCGGAATCGAACCGGTACGGTAGTCACCTACCGCAGGATTTTAAGTCCTGTGCGTCTGCCAGTTCCGCCACCCCGGCATTGTTTTTTAAAAATGGAGCGGAAGACGAGGTTCGAACTCGCGACCCCCACCTTGGCAAGGTGGTGTTCTACCACTGAACTACTTCCGCTTGTGTATTAAATTAAATGGTGCGGGTGAAGGGAGTCGAACCCCCACGCCTTGCGGCGCTAGATCCTAAGTCTAGTGCGTCTGCCAATTCCGCCACACCCGCGTAAATGGTGAGTCATGCAGGATTCGAACCTGCG